>CAZFVH010000183.1:0-7335 GCA_964522465.1 uncultured Rubrivivax sp. | reverse complement strand
CCGCAAGGGCCTGCACATCGAGATCGGCAACACCGATGCCGAGGGCCGCGTCATCCTGTGCGACGCGCTGGCCTACGGGGCCGAGCGCGCGCCCGAGGTCATGATCGACATGGCCACCCTGACCGGCGCCGCGCGCGTGGCGCTGGGCCCGCAACTGCCGGCGCTGTTCTGCCGCCGCATGGACCTGGCGCGCGACCTTGTCGACCGCGGGCTGGCACTGCACGATCCGCTGTGGCACCTGCCGCTGTGGCGCGACTACCACCCGTTGATCGAGAGCGACATCGCCGACATCGTCAACACCGGCAAGGGCCCGATGGCCGGGGCCATCACGGCGGCACTCTTCCTCGAGGACTTCGTGCCCGAGTCACTGGACTGGATCCACCTCGACCTGTTCGCCTGGAACGACAGCGCGCGCCCCGGGCGCCCGGTGGGTGGGGAGGCGCAGACGCTGCGGACCTTGCTGGCTTGGTTGGAGGATCGGTTTTCGGGCTCGCAGCCGGGTTGACCCTCCAGCAGCGCCGTGGCGCCGCCAAGTACACACCGCGCTGTCAACGATGACGGCGCGGCGCGGGCTCAGCACCCGTGCGTCACGATGTTCAGGCCTCCATCCCCGCGGGTGATCACATCACCGCGCCAAGCTGCCAGGGCACGAATTCGTTCTGGCCGTAGCCGTGCAGCTCGCTCTTGGTGGCGCGCCCCGAGGCGGTCTCGAGCATGAGGCGGAAGATGCGCTCGCCCACCTCGTCCACCGACTCCAGCCCGTCGATGACAGTGCCGCAGTCGATGTCGATGTCCTCCTGCTGCTTGGTCCACAGCGCGGTGTTGGTCGACAGCTTCAACGAGGGGCTGGGCGCGCAGCCGTAGGCCGAGCCGCGGCCGGTGGTGAAGCAGATCAGGTTGGCGCCGCCGGCGACCTGCCCCGTGGCCGACACCGGGTCGTAGCCCGGTGTGTCCATGTAGACGAAGCCGCGCGCGCGCACCGCCTCGGCGAACTCGACCACGTCCACGAGCGCGGTGCTGCCGCTCTTGGCGATGGCGCCCAGGCTCTTCTCGAGGATGGTCGTCAGCCCGCCGGCCTTGTTGCCGGCGGACGGGTTGTTGTCCATCTTCATGCCGTTGCGCGCGGTGTAGGCCTCCCACCAGGCGATGCGGGCCAGCAGCTTGTCGGCCACGTCGCGGCTGACGGCGCGGCGCGTCAGCAGGTGCTCGCCGCCGTAGATCTCGGGGGTTTCCGACAGGATGGCGGTGCCCCCGTGGCGCACCACGCGGTCCACGGCCGCACCGAGCGCCGGGTTGGCGCTGATGCCGGAGTAGCCGTCGCTGCCGCCGCATTGCAGGCCTACCGTCAAGTGGCTGGCCGGCACCGGCTGGCGCTTCACGCGGTTGGCGTGCGGCAGCATGCGCTTGATCAGTTCGACCCCGCGCGCCACCGTCTTGGCGGTGCCGCCGGTGTCCTGGATGCTGAAGGTCTGCAGGTTGGCGCCTTCCTCCAGCCCCTCCTGCGCGATCAGGCCCTGGATCTGGTTGGTCTCGCAGCCCAGGCCGACCACCAGCACGGCGGCGAAGTTGGCGTGGCGCGCATAGCCGCCCAGCGTGCGCCGCAGCACGCGCAATTCCTCGCCCGCGCTGTCGGTGGCGCAGCCCATGCCGTGCGTCAGCGCGACCACGCCATCGACGTTGGGGAAGTCGGCCAGGGCCTCCGGGCGGATGTCGCGGCGGAAGTGGTCGGCGATCGCCCGTGCGGCGGTGGCCGAGCAGTTCACGCTGGTCAGCACGCCGATGTAGTTGCGCGTGGCCACGCGGCCGTCGGCGCGCACGATGCCGTCGAAGGTGGCGGGCGTGGCAGCGTAGTCGGTAGGCAGCGCGCCGGCGCCCGGCTCATGGGCCCGGGCGAAATCGCTGAAGGCCAGGTTGTGCACGTGCACGTGCTGGCCGGGCGCGATGGCCTGCGTGGCGTGGCCGATGATCTGGCCGTAGCGCCAGACCGCCTCGCCCGCGCCGATCGGCCGCGTGGCGACCTTGTGGCCTGGGGGCACCAGGCCGGTGACCGTCACGCCTTCCTCGGCGATCACGGTGCCACCGAGCAACTGCCGGCGTGCGATGACGACGTTGTCGGCCGCGTGGATGCGGATCGTGGGGGAGGTCGGTGCGGTCATGGCGGGGTGGGGCGGTCGGGGAAGGGGTTCAGGCGTCGATGCGCGCCGGGTCCCAGGCGTAGACGCTTTGCTGCTGTTCACCGAGCTTCTCGATGCCCAGCCGCATGACGTCGCCCGGCTTCAGGAACACCGGGTTGGGCTTGGCGCCCAGGCCGACGCCCGGGGGCGTGCCGGTGGTGATCAGGTCGCCCGGGTACAACGACATGAAGCGGCTGACGTAGGACACCAGTTGCGCCACGCCGAAGATCATCGTCTTCGTGCTGCCGTTCTGCCAACGGTGGCCGTTGACCTCGAGCCACATGGACAGGTTCTGCGGGTCGCCGACCTCGTCGGCCGTGACCATCCACGGGCCCACCGGGCCGAAGGTGTCGCAGCCCTTGCCCTTGTCCCAGGTGCCGCCGCGCTCGATCTGGTACTCGCGCTCGGAGACGTCGTTGACGACGCAGTAGCCGGCCACATGCTTCAGCGCATCGGCTTCGCTGACGTAGCGCGCCGTGCTGCCGATGACCACGCCGAGCTCGACCTCCCAGTCGCTCTTGACCGAGCCCTGGGGCAGCACGACGTCGTGGTTGCAGCCCACGGCCACGCTCGTGGGCTTCATGAAGATGATCGGCTCCTTCGGGATCGGCGCGCCGGTCTCGGCCGCGTGGTCGCTGTAGTTCAGGCCGATGCAGATGAACTTGCCCATGCCGGTCCAGGGCACCTGGAACTCGCCCTGGGGCACGACGGGCAAGGTCGAGACGTCGACGCTGGCCAGCGCGGCCAGGCCGGCGGGCGACAGGGTGGCCGGGGTGATGTCGGGCATCAGCGCGGACAGGTCGCGCACCTGGCCCTGCGCGTCGAGCAGGCCGGGGCGGGCGTGGCCCTTGGGGCCGTGGCGGAGGAGTTTCATCGGTGGAGGTCCTCTACTGGACAGGGGTGGGAAGGGGTGTCGTCAGGGTGTCGGGGCGAGGGATCATGCAGGGAAGGCCGCAGACGGAGAAGGCATGACGTACGGCCTGGGGCAAGGCCCGCGGGTCGTTGCCTTCGGACCTGTCACAGCGACCATCCACCGTCGACGATGGCGGTCGTGCCGGTGGTGAAGCCGGATTCGTCGCTGGCCAGGTGAACGGCGAGCGCCGCCACCTCCTCAGCCGTCCCGAGACGCCCCATCGGCTGGCGCGCGATGAACATGCCTTCGACTTCCTCGAGGCTCTTGCCGCTGCTGGCCGACAGGGCGGCGATGCGGTCGCGCAGCGAGGGCGATTCGATCGTGCCCGGGCAGATGGCGTTGCAGCGCACGCCCTGACGGATGTAGTCGATGGCCACTGCCTTGGTCAGGCCGATGACGGCGGCCTTGCTCGCGCCGTAGACGAAGCGGTTGGGCGCGCCGCGCACGCTGCTGGCGCCCGAGGCGATGTTGACGATCGAGCCGCGGCCACGCGAGAGCATGCCCGGCACGAAGGCCTTGATCGTGCGGAACATCGACCGCGCATTCAGGTTGAAGGCGAAGTCCCACTGCTCCTCGGTGCAGTCGAGCACGGTGCCGTGGTGGACGTAGCCGGCGGCGTTGAACAGCACATCGACATCCGGGTGGCGCACCGCCGCGTCGGCGATGGCGGCGGCGTCCAGCGCGTCGAGCTTCTCGATCTCGATGCCCGGGATGCCGCGCAGGTCGGCCATCAACTCGGGCTTGAGGTCGGTGGCGATCACACGTGCGCCTTCGCGGGCGAAGGCCAGCGCCGTGGCGCGGCCGATGCCGGCGCCGGCGGCGGTGAGGAAGGCGGTCTTGCCGGCGAGTCTCTGGGACATGGGAAGGGGTCTCCTGGTCAGCTTGTAGCGGGTGGGACGCGTTGGGAATGGTGTCGGGCGTGACGTCAGCGACGCGCGTGGGTCCTGCGCCGGCGGGCTGTCAGCCTCTCAGGCCTCGGCGACGACCTGCACCTTGGTGCTGCGGGTCTTGTCCAGTGCGAGTTCGAAGGCCTCGCGAGAGCGCTGCAGCGGCAGTTGCGCACTGATCAGCGGCCGCACGTCGACGCGGCGCGTGCGGATGGCCTGCACCGCCCAGTCGAATTCGAGGTGGGCACGGAAGACGCCGCGGTAGTCGAGCTCACGCGCCATGATGCTGTTGGCGGGGAAGGGCACCTCGGCTGGCAGCGTGCCGACCTGCACGATGCGCCCGCCCCGGCGCGTGGCCTTCAGGCAGGTGGCCAGGGCCGCCGTGCTGCCTGCGCACTCGAAGGAGACCTCGGCGATGTCGGCGAGCTCGGCCGGGTCGACCTGGTCGCTGCGCACCGTGCGGTCGGCGCCGACGGTGCGCGCCATCTCCAGCGCGCGGTCGGTGATGTCGCAGCAGATGATGTGCGCCGCGCCGGCCAGCCGCGCTGACATCACTGTCATGCAGCCGATCGTGCCGCCGCCGGTGACGAGCACGGTCTCGCCCAGCAGCGGGCCGGCGCGGTTCACGGCGTGCAGCCCGATGGACAGCGGCTCGGCGCAGGCGATCTCGCCCAGCGAGATGTGCGGCTCGTCGATGGGGGTGAGCTGGCGCTCGCCCATGACGAAACGCTCGCGGAACATGCCCTGGGCGTGCGGGAAGACGCTGGCGCTGCCCAGGAAGAACATGTGCCGGCACAGATTGCCGCGGCCGGCGCGGCAGTAGTCGCAGCGGCCGCAGGGGTGCGACGGGTTGATCGCGACCTTCTGCCCAGGCCGCACGCCCGTCACCTCGGCCCCGACGGCCTCGACCACGCCCGAGGCCTCGTGGCCCGGCACCAGCGGCTCGCGCACGACGAAGGCGCCGACACGGCCCTCCTTGTAGTAGTGCAGGTCGGAGCCGCAGATGCCGCCGGCCCCCAGGCGCAGCAGCACGTCGTGCGGGCCGAGCGCGCGCGCGGTCTCCTGCTCGACGCGAAGGTCGTGGGCGGCGTGGATCACGCAGGCAAGTGACATCGGCGGTCTCCTGAGGGTGGGGTTCGGACGAGGGGTTGGTGCAGGCGTGCGGCTGTCTCGGCCATCGGGGCGGGATGCCGCCCCGGTGGGCAGGCGCCGACGGCGGGTACCCTGACGGTCAGCCCGCTCGCGGCCCGACGATCTTCGCCCCGGTCAGCTGCTCCTGCGCCTCGACCAGCGAGGGCACGAACTTGCGGCCGTGGCCCAGCGCGCTGGCCAGCACCAGCGACTGGTGCACCGCCTCGCCCATCACGGTGGGGATGGCCAGGCCTTCGGCCAGATGGGTGTAGTAGCGCACGTCCTTGCGCGCGTTGTCGAGCTCGAACTTCAGTCCGTCCATCTGGCCGTTCAGCGTCTTGGCCATGGCCTGGAAGAGCCCGCTGTTGACCGGCCCGACCGAGATCAGATCGACCAGCGCCTGCAGCTTCAAGCCAGCGCGCTGCCCCACGGCGAAAGCCTCGGCCGTGGCGGTGCACACCGCCTGGGCGATGAAGTTGTTCAGCAGCTTGATGGTGTGGCCGGCGCCGGGTCCGCCGACGTGGAAGACGTTTTCTGCGAAACACTTCAGCACCGGCTGCAGGCCATCGAACACGGAGGGGTCGGCGCCGACCATCACGTTCAGCCGCCCGGCCTCGGCCTCCACCGGCGTGCGCGACAGCGGTGCGTCGATGAAGTTCACGCCGGCCTCGGCGCAGCGCTCGCGCAACCGGGCCGTGGAGTCGGGCTCGCTGGTGGAGCAGTCGACGATCATCAGGCCCTCGCGCGCGCCCTCGAGCAGCCCGCCCGGGCCGCTGACGCAGGCCTCGACCTGGGGCGAGCCGGTCACGCAGATGAAGACCAGGTCGCTGCGCGCGGCCAGGTTGGCCGCGGACGACGCCTCGGTCGCGCCGGCCCCGAGCAGGTCGGCCACGCGGTCGCGGTTGCGATGCACGGTCAACGTCAGCGCGTGGCCCTTGGCCAACAGGTTGCGCGCCATGCCGTGGCCCATCATGCCGCTGGCGCCGATGAATCCGATGTGTGCCATGTGAAGAGGTCTTCCGTGGGGGTGTAGGGCGGTCTCGCGTCGGGCGGCGCTGCCGGCGGGCGCTGGCGGCCCGCCGTCCCGCCCGGATGCTCAGCCGCGGCCGACGAAGGGCATCTTCGTGGCCATGACGGTGGTGAACAGCACGTTGGCGCTCAGCGGCAGTCGGGTCATCGCCATGAAGGTCTCGACCACGGCCGACATGTCCATGCGAGGCTCGGGCCGGATGCTGCCGTCGGCCTGTGGCACGCCGACCGCCATGCGCGCCGTCATGTCGCTCGCCACGTTGCCGATGTCGATCTGGCCGACCGCGATGTCGAAGGGCCGGCCGTCGAGCGATGCCGTCTTCGTCAGGCCGCTGACGGCATGCTTGGTCGCGGTGTAGGCGATCGAGCCGGGCCGCGGCGTGGTGGCCGAGATCGAGCCGTTGTTGATGATCCGACCGCCCTGCGGCGCCTGCTCGCGCATCTGCTTGAACGCCGCCGACAGGCAATAGAACATGCCGTGCAGGTTGACGTCCACGGCGGCTCGCCACTCGGCGCCCGACAGATCGTCGGGCGTGGTGGCACGCGAGGAGACGCCGGCGTTGTTGAACAGCAGGTCCAGCCGGCCGAAGCGCGCCCGGATCTGTGCGAACAGGGCCTGCACCTCTTCCTCCTTGGAGACATCGGAGGGCAGGGCGAGGCCCCGCGCGGCATCGGCGCCGCAGGCGTCGATGGCCGTCTGCAGCGCGTCGGCGCGTCGGCCGGTGAAGACGACGTGCCAGCCTTCACGCAGCAGGGCCTGCGCGCAGGCCCGGCCGATGCCGCTGCTGGCGCCGGTGACGAGGGCGATCCTGGACATGGGTTCGGTGCTCAATGGTTGTCCTTGGGCACGAAGGCACCGCGACGCCCGCGCAGGAAGTCGAGGTCGGCGCCCTCATCGGCCTGCAGGACGTGGTCGATGTAGAGCTTCCAGTATCCGCTGTCCAGCGGCGGCGTGGGCGGTGTCCAGGCGGCCCGCCGGCGCTCGAGCTCGGCGTCGTCCACGTGCAGGTGCAGCGAGCGCCCGGCCACGTCCAGTGTGATCAGGTCGCCGTTTTGCACCAGCGCCAGCGGCCCGCCGGCCGCCGCTTCGGGCGCGGTGTGCAGCACGACGGTGCCGTAGGCCGTGCCGCTCATGCGGGCGTCGCTGATGCGCACCATGTCGGTGATGCCCTTGCGCAGCACCTTGGGCGGCAGCGGCATG
>CAZFVH010000182.1:0-7379 GCA_964522465.1 uncultured Rubrivivax sp. | reverse complement strand
GCCCTCCCGGGCCCGCCCTCTAGACAACCGGCTCCACGCGTGGCAGTCGCGGCGGCCATCGGATCGGTGGATCGTCCGACCGGCCGCCCGCCCCCCTGAAGCCGGGATCGATACCCTGCCCCGGCACTGTCGGGGCTCCGAGAGGCATGACACCGCGCACCGCAACTGATGCGAAGCCATGCCCGAACGCACATCCCGCCGCGCGTGCGAGCCCGGAACACGGCCGCGAGGCGGACCACGAAGTGACCTGAAGGTGGCGCTGTGAGCGACAACAAGGATCTCCCCCACGGCACGCTCACGGGCGCGGCTTTCTGGATCGCGATCGCCTTCTCGGCCTTCCAGATCGGGATGGCGGCTTTCCATCCCTTGTCCAGCCAGGTGATCCGAGCCGTGCACGTGGGCTTCGTGCTGCTGCTGATCTTCACGCTGTATCCGCCGTTCGGCGACCGAGAAGGCAAGGCAGGGCACACCGGACGCGTGATCGGCGGCACGCTCGGGCTCATCGGCTTTGCCACGGGCCTGTATCAGTGGTTCTTCGAGGCGGATCTGACGCTGCGCGCAGGCGAACTCATCCTGATGGATTGGGTGGTGGGTGTGGCGGCGATCGTGCTGGTCTTCGAAGCCGCACGCCGGGTGATGGGACTGGGCCTGCCGCTGATCTGCGCGGCCTTCCTCGCCTACGCCATGTTCGGCCAGCACTTGCCGGGCGCCCTGGCGCACCGCGGCTACGGCCTCGACCAGATCGTCAGCACGCTGGGCTTCGGCACCGAGGGCATCTACGGCACGCCCACCTATGTGTCGTCTACCTTCATCTTCCTGTTCATCCTGTTCGGTGCCTTCCTCGAGCAGGCCGGGATGATCCGCTTGTTCAACGATTTTGCGATGGGCACCGTCGGCCACACACGTGGCGGGCCGGCCAAGGTGTCGGTGATCTCGTCCGGGCTGATGGGCACGATCAACGGCTCCGGCGTGGCCAACGTCGTCACGACGGGGCAGTTCACCATCCCGTTGATGAAGCGCTTCGGCTACAGCCCGGCATTTGCCGGCGGGGTGGAGGCGACCTCGAGCATGGGCGGGCAGATCATGCCGCCGGTGATGGGAGCGGTGGCCTTCATCATGGCCGAGACGATCAACGTGCCCTATCTGGCCATCGTCAAGGCCGCGATCATCCCGGCCATCCTGTACTTCGTCACGGCGTTCTGGATGGTCCATCTGGAGGCCGGGCGCAAGCAACTGCTGGGGCTGCCGAAGGAAGAGTGCCCCAACCCCTGGACGGCCGTGCGCGAGCGCTGGTACCTGCTGCTGCCGCTGGCCGGTCTGGTGGCGCTGCTGTTCTCGGGTTACACCCCGCTGTTCTCGGGTTCGGTCGGTCTGGGCCTGACCGTGATCCTGATCTTTGGCGCGGCCGTCGTCTCCGGCGTGACGGGTACGGGCTTGCGCGTGCTGTTCTGGGTGCTGCTGGGCCTGGCCTGCGCCGGGTTCCTCGCCTTTGGCGTGATGACCTTCTTTGTCATCACCGCAGTGCTGGTGGCAATCACCTGGCTGCGGCGCACCGGGGGCGACACCCGTGCGCTGGCGGTGCGCGCGTTGGTCGATGGCGCCCGTCATGCGTTGCCGGTGGCGGTCGCCTGCGCGCTGGTGGGGGTGATCATCGGTGTGATCAACCTGACCGGCGTGGCGGCCGAGCTCGGCGGCTACATCATCGGCATCGGCCGCGACAGCCTGTTCCTGGCCCTGCTGCTGACGATGCTGACCTGCCTGGTGCTGGGCATGGGCATCCCGACCATCCCCAACTACATCATCACCAGTTCGATCGCCGCGCCGGTCTTGCTCGAGCTGGGCGTGCCGCTGATCGTGTCGCACATGTTCGTCTTCTACTTCGGCATCATGGCCGATCTGACGCCACCTGTGGCCCTGGCCTGCTTCGCGGCAGCTCCGATCGCGCGCGAGAAGGGGCTGAAGATCAGCATGCAGGCCATCCGCGTGGCCATCGCCGGCTTCATCGTGCCTTACATGGCGGTGTATTCGCCGGCACTGATGCTCCAGACAGGCGACTGGATCGACACGCTGTGGATTGTCTTCAAGGCCTTGGTGGCGATCGGCATGTGGGGCGCCGGCGCGATCGGCTTCCTGCTCTCGCCCCTGAGCTGGTGGGAGCGAGTGCTGGCCGTGGTGGCTGCCAGCTTTCTCGTTGCGGCGCTACCGGTCACCGACGAGATCGGGCTGGCGCTGGTGGCCGCCTTCGTCGCCTGGCATGTCTGGCGGACGCGGCGCGCTGCGCATGCACGCACCGCCTGATCGCCCGTCGCCGCAGGCACGAGACACCGCATGGGACTGGCTGGCGTGTGCCTGGCGCTGGCGCTGGGCACGACCGCCCCGGTGTTCATCGACGCGCTGGCCTTCACGCTGGCCTGGACCCACAGCATCGAGAAGGTGCGCTGGGAGGAGGACTACCGCATCGTGACGCCAGACATCGGTGCGCGGCCCACCCTGGTGGCCTGGCGGGCGCGGGTGCGGGGCTCCGGTGCAGGCATGGAGCCCGGCGCACAGACCCGCTGGCGTGAGGGCTGGTTCGAATACCCCACACCCACGGATCCGCTGCCGGCGCTGCACCTGTCTCGATCGGAATTCGTGCCCGACTACGAACTGTGCCTGGCCGAGGGCTGCCGTCCGATGTCGCACTGGCTGCCCAGTGACGGAGGGACGACAGTGGTCACGGCATGTGCTGGGGATCGGCGCTGACCCTGGAGCCGGCGTCGGCTGCAGTCGACGGATAAGCCGGGAAGCCGCCGTGCCCCGAGGACACGATCGAATCGCCTATACCAGCACGATGTCGTACTGCTCGGGCCCCATGGCCGGCTCGGCGCTGAGGGAGATCGGGCGGCCGATGAACTCGCTCAGGCCGGCCAGGTGCACGCTCTCCTCGTCCAGCAGCATCTCGACCACCGCCGCCGGGGCGACGACGCGGAACTCGCGGGGCGAGAACTGCCGGGCCTCGCGCAGGATCTCTCGCAGGATCTCGTAGCACACGCTGCGCGTGGTCTTGACCTGGCCGCGGCCCTCGCAGGTGGGACAGGGCTCGCACAGCATCTGCGCCAGGCTCTCGCGCGTGCGCTTGCGCGTCATTTCGACCAGCCCCAGCGCGCTGAAGCCACTGACCGTGGTGCGTGTGCGGTCGCGCGCCAGTTGCTTGCGCAACTCGGCCAGGACCGCCTGACGGTGCTCCTCTCGCGTCATGTCGATGAAGTCGACGATGATGATGCCGCCCAGATTGCGCAGGCGCAGTTGCCGGGCCATCGCGCCGGCGGCCTCGAGGTTGGTCTTGAAGATGGTGTCGTCGAAGTTGCGCGCGCCGACGAAGCCCCCGGTGTTCACGTCCACCGTGGTCAGGGCCTCGGTCTGGTCGATGATCAGATAGCCGCCGCTCTTGAGATCGACGCGGCGACCCAGCGCCCGCGCCACGTCCTCTTCGATGCCGAAGAGGTCGAAGATGGGACGCTCGCCCCGGTAATGCTCCAGCTTGCCGAGCACCTGCGGCATGTAGGTACGGCCAAAGGTCTGGAGCGCGTCGAACTGCATGCGCGAATCGATGCGGATGGACTGCGTGGCCTCGGTGCACAGGTCACGCAGCACGCGCTCGGTCAGGCTCAAATCCTGGTGCAGCAGGGTGCCCGGGGGCTGGGTGATCGCACGCTGGCGCAGCAAGGTCCAGGTCTTGCGCAGGTAGGAGATGTCCTCGGCGAGTTCGGCATCGCTGGCCTCCTCGGCGTTGGTGCGCAGGATGAAGCCGCCTCCGCCGCCGGTCTCGGGCGTGCCCACCAGGGCCTGCATGCGCGCACGCAACTGCTCACGTGTCTCGGGTGAGCCGATCTTCTGCGAGATGCCCAGATGCTGGTCCTGCGGCAGGTGCACCAGCATGCGCCCGGCAATGCTGATCTGCGTGGACAGCCGTGCGCCCTTGGTGCCGATCGGGTCCTTGACCACCTGCACCGTCAAGGTCTGGCCCTCGAAGACCTGGCGCTCGATGGGCACCGGTGGTGCGTCGTCGGCGCGGCGCCCGAAGGGCGTCCCAGGCAGGAGGTCGGCCACGTGGAGGAAGGCCGCGCGGTCCAGCCCGATGTCGATGAAGGCGCTCTGCATCCCGGGCAGCACGCGCGAGACCTTGCCCAGGTAGACATTGCCGACGATGCCGCGCTCGAGCGTGCGCTCGACGTGCAGCTCCTGGACGGCGCCGTTCTCGACCACGGCCACGCGGGTCTCCTGCGGAGCCCAGTTGATGAGGATGTCCTGACTTGCCATGAGAACCTGAGTCTAGGGCCTGCGGCGCCGGGGTGGAGCCGCCTTCGCCGCGACGGCCGCGTTCACAAGGCCAGGCGAACGCCGGCCGTACGCAACAGGCAGGCGGTCTCGTGCAGCGGCAGCCCCATGATCCCGCTGTGGCTGCCCACGATATGCACGATCCAGCCCGCCAGCGGGCCCTGGATGGCGTAGGCGCCAGCCTTGTCGAAGGGCTCGCCGCTGGCCACGTAAGCCTGGATCACCGAGGGGTCCAGCACCGCGAAGCGCACCCGCGAGACCTGCAGCCGCTGCTCGATGCCGCCAGCGTGCGCCACCGCAACGGCGGTCAGCACCCGGTGTGTACGGCCGGACAACGCGCCCAGCATGCGGGCGGCATCAGCCGCGTCGGCCGGCTTGCCGAGGATGCGATGTCCGAGCGCGACGGTCGTGTCGGCGCACAGGATGGGGGCAGGCGGCCCGCCCCGTTTCAGCAGGCGCTGCTGCGCCGCGGCGAGCTTCGCGAGCGTGACCCGCTGCACATAGTCTTGCGGCAGCTCACCGTGGCGCGTGGCCTCGAGCGACTCGACATCCTCCTGGGTATCGGGGGTCAACAACTCGGCGCGCGCGCCCAGTTGCCCAAGCAGCTGGCGCCGCCGCGGGCTCTGCGAGGCCAGCCAGACGAAGTCGTGCACGGCTGCGGCAGCGGTCGTTGAATGGGACATAGGGTAAGGCGCCAGGCGGGTCGGCGGTGACGGTCACTTGCGATGATAGGGATGGCCGGCGGTCAGCGACCACGCCCGGTACAGGGCTTCGGCCAGCAGCATGCGCACCATGGCATGGGGCAGGGTCAGATCGGACAGGCGCAGGGCCTCGTCGCCGGTGGCCTTCAGCGAGGGATCCAGGCCGTCGGGGCCGCCGATCAGAAAGCCGACATCTCGGCCGTCGGCCATCCAGGCCCGCCAACGCTGCGCGAGCGCGGCCGTCGTCACGGCGCTGCCACGCTCGTCCAACACGACCCGCCGCGCACCGCGCGGCAGCGCTGCCTCCAGCCGCTGCCCCTCGGCCGACATGCACTGCGCCACCGTGCGTCCGGCACGGGGCTCGGCCTTGACCGCCTTGAGCTCCAGCCGCGCCTCCGGTGGGAAACGCCGGGCGAAATCCTCCCAGGCCGCGTCAGCCCAGGCTGGCTGCCTCAGCCCGACCGCCACGACGAGCAGACGCACCGGCGCTCGCAGACGACGTCAGAACTGGCGGAAGTGCGGGCTCAGTCCGCTCTGGAGGCGGTCTTGCGTGCAGTCTTCGTCGCCGTCTTGCGGGCCACCGGCACCGAGGCGCCGGTCTTTCGCGGCGCCGATGGACGCACCGGCGCGGCACCGGGCGCTGCCGCCCTGCGGACCACCGCGGATGCCCCGACCGCTGCCGACGACTTCCTCGGCGCGGTTTTCCTGGCGGCGGCTGGAGCAGTCGAGGCGGTCGTCGCGGTGGCCGCGGTCTGTGCGGTGCGGACCGGGCGCTTGCGCGCGGGGGGCGCCGCGACCGCCATCGGCTCTTCGGATGCCTTGGGCAGCCCGGTAACGACTGCGTCGCGCTTGAGCCGCACCGGCTTGCCGCCCCAGATCTCTTCCAAGTGGTAGTAATCGCGGATCGACGGCTGCATGATGTGGGCCACGGCGGCCCCGCAGTCGACGATGATCCATTCGCCGTTCTCCTCGCCCTCGGTGCGCAGCACCGGCAGACCGCGGGCCTTGACGGCCTCACGCACGCTGGAGGCCAGGGCCTTGGTCTGGCGGTTGCTGGTGCCCGAGGCGATGATCACCCGCTCGAACAGCGGCGAAAGGGCTTCGGTGTTGAAGACGCGGATGTCCTGCGCCTTGACGTCCTCGAGCCCATCGACGATGGCTCGCTGCAGTTTGCGGATGTCCATTCAGTGCGTCACGCCTTCCTTGGGCTCGTAGAGATGATGGGCGGCAATATAGCCTGCAACCGCCTCGCCCACGTCGAGGCCCACCGGGAGACCTCGCGCCATGGCCTCGCGCAGGGCGGTCGACGCGATCGGCAGGGCGGGCAAGGGAAGTTCGCGGACGGTGTGCGCCACCTCGCGCAGCGCCGGCGGCGTCTCGGGCGGGCGACCGTCGCGGCCGGCCACGGCCAGCGTGACGCGTTGCAGGATCTCGCGCCAGTCGCGCCAGGTGTCGAAGCGTCCGTACTGATCCTGGCCGAGAACGAGGAACAGCTCGGCCTGCGGATGCTCGTGCGCCAGTTCCCGCACGGAGTCAACGGTGTAGGTGGGGCCCTTGCGATGGAGTTCGCGCTCGTCGATGAGAAAGCGTGGCTGCCCGTCGGTGATCAGGCGCACCATCTCCAGGCGATGCCGCGCGTCGGCCAACCTGCGCCCGGCCTTCTGCCAAGGCTGGCCGGCGGGCAACCACAGCAACACATCCAGCGCCAGGACCTGCAACGCGAGGTCGGCCAGCGCGCGATGCGCCCGGTGTGGCGGGTCGAAACTGCCGCCGAGCACGCCGATGCGGTGCCACACGTCAGCCGGCGACCGCGCCCGGCCCACGGCATGCAACGGCCCGCCCGAGATGCTCAAGCCCAGTCCCGCGGGCGCAGGAAATCACTGTACAGACGCGCCTCCGGGGTGCCCGGCTCGGGGTTCCAGGCGTAGCGCCACTTCACCACCGGCGGCATGGACATCAGGATGCTCTCGGTACGCCCGCCACTTTGCAGGCCGAACAGCGTGCCACGGTCGAAGACGAGATTGAACTCGACGTAGCGGCCACGCCGGTAGGCCTGGAAATCGCGCTCGCGCTCGCCGTAGGGCGTGTGCCGACGGCGCTGGATGAGCGGCAGGTAGGCGTCGATGAAGGCATCCCCCACGGCTCGGGTCATGGCAAAGCTGCCTTCAAAGCCGAGCTCGGCGAAGTCATCGTAGAACACCCCGCCCACGCCGCGCGGCTCGTTGCGGTGCTTGAGGAAGAAGTACTCGTCGCACCAGTTCTTGAAGCGCGGGTACAGGGCCGGGTCGATGGGGTCCAACGCGCCCCGGCAGGTGCGGTGGAAATGCTGCGCATCCTCCTCGAAGCCGTAGTAGGGCGTCA
>CAZFVH010000181.1:0-7598 GCA_964522465.1 uncultured Rubrivivax sp. | reverse complement strand
CTGGGGCCGCATCATCCAGATCTCGTCGGTGAACGGTGAGAAGGGCCAGGCCGGCCAGACCAACTACTCGGCAGCCAAGGCCGGCATGCACGGCTTCACGATGGCCCTGGCCCAGGAACTGGCCAGCAAGGGCGTCACCGTCAACACGGTCAGTCCGGGCTACATCGGCACCGACATGGTCCGTGCGATCAAGCCCGAGGTCCTCGAGAAGATCGTCGCGACCATCCCCGTCAAGCGTCTGGGCACGCCGGACGAGATCGGCTCCATCGTCGGTTGGCTCGCGGGCGAGGATTCCGGTTTCACCACCGGCGCCGACTTCAGCTGCAACGGCGGGCTTCACATGGGGTGAGCCCGCTGGCCCGGGGCTGCCGACTGGCACGCTCCGGGTTCGCAGGGCTGGGGGCCGTTCTCGCCGGCGCGCGTCCTCCGGGCCACCGGAGCTTCAACCGCCCTCGATGAAGAACTTGATCACGCCCTTGGCGACATAGCCCACCAGCCCGAAGCCCAGGGCCAGGAACAGCACGAATGTCCCCAGGCGGCCCGCGCGCGACTCGCGCGCGAGCTGGAAGATGATGAACACCATGTAGAGCATGAACGCGCCGACCCCGAAGGTCAGCCCGAACTGCGCGATCTGCTCCTCGGAATAGCCGAACATGGTTTAGCGCGCGCGGGGGGTGCGGTCTCGGTGCGTCAGTCCACAAGCGCCGGTGGGCCGACCAGGTCGCGGTAAGCATGCCAGCTCGCGTGCGCGAGCCAGGGCACGATGGGAATCAGCCCGAAAAGCCCCGCGACCATGCCGGCCAGCGTCAGCATCATCAACACCCCTGCCCATAGCGCCATCGGCGCCGGGTTCTCGATCACGACGCGCCAGCTCGTGAGCACCGCAGCCATCGTGCCGATCCGATGGTCCAGGAGCATCGGTATGGCGACGACCGATGACGCGAACACCGGCGCGGCCAGCAGGCCTCCGAGCGCCAGCCAGGCCTCGAACAGGGCTCCGTCCGGAGCGAGCATGACGTATCGGATGAAATCGGCGGGTACGTTCACGGGTGCCGACGCGAGTACCGTGATCATCGAGGCCGATGTCAGCACCCAGCCGGTACCGGCCAGCGCCAGCAGCACACCGAACACGACGAGCCGCAGGTCCCATGAACGCCACACACGCAGCGCTGCGCGCAGACCGATGCGTTCTCCCTTTTCGTGAGCCCGGCTGATCTGGTAGAGCCCGGTGGCGATCAAGGGCGCGACGAGCAGGAAACCGGAGAACGCACCCGCCAGCAACCAGAAGCGGTCGTGGCCCCACCACAGCAGCAGGCCGGCGAAAGCGGAAGCAGCCAAGCCGTGGGCCAGCCCAGGCCAGGGGTTCTGGATCAGATCCCGTGCGCCGCGTCTGAGCCACTTCCAGGGATGCCTGTATGTGACCGGGCGGACGGGAAAGCGCCGGGACTGTTCGATGGCCGATGGTTGGCTCATCCGTGCACTCTCCCGATGACCGGTGTGCCTGCCGTCGATATCGGCGTGGATGACCGGCATGACGCTGGTTGCGCGCGCTCGGGCACCTGTGCCCGTCGGGAGGTGACGCACGCGGCGGCAGTCGGTGCCGTCATGCCAGTCCCAGCGGCCCGGCAGCCTGCTTCACTTGCCGTACGCCCTGTTCCATCGCTGCCGGACTGCCATCGGGCACTTCGACGACCGGTGCCGGCGCGAAAGCGGAGAAGTTGCGCTGCATCGACTTCAGGTAGACCGGGTCGTAATGGTCGACCAGCAGTGTCCTGACGACCTCGCGCACGCGGCCCTCCCGCAGGTGGTGCTGCCACTGGTCCACGGTCGCGTGACCACGAACCTCGCGCAGGGCGTCCAGTCGCGCGCACAGCAGCTCTGGGTCGGCCGCCAGATGGGCATAGTCCTGCACCAGCAGGTCGACACGCGCGTGTTGCGGCATCTGCAGTCGCACGCAAGGGGCCGCACGCATGCGCTGGAGCAGCGCTTCGGGCAAGCGCAACCGGCCGATCGTGCGGCTCTCGCTCTCGATGTAGACGACCCGGTCGGGATCCAGACGTCCGAGTGCTTCCCACAGCCGGGACTCGAAGCGCTTCTGTGACGGTTGCGGCTGATCGGGTACCGCGCCGAGCACCGATCCGCGGTGGCATGCCAGTGCCTCCAGATCCAGCACCTGCTCCCCGGACGCTTGAAGCGCCTGCAGCAACCGACTCTTGCCGCTGCCGGTCTCGCCGCAGATCACGCACAGGGCCAGACTCTGGCCAGCGTCGGCAAGTGCGGCGACGACATGACGCCGGAAGTCGCGATACCCACCGTCCAGCACGTGGACGTCGAAGCCGACCTGCGACAGCACGTGTGCCAAGGCCCCCGAGCGTTGTCCGCCACGCCAGCAATACACGAGCGGACGCCAGTCGCGAGCGCGTCCGGGCAGTTCGCGCTCGAGATGAGCGGCGATGTTGCGGGCGACCATCACCGCCCCCTGCTTGCGCGCCTCGAAGGGCGAGACCCGTGCGTAGTCGGTTCCCACGAGGTGGCGTTGTTCGTCGTCCAGGCTCGGCCAGTTGACCGCTCCCGGCAGGTGATCGGTTGCGTACTCCGAAGGGCTGCGTGCGTCGATCAGGGTGTCGTACCGTGTCCGCTCGGCGAGCACGGCAGCGATCGGGATGCGGTGCAGGGGCATATCGAAGGAAGGCGTCGGATGATGGCTTTCAGACCTGACCTGCAGCGTCAGCCGATCGCATCCAGCAGTTCGGTCTCGATCTGCAGCTGCGCGCGCAACTGCTGCAGCGCCGCGCCGTCCACGAGGAAGGTGTCCTCCACGCGCTCCCCGAGCGTGCTGACCTTGGCCAGCTGGAGGTTGATACGGTGCTGCGCCAGGACGCGGGCGATGGCGTACAGCAGTCCCGTCCGGTCGCTGGCGCTGACGCTCAGCAGCCAATGTTGGGCGCGTTCGTCGGGCCGCAGCGTCACACGGGGCACCATCGGGAAGGATCGGACACGGCGCGAGACCCGGCTGCGGCCCGGCTCGGGCAGCGGCCCCTCCGAGGCGAGCGCCAAGGCGGCCTGTGTCTCCACGAGGGACATCAAGTCCCGGTAATCGGAGGGAGAGTGGAAGGTCTGGGTGGCGCTGACCACCTGGAAGGTGTCCAAGGCGTAGCCGTTGCGCGTGGTGTGGATGCGGGCATCCTGGATGCTGAAGCCGGCACTGTCGAAATAGCCGCAGATGCGTGCGAACAAGTCGGCCCGGTCGGGCGCGAAGACGAGCACCTGCAACCCCTCACCCACCGAGGACATCCTCGCACGCACCACCGGGACGGTGCTGGCGAGATGTCGCCACAGCGAACGTGCATGCCAGGCAAGTTCATTGGCGTCGTGACGCGCGAAGTAGCTCAGGTCCAGGGTCTTCCACAGCGGCTGCTCGGTGCCTGGCAGGGCCGAGTGCAGCGCCAGGATCTGGATCGCCTCCTGCTTGCGGGATTCGATGTCGGCCTCCAGGTGTGGCCTCGCACCACCCAGGGCACGCAGGGTGTACTTGAAGAGGTCCTCCAGCAGCTTGCCCTTCCAGGCGTTCCAGACTTTCGGACTCGTGCCGCGGATGTCCGCCACCGTCAGCAGGTACAAGGCCGTGAGTCTGCGTTCATTGCCCACCAGCGCGGCGAAACGGGAGATCACGTCGGGATCGCTGAGGTCTTCCTTCTGCGCAACCCGGCTCATGGTCAGGTGATGCTGGACCAGGAATTCCACGAGCACCGCGTCCTCGCCGCCGACACCATGATCGCGACAGAAGCGGCGGACCTCCGTCGCACCCAGATCGGAGTGGTCGCCTCCACGGCCCTTGGCCACGTCGTGGAAGAGCGCTGCCACGTACAGCAGTGCCGGTGCGTCCCACTGCGAGGCCAGTTGGGAGCAGAACGGGTACTCGTGCGCATGCTCGGGGATGAAGAACCGCCGGACGTTGCGCAGCACCATCAGGATGTGCTGATCCACGGTGTAGACGTGGAAGAGGTCGTGCTGCATGCGCCCGACGATGCGCCGGAAGACCCAGAGATAGCGACCGAGCACCGAGGTCTGGTTCATCAGCCGGAAAACCCGCGTTACCCCGGTGGGTTGGCGCAGCATCTGCATGAACATCGCGCGATTGGCCGGATCGTGCCGGAAGGCGCCGTTCATGAGCCCCCGCGCGTTGTACAGCGCGCGCATCGTCCTGGCCGACAGGCCTTGCAGGCCGGGCGTGCGCTGGAAGACCAGGAACGTCTCCAGGATCGCGTCTGGATGCCGGGTGTAGAGGTCGTCGCGCGCGACTTCCAGCATCCCGCCGCGGTCCAGGAAGCGTTCGGAGATCGGCCGCATCGGCGCCGACTCGCTGCCGATGATCCGCTCCTCCATGTTGAGCAGCAGCACCTGGTTGAGCTGGGTCACGGCCTTGGCGGCCCAGTAATAGCGATGCATCAGCTGCTCGGAGGCGCGAGAGCCGCGGCGGGAGACATAGCCGCAGCTCTCCGCCACCATCGTCTGCAAGTCGAAAACGAGCCGGTCCTCGCGCCGCCCGGCCACGGCGTGCAGACGCGCCCTGATGAGCTTGAGGGAACCCTCGTGCCGTTGCAGCTGGCGCACCTCGAAGGCCGTCAACAGACCGCCCGCGGCCAGTTCAGCCCAATGTCGTCCGAATCCGGCGGCCCGTGCCACCCAGATCAGCACGTGCAGGTCGCGCAGGCCTCCCGGGCTCTCCTTGCAGTTGGGCTCGAGGGAATAGGGCGTGTTCTCGTACTTGTTGTGTCGCTGGTGCATCTCCAGCGTCTTCGCGCGCAGGAACGCTCGCGGGTCCAGTACCGTGCGCGTGGCGGCGACGAACCGGTCGAACAGGCGCCGCTTGCCGGCGACCAGGCGGGCTTCGAGCAGGGCGGTCTGCACGGTTACGTCGCGTCCGGCCTCGTCGACGCATTCCTCGACGGTGCGCACCGACGACCCGATCTCCAGGCCCACGTCCCAGCATGCGGCGATGAAGTCGCTGATGCCGTCGGTGCGGCTGCCATGGGGCAGCAGCACCAGAACGTCCACGTCGGAGCTCGGAAAGAGTTCACCCCGCCCGTAGCCCCCCACCGCGAGCAGCGCCGCCCCCTCCGGCAGGGGAGCCAGCCGGAGCAGCGCGCGCAATGTGTCGTCGACATGCCGCGCCAGGCGGCGCACCAGACGGTTCGCGGAGGTGGTGGTGGGTCGCTCGCCGAGAAACGTCCGCACCAGGGCGGACTTGCGTTCCCGGTGCACATGCCTCAGGGCCTCGACGGTCGAGACCTGCAAGTCCTGCCCATCAGCGCTGAGAGGGGGCGCCGTCGAGGGGCCGGGCACGTCCAGCCTCGGGGTGTCCACGGCAAGCTCGAAAGGTGCGCGCCGGTGTCAGGCCGCGGCGGTCGGGAACAGCGGCGCCGCGAAGGCCGGCGCTGCAGGGCTGCCTGCCGACAACGTCAGCACCTCCACACCGGTGTCGGTGACGAGCACGGTATGTTCCCATTGCGCCGACAGCGACCGGTCCCGGGTGACGATGGTCCAACCGTCGTAGGGACGGTTGCCGCGCCGGTCCTCCTTGATCTCGCGACGGCCGGCGTTGACCATGGGCTCGATCGTGAAGGTCATGCCCGGAACCAATTCCTCCAGCGTACCGGGCCGGCCATAGTGCAGCACCTGCGGTTCTTCGTGAAACTTGCGGCCCACGCCGTGGCCGCAGAACTCGCGCACGATCGAATAACCGTGATGCTCGGCGTAGGTCTGGATCGCGTGGCCGACGTCGCCGAGCCTGGCGCCTGGCCGGACCTTCATGATGCCTTTCCACATGGCCTCGAACGTGACCGCGCACAGCCTGCGCGCGGCGATCGATGCCTCGCCGACGACGAACATGCGGCTGTTGTCGCCGTGCCAGCCGTCCTTGATCACGGTCACGTCGATGTTGACGATGTCGCCATTGCGCAGCGGCTTGTCGTCCGGGATGCCATGACAGACGACCTCGTTCGGCGACGTGCACAGCGACGCGGGGTAGGCCGGGTAGCCTGACGGCTGGTAGCCGAGCGTGGCCGGGACCGACTTCTGCACATCGACCATGTAGCGGTGGGCGATCCGGTCGATCTCCTTCGTCGTCACGCCGGGGCGCACATGGGGGGCGAGCATGTCCAGCACCTCTGATGCCAGACGGCAGGCGGTGCGCATTCCCTCGATCTCGTCCGGCGATTTCAGCGTTACAGGCATGTCGGGAATTATCCCATCGCGACTGTCGACGCGTGGCAGGGGCGTGGACCGGCCGCACGGTTGCAGAAGACCCCCCATCTAGAATCCTGTCTGGCTGAAGGGCATCCAGGCCCCGCCTGACGACCATGCCCAGCGAGCCCCTTCACCTGTATGCCTTCGAGGGCTCCAATGCCCTGTCCGAATTCCGTGGCCGGGCACTGCTCGAGCAGCTTCAGCGCATCGATCCCACCGTCCACAGCCTATGGTCCCGCCATGTCCTTTGGGTGGCGTGCAATGCAGCAGCCGACGCGGCCTTGATCGGGCGTCTAGGGGACTTGCTCGATGGTGTGCTGCTCGATGCCGCCGACCCTGCTCCCGGCGATCTTTTTGTCGTCATGCCGCGTCCCGGCACGGTCTCCCCCTGGTCGAGCAAGGCCACCGATATCGCCCGCAACTGCGCGTTGCCCGTGCGACGTATCGAACGCGTGACCGAAGTGCGTCTGCACCGCCGGCCCGTCGGGCTGTCCGGCGCCGTCCAGGGCCTGTTCGGCAAGACGGCGCGTCCACTCGAGCCTGGGCTGCGTGACCGCATCGCCGCTGTCCTGCACGACCGGATGACCGAGTACGTGGGCGACGCGCGTGACGATGTGCGGGTCCTGTTCGATGCCCGTGCCGGCATGCCGCTGGCACATGTCGACATCCTGGGGGGGGGGCGCGTGGCGCTCGCGCAGGCCAATGCCGAATTCGGCCTCGCCCTGTCCGACGACGAGATCGACTATCTCACCGATGCCTTCACCCGCCTGGGCCGCAACCCCGCCGATGTCGAATTGATGATGTTCGCGCAGGCCAACAGCGAGCACTGCCGGCACAAGATCTTCAACGCGCGCTTCACGATCGACGACCGCGACGAGCCGCTGTCGATGTTCCAGATGATCCGCCACACCGAGGCTGCGTCGCCGCAGGGCACGGTGGTGGCCTACAGCGACAACGCGGCGGTGATGCAGGGGCGTGTGTCGGCGCAGTGGCGCCCCGCCGCGAGCGACGCGCCCGCGCCCTACCGGGCGAGCGCGGTCGAGACCCACGTGCTGATGAAGGTGGAGACGCACAACCACCCCACCGCGATCTCGCCCTTCCCGGGGGCGGCCACCGGCGCCGGCGGCGAGATCCGCGACGAGGGCGCGACCGGGCGCGGCGCGCGCCCCAAGGCGGGGCTGGCCGGGTTCTCGACCAGCCACCTGCGCCTGCCGGGCACCGACGAGCCCTGGGAGCGCGGCGGGCCGGGCCGCCCGGCCCACATCGCCAGCCCGCTGCAGATCATGACCGAGGGGCCGCTGGGCGCGGCCGCCTTCAACAACGAGTTCGGGCGTCCCAACCTGGGCGGC
>CAZFVH010000180.1:2067-7614 GCA_964522465.1 uncultured Rubrivivax sp. | reverse complement strand
GGCGATCTCGCCCTGGACGCTGCTGCTGTGGCTGTCGAGCGCGCTCGTGCTGGCCTTCCTGCTGCTGCCCATCCTGGCCATCGTGCCGCTGTCGCTGT
Source organism: uncultured Rubrivivax sp. (assembly GCA_964522465.1). GTDB lineage: Bacteria > Pseudomonadota > Gammaproteobacteria > Burkholderiales > Burkholderiaceae_C > Rubrivivax. Next base: position 7,516 of record CAZFVH010000180.1, on the reverse strand, counting down.
CCAGCGGCAGCCTGCTGGTCTACCCCCTGCCTGGGCTGTCGCTGCGCTGGTACGCCGAGGTCTTCACCAGCCCCACCTGGATGCGGGCCCTGGGCAACTCGCTGGGCATCGGCGTGGCGGCCACGGCGGCGTCGGTGGTGCTGGGCACGGCCGCCGCGCTGGGCCTGCAGCGCAGCCGCACGGCGTGGGCTGCGGCGCTGAAGGCGGTGCTGATCGCGCCGATGATCGTGCCGGTGATCCTGATCGCCGTGGGCAGCTACTTCTTTCTGGCCCCGCTCGGGCTGAGCGGCAACTACACCGGGCTGGTGATCGTGCACACCGTGATCGCCCTGCCCTTCGTCGTGATCCCGGTGCTCACTGCGCTCGACACGGCCGACCCGAACCTGCAACGCGCCGCCGCCGCCTGCGGCGCCAGCCCCACACGCACCTTCTTCCAGGTCACGCTGCCCGGCATGCGCGGCGCCATCGCCTCCGGCGCCCTGTTCGCCTTCGCGGCCTCCTTCGACGACGTCGTCATCGCGCTGCTGCTGGCCGGCGCCGGCCAGCGCACGCTGCCGCAGGAGATGTTCTCCGGGCTGCGCGAGAGCATCACCCCGGCGATGCTGGCCGTGGCCACGGTGATGATCGCCTTCTCCACCGCGCTCTTCCTCGGGCTGCAGGCGGTGCAGCGGCGGCTGCGCACGTCCGGCAAGACCGGAGGGTGATGCGCCAGGCGCACGCCGAACCGACGCGCATGTCACCCCGTCCGGACGGGCAACACGCAGCAAAAGCACATCCATTTCGCGCAACCGGATCGCCCGGAACCCCCCGAAGCCAACCGGTCACCCGTGTCACCGGACAATCTGGCACATGTACGACAACGACCCGTTGTGGAAACTGCGCCATGCTCTGGCAGGTCTAGGCCTGTCACTGCTGCTGTCGATTCCGGTGGCCGCGCTGGTCGGCAGTGCGCTGGGCGACGCGCTGGGCGGCACCTACGGCTGGCGCGTGGGCGTCTACGCCCTGCTGCTGGCCCACGTCGTGGCCGGTGCCGTCGTGCTGTTCGTCAAGGTCGCGCGGCACGAAACCCGGCCGATCACCCTGCCGCGGCTGCTGAAATGGCTGGCCAGCCTGTGGCTGTGGCCGGTGCTGCTGGTGGCGGCTCGCGCCAACCGCGGGCGTGCAAGCGCGGCGGACACGCCGAGGCCGGACACGCCGCCGTGACACGGCTGACAACCACCCGGCGATCTGGGGGGCCTGAGGGCCCCAGGGCAGGGCGTCGGCCAGCCCGCCTCCCCCGAACTTGGGGCGGCCCGGCGCTTTCTTGTGAGCTTCCCAGGCCCCATATCGGCGCCCGGCGTACGCGGAGAAACCGTCCGGGCTGAGAGCCTGTCGAAGCCCTGCGCAGGCGCTTCGACAAGCCTGTCCTGAGCGAGGTCGAAGGGCTCAGCGCCAACGGAGGTGTGAGTCCGCGGGATGGTTTTGTTTCTTGCGAGTCGAGCGGATGACGCGCGGCCCAGACAACACTGCGAGCCGCTCGGACAGCGGGTGTGTGTCGCAGCAGACGGGTGCGCGCCTGCCACGCCTTTCGGCCACCTCCCGGCCCGCCTCATCCACCGTCCGGCAACCCGAGGCGGGCGCATTCGGCTTGCACGTTCTGAACGATGTCGAAGAACATCCGACAGGCCTGCTCCGCCGCCATGAGGCTGTCGAGAAAAGCTCGGGCGTCCTGCATGTACTCATGCACCAAGGCGTTGCGCAGCTGTCGGGCGGCGATGAATGCGTCGGCACTGGCCAGCAGACCCATTTTTTCTGCCGTCGCCAAGGTATCGAGCAATGTCTTGCTGCGCTCACCCACGAGCGCGGCCATACGGGGCAGCAATTTCTCGCCGAGGTGGTCCTGAAGCCTGCCGAAGCGGCTGACGAATGCTTCAACCTTCTCGGCCAGCGCAGGATGCTCGCCCAGGCGCTCCACCCACGCAAGATCGATGGGGAGCGCGAACAAGGTGGTCTGGCTGTAGCGCAGATGATCCACCTCCTTGCGCACCAAGCTCAGCGCCAGGAGCGCCGGTCGTGCATGTTCGGGCAGGTAGCGCAGCGTCATAGCTCGATACCCGTTCGCCGTGCCATCTCGAACACAGGCGCCGGGGTGGTGGCGCCATCCTTGAGCAGGACGTCGATCCTGCGGTCACCAAGTTGACGGATCAGCGCCGAGTAGAGCGCTCCGACCGTGGTCGCACGATTGCCGACGCGTTGGTCGGTCTCGAACAGCAGATCGATATCCCCGCCTTTCAAGGCGTCGTCCACGCGTGAACCGAAGAGAACGACCCGGGCGTCGTCACCCAGCACCGCGTGGGCCGTGTGCTTGATGGCTGCGATCTGCTCTCGGGTCAAGCGCATGGGGTTCCAGGACACAGACAAGGCTCGATCCCTGAAGGATATCCGCAGCGGGCCGCTCAACCCTCGGACCCACCCTCCCCCCACTCCAGCCGCAGTTCCCGCCGCAGCACCTTGCCGATGGCGCTGCGTGGCAGCTCGGCCACCCAGCGCACGCCGGCCAGGCGCTGGGTGCGGCCCAGGCGCTCGTTCGCCCAATGGCGCAGGGTCTCGGGATCGCACGGCGCCACGCCGGCGCGCGCGACGACGCAGGCCACCGGCGTCTCGCCCCACTGGGCCGAGGGCACGCCGAAGACCGCCGCATCGGCCACCGCCGGGTGCTCGCGCAGGACGGCCTCGAGGTCACTGGGATAGAGGTTGAAGCCGCCGCTGATGATGATGTCCTTGCGGCGGTCCATCAGGATCAGGAAGCCGTCCTCGTCGAAGCGGCCGATGTCGCCGGTGCGGATGAAGCGCCGGCCCTGGGCGTCGAACCACTCGGCCTCGCGCGTCTGCGCCGGGCGCCCGTGGTAGCCGGTCATCATGGACAGCGAGCGTCCCACGACCTCGCCCACCGTCTGCGGCCCGGGCGGCAGTTCGCGACCGTCCTCGTCGATCAGGCGGATGTCGTGTCCCTCGGCCGGCCGGCCGACGGTGTGCAGCTTGCCCGGGTGCAGGTGCGCGTCGAGGAAGCAACTGCCGCCGCCCTCGGTCATGCCGTAGATCTCCAGCAGGCCGCCGGGCCAGCGCGCCAACACCTGTGTCTTCAATGCCGGCGTGAAGGGCGCGCTCGTGCACAGCTTCATCCGGAAGGCCCGCAGGTCGGCGCGGTCGACGTCAGGGTGCGCCATCAGGCGTTGGTACTGCACCGGCACGAGCATGGTGTGCGTGGCGCGCAGGTCCTGCGCCAGGCGCAGGTAGCCGGCGGTGTCGAAGCGGCCCATCAGATGCACCCGCGCGCCGCAGGCCAGTGCCGGCAGGAAGGCCACCAGCGTGGTGTTGGAGCACAGCGGGGTGGCCAGCAGCATCACCGATGTCGCGTCCAGCGCGTAGCGCACCGCGCGCCCGACCTGGGCCGCGCGCATGGACTGTGGGTGGACGATGCCCTTGGGCGTGCCGGTGGTGCCCGACGAATAGATGATGTCGAAGGGGTCGCCGGCCTGCACCTCGACGGCAGCCGCCCGGGCTCCCGGCGGGGCGAGCCACGCCTGGAAGTCAGCCCCTGCCGCCACGCCGTCGAGCGACACGAGACGCCGGCCCGGTGCCGGGCCGAGCGCCGGCGCCTTCGCGTCGACGAACACGAAGGCCGCGCCGCTGTCGGCCACCATGGCCTCGAACTGCCCGGGCGTGACCGAGGTGGGGATGGGCGCCGGCACGGCACCGGCGCGCAGCGCACCGAGGAAAACCAGCGCCTGCGGCACCGCGGTGGCGGCGCACATCGCGATGGCCTGGCCCGGTCGCACACCGTCGCGCTGCAGCGCCGCGGCCACGCGCTCGACCTGCGCGTGCAGCCCACCGCGATCCAGCACCGTGTAGTCATCGCCGAGCGCGGGGGCGCCCGGATCCTCGGCGGCGCGGCGCCGCAGCAGGAGGTCGAAGGGTTCGGGCGTCATGGGCAGCTCTGCGAGGACAGCCCGATTCTCGACCAGCGCCGGCCCGAGCCTGGGACACCGCCCCGGTCGAGCCTGGCCCGTCGTCGCCTGAAAACCTCATCGGCCGACGCCGAACCCCTCGCCACCGCCCCGCGTCCGGGCTGAGCCCGCCGTGGCCCCAGACCCTCCGCCGTTCGGGCCGAACCGGATACACCCTCCATCAAGCTTTGCCAGTCGCATCCTCTCCCGATCAGGCTGGGCTCGTCGACGTCCCTGTCTGCCGCGTGGGTGGACCCACCCTGCGCCGGCTGGCAGGCCTCAGCGAGACTGCTTGATCCTGCGATCCGAGGACGGCTGCACCGGCCGCGCGTTCATCGGGTACAAGCGCACGAAGATGGCGCGCTGCTCGGGCGAGATGCGGATGGGCTGCTGCAGCACGATCCACAGCACGCCTTCGGTGCAGGGCGGCGTCGTCAATGAGCCCATGTAGGTGTAGTAGCGGCGATCGGGCGGCAACAGCGTGGTGGGATCGAACTCGATCGGAGCGGCCACGAGCTCATGCCTTTCCAGCGGCAGGTGGTTCCACACCTGCTGCACCGCACGGTGCTCCTCACCTTCCTCGGCCAGCAGAGCGACGATGGCCAGCCGGCCCTTCGCGTCGCGGTGCACGAGGTGGATCGACATCTCGAAGCCGCGGCCGTCCACCCGCTCCTCGCTGGGCAGGTGGAAGTGGAAGCCAGCGAGCTCGTAGCGCCGTCCGCCGAGCTCGATGGCACTGCCCGGGCCCAACTGGACATCGACGGTGTGTCCGTTGTCGATGAGGCTGAAGAACCCCGGCTTGTAGTCGAACTGCACCGGCTCGAGGTCGACCTTCAGGCCGTCGCGGATGTCGATGGGGCTCTGGCGCCGGCCGCGCTCGCACAGGCTGTACAGCGGGCTCAGTTGCCCCCAGGCCTGGGGCCCGGTAGGCCCGCTGTAGGACCAGGCCGGTCCGGCCGCGTGCGCTGCCGCGCCGGCAGCTGGCGGACCCGCCGTCCCGGGGCGGGCCTTGGCGGGCTGCGGCCCCTGCGCGCCGGTGCCGCGCGCCGGTTCCGCGCCGGCAGCACCCTGGCGCGGCGCACCCGCCGAGCGGGGCACTGCCTGGATCCGCAACTCGCCGGGCGCCTCGTTCTCCACCCGGATCACCGGCGCCTGGGTCTTGGAACCCGGCGCAGCCTCGGTGGCGCCGAGCTGGCGGGTCAGGCGCTCGCGCAGGCGGTCCAGGGGGTCGGGCGCGTCCGGTGTCGCAGCGACCGACCCCGACGGTCTGGCAGCCGCCCTGTCCGTCGGCGGCGCAACAGCGGGCGTGGCGGCGACCGGCGCCGACGGCGTCTGAGCCGCAGCCAGGCTCACCGTGGCGACCGCCAGCAGCGCATGCAACACCCCCCGCACACCGTGACCCCAAACGCTGTACGCCACACCGATCCCGGACATCGCAGCCCCCCCTGCCCTGATTGTCGGCA
>CAZFVH010000180.1:0-1967 GCA_964522465.1 uncultured Rubrivivax sp. | reverse complement strand
CTGTACGCCACACCGATCCCGGACATCGCAGCCCCCCCTGCCCTGATTGTCGGCACGCGAGCCCTGAAGCTTGAGCGGCACGGGATATCTCGCACGGGATATCTCGCACGGGATATCTCGCACTGGATATCGCACGGGACGCCACACCACACGTCTGTCGGGCCGGGAGCGCCCACGAAGAAGGCCGGCCGCCGTGTCGGTTGTGCCGTCCACCTGCGCAGCCCCGAGGCCGCGCTCGGGTCATGGACCTCAGCGATGACGGTCCTCGCCGGTGCCTGTTTTCCTTGACGCCGGCCCCATTCCGTAGGGCGCCTACGCGGGGGGCAACCGCCCTCGCACCCAGACCCAGGACAGCGCGCCGGCCACGAGCATCGCCGCCGAGGCCAGCGCCAGCGCCAGCGTCGAGTGCATCACCAGCGGCACCAGCACCCCGGCCACCACGCCGTTGGTCGCCGCGCCCAGGAAGGCCTGGACCGATGAGGCCATGCCGCGGCGCTGCGGCACCAGGTCCAGCAAGGTCAGCGTCACCACCGGCACGACCAGGGCCCAGCCGAAGGAATACAGCGACACGGGGATCAGCGCCCAGGCCGCCGTGGGCTCGAGCCAGGCATTGCCGGCGAGGTTGGCCGCGGTGGCCACCGACATCACGGCAAACCCCAGGCGCGTCTGCCCGGCGCGCGACATCCGCCCGGCCAGGCGGCCGCTCCACCAAGCCCCGCCCATGATGCCGCACACGCTGAGCGTGAAGAACCAGAAGAACTGCGTCGGCGCCAACTGCAGGTGCCCGCCCAGCCAGGCCGGCGCCGCCAGCACGTAGACGAACATGCCGTTGAAGGGCACCGCGCTCGCCACGGCCAGCGCCAGGAAGCGCAGGTCTCGCCCGATCTGCCAGTAGCCACGCAGCAGCGGGCCGATCTGCACCGGCTGGCGCTGCGCCGGGGGCAGCGACTCGGGCAGCCGGCGCGCCATCAGCAGGCATTGCGTGGCGCCGATCAGCGCGAGCAGCCAGAAGATCGCCTGCCAGGCCACGGCCTCGTACAGCAGGCCGCCGATCATCGGCGCGACCGCGGGTGCGACGCCGAAGTAGATCGTCACCTGCGACATCACGCGCTGCGCCTCGGACGGCGGGAACAGGTCACGGATGATGGCCCGGGCCACCACCATGCCACCCCCGGCCGACATGCCCTGCAGCGCACGGAAGAACAGGAGCGTCGCCGCGTCCGTGCTCAGCGCACAACCCACCGAGGCCAGCGTGAACACCGCCAAAGACGCCAGCACCACCGGCCGCCGCCCGAGGCTGTCGGACAGCGCGCCGTGGAACAGGTTCATCGCGGCGAAGCCGAACAGGAAGACCGACAGCGTCTGCTGCATCTGCAGCGCCGACGCGTTCAGACCGGTGGCGATACCGTCGAAGGCCGGCAGGTAGGCGTCGATGGCGAACGGCGCCAGCATGCTCAGCGTGGCGAGCATCAGCGCCAGCGTCCAGCGCGGGCCCTTCCACAGCGTGGCCGCCTCAGGGTGCATCGGGGTTCACGCGTGTCGGGCGGTGGGAGAGATGTGAAAGTGAAGCGAGCCGATAGGCCGGATTCTGTGCACGCGAATGCCTTCCGGCACCCGCGTGTGACCGCCATTCCTCTGGGCCGGGGGTCGCCCACCCGGCTCGGTGCCACCTACCCGCCGGCTCCGCGGGACCACGTCAACGCCGGCCTACTTGGTGTTGCTGCGCGCAGAGATTGCCCGTTTCACTCTTCGCGGGGCTGCGCCCCGCGAAGAGTGGCTGAGGGGTCCGGTGCTTGCGCGCCGGGCGTCCGCTGACGCGGACGGCACGACTGACGTCGTGCCCCACAGAACACCCCCTCGAAGGGACATCGGCTCCGCGCAGACTCGTCTCTGTTGCTCTGATCCTCACCTTGCGGTGGAGAGCCGTTAGCTCCTGCGCTGCCCTGTGCAGTCCGGACCTTCCTCCA
>CAZFVH010000179.1:3984-7645 GCA_964522465.1 uncultured Rubrivivax sp. | reverse complement strand
GTTCCTGTCCAAGCCCATCGTCGCGATGCGGGAGAACGCGTTCAGGGAGCGGTGAAGGGGGGCACGGGCGGGGCCTGCACGTCTCATGGAATCCGCGGCCCGGGCTGGCCGAGGACTCCTTCCACCACGTCGAGCGCGGCCCTGACCACCTGCTGCTCGTCGAACTCGGCCTCCACTCGGGCTCGGCCGGCGGCGCCCATGGCCTCGAGTTCAACGGCGCTCATCGCAATCAGTTGCTCCAGCGCGCCGTGCAGCGCATCGGCACTGCGGGCTGCGCACAGCAATCCGTTCACCCCATGGGTGACGATGTGGCGGCACCCCGGTACATCCGTGGCCACCGCGGGCAGGCCCATGGCAGCGGCTTCCAGCAGGCTGCGGGGCATGCCCTCGCGGTACGAGGGCAGCACCACCGCGTCGGCCTGTGCGTAGATGCCCGGCATGTCGTCACTCGGGCCGAGCCACCGCACGCCCGGGCGCTGGGCCCACAGTTTCAGCACCTCTTCGCTGATGGCCGAGACGTTCTCGGCCCCGGCAAAGCCGCACAGGCTCAACTCGCAGCGCACGCCCTGCGCGTTCAGCCGGTCGACCGCTGCGATCAACTCGTGCAGGCCCTTGTCCGCGAGCATCCGCCCGGCGTAGAGCAGTCGAAGGGGGGCGGGCTTGTCGTCAAGAACCTGTTTCTCTGATGGCGACTCATTGCCAGAGATTCGGTCTGCCTTTGCCCGCTGGCCGCCTCGCACGCGCAAGCCGGGGTGAAAGCGTTGCAAGTCCACCCCGGATCCGGGCAGCAAGGCCAGCCGGTCAGCTGGCACCAGACGTCGAGCCCGCAGCAGCTCGAAGTCCTCGGTGTTCTGGCAGAACACCCGGTACGCCAGCGGCTGGCTCAGCCGGTACAGGGCGCGCACCACGGCGGCCACCGCGCCCGGGCGGATGAAGGCGGTGCCCAGGCCTGAGACGTTGTTCACCGCGGCCACCCCCAGCGCGCGCGCGGCCCAGGTGCCGTAGACGTTGTTCTTGATCGTGAAGTGGAAGGCTACCGCCGGCCGCAGCCGGGCATAGTGCCGCAGGAAGCGGCCCAGAAGCGCCAGGTCGCGCCCGGGGTGGGTGCCGGCGTTGTCCATCGGCAGCGGCTGCCATTCGCAGCCCAGGCTGGGCAGGCGCGGCCCGTAGTCGTCGGGCGGCGACAGGCACACCACCCGATGGCCGGCCCCCACCAGCGCCCTGATCGTCGAGGCGCGGAAGTTGAACAAATACCACGACGTGTTGGCCGACAGCGTGATCGTGGCGCGCTGGGCTGGCCGGGTGTGTTCTTTGGACACCTGCATGCAGTGCCCTGCCTAGCGCCCCACCAGCCGTCCGAACAGCTCCTTGAAGGCCCGCGCGCTGCCGTCCAGCGCATCGGCGTCGGGCACCACGCGCAGCAGGTCGAAGGGCATGTCGATCACCTCGTGGTCGGCCGGCGCCGCGTGCACGGTCAGCCCGGCGCGGTCGAAGAGCTGGCGCGCCCGCGGCATGTGCAGGGCCGAGGTGACCAAGATCACCTGGTCGACGCCCTGCGTCTTCAGCGCCTGCGCGGTGAGCGCGGCATTGCCGGCGGTGTTCTGACTGGCGTCCTCCAGTTCGATGGCGGCGGCCGGCACGCCCATGTCGATGAGGAAGCGGCGCATGGCATCGGCCTCGCTGCCGTCGCCGGTGCGGGTGACGCCCCCCGACAGCAGCACCCGGGGCGCCTTGCCGGCGTGGTAAAGACGGGCGGCATGCCACAGGCGGTCGCCCGCGGCGTTCAGGTCGGGGTAGGGCCGCAGCGGCGCGCGCGGTCCGTCCACGCCGCCGCCCAGCACCACCATCACCGGCGCGGCAGGCACGGCCTCCACGGTGCGCGGCCCGGCCTGTGCCTCGATCCAGCCGCGCAGCGCGCTGCTGGCCACCGGCAGCGACCACAGCAGCAGCCAGCCCAGTGCCAGCCCCACCAGCACGCGTCCTGCCCGCTGCAGCCTTGCGGGCCGCCCCGCCCAAGCCATCGCCCAGCCCAGCAGCCCCAGGATCAGCGCGGTGCCCAGCGGCGAGAGGATGGCGGCGACGATCTTGCCCAGCATGGTCAGTAGCTCGCGGTTCGGGGTGTACCGTTCACCACCCTCACGCCTCGCCCACCCAGGCCTGGAACATCAGCACGCCCCACAGCCGCGACGTCCAGTCACGCCGCCCGCTGAGATGCTCGGCCCAGACCTTGCGCACACGGGCCGCCTCCAGCCAGCCCTGGCGGCGCAGGCGCGGCTCGGCCAGCAGGTCTTCGGCCCATTCGCGCAGCGGCCCGCGCAGCCACACGCCCACCGGGACGCCGAAGCCCGCCTTCGGGCGCTCGATCAGCGCCGGCGGCACGTGACGGTACAGCACCTGGCGCAGGGCCCACTTGCCCGTGCCGCCGCGGATCTTGAGCGCCATCGGCAGCCGCCAGGCGAGCTCGGCCACGCGGTGGTCCAGGAAGGGCACGCGCGTCTCCAGGCTGCAGGCCATGGCGGCGCGGTCCACCTTGCACAGGATGTCGTCGGGCAGGTAGGTCTGGCTGTCCCACCACATCATGCGCGCGCGGGCGTCGGCGTCGGCGCCGGCCAGCGCGGAGGGCAGGGCGTCGTCCAGCAGCGTCGGCGGCTCGCCGCCCGCACCGGCCAGGCCGGGCACCAGCGCGGCCGGGTCGGACCACTCGCTCACCAGGCTGCGGTAGAGGTCGTCCAGGCTGCGCACGCTGCCCAGGCGGGCGGCCATCTTGTGCGCCTTGTCGCCCAGGCGGTTCACGCCGGCCGGCCCGCCCAGGGCGTCCCACGCGGGCAGCGGCAGCGCCGCCACCGCCGCGCCCAGCGCCCGGCGGGCGGGGTAGGGCAGCCAGGCCACCTTGTCCCACACGCGCGGCCCCCAGAAGTAGCGGTTGTAGCCGCCGAAGAGCTCGTCACCTGCGTCGCCGCTGAGCGCCACCGTCACCCGCTGGCGCGCCGCGCGGCACACCAGGTGGGTGGGGATCTGCGAGCTGTCGGCAAAGGGCTCGTCGTACATCTGCGGCAGCGCCGGGATGAGCGAAAGTGCATCGGCCGCGGTCACGCGCATCTCGTGGTGCTGCGTGCCCAGGTGCTGCGCCACCGCGCGCGCGTGCGGGCTCTCGTCGAAGGCCGGCTCGTCGAAACCGATGGTGAAGGTCTGGACCGGCGGGCGGCCCTCGGCCCGGGCCTGCTGCTGCATCAGCGCGACGATGGTGGAGGAGTCCACCCCGCCCGAGAGAAAGGCGCCCAGCGGCACGTCCGCCAGCGACTGCAGGCGCACGGCGTCGTCCAGCGCGTCGTGCAAGGCCTGGACGGCGGCCTGCTCGCTGCGCAGGGGCTGGGCCGCGCCCATGTCCACCATCGCGGCCGGCTGCCACCAGCGCGCCAGCGCCACGCTGCCGTGGGCCTGGCCCGGGCGCAGTGGCTGCGCTGGCGCGGCCGGCGGCGGCGCGCCCTGCAGCGTGAGCACGCAGCCGGGTTCCAGCTTGTACAGCCCCTGGTGGATGCTGCGCGGCGCGGGCACGTACTGCATCCGCAGGTACTGCGCCAGCGCCTGCCGGCACACCGCGTTGCCGAAGCCGGGCAGGGCGCGCAGCGCCTTCAGCTCGGAGCCGAAGGCGAAGACGGCG
>CAZFVH010000179.1:0-3884 GCA_964522465.1 uncultured Rubrivivax sp. | reverse complement strand
CCGTAGTACAGCGGCTTCTCGCCGAAGCGGTCGCGCGCCAGGTGCAGCGCGCGGGCGTGCTTGTCCCACAGCGCCAGCGCGAACATGCCCACGCAGCGCCGCAGCGTGTCGTGCACGCCCCAGTGCTCGAACGCGGCGAGCAGGGTCTCGGTGTCGGAGTGCCCGCGCCACGCGGGGGCGGCGGCGCCCAGCTCGGCGCGCAGACAGAGGTGGTTGTAGATCTCGCCGTTGAAGGCGATCACCCAGCGCCCGCTGGCCGAGGCCATGGGCTGGTGCCCGGCGGCCGAGAGGTCCACGATCGCCAGGCGCCGGTGCGACAGCGCCAGGCCGGCCGGCGCGTCCAGCCACACGCCCCCGTCGTCCGGCCCGCGGTGCCGGATCGCATCGGCCATGGCCGTGGCATGGGCGCGGGCGGCATCAGCCGCGAGCGCGCCACCGGTGAGGAAGCCTGCAAAGCCGCACATGAAGGGTGTTCGGGCGCGCGGCCCGGCGGCCGGTTGACGAGCCTGGAGTTTGTGGCGCTTCCACTGACAGCCCCTGCCTCTGCGGGCCAGGTGGTCAGGGCGAGGTGGCGCCTGAATCAAGCTCGAAAGCTTAACCCGAAATCGCCACTGCGGGCCCGGGCTCAAGTGCCGTGATCTATCCAAGGCATTGCTTCAGCAAGCCGCTGGCACGCCGTCAATTGACTTCGTCGCCGCCGGCCTGGCGTGACACCCGGGAGGCCTGGCCACTGCGCACACCATCCCCAGCGCGCTGGGTTGCTGAGCCCGTCTGCCCTCGCGAGAGCGGGGTTGGAGCGAGTCGGGGCGGGGAGCATGGGCCGCGCCGCGCCGCGCACTGCAACAGCCGGTCCGGTGCGCACGCCGCGGAAAGCCTGGCGTCCCGCCTCAGCGGACAATTGCCCATGTTCCGCCCTGTCCCCTCGTTCGACACCCTGCCCATGCCGCAGCCCCTTCAAGCCACGCTGCAGCAGTTGGGCTACCTGGCCATGACGCCGATCCAGGCCGCCAGCCTGGCGCTGGCGTGGGCCGAGCGCCACGCCGCCGGTGACGATGCAGATCCTGGGTGGCTGCAAGGAGAAGACGTGCCCCGGCGACACGCTGGGCGCGCTGACCAAGGACCTGGGGCTGCCCGCGGCGCGGGTCGGCAAGATCGTCGTCAACGACTGCTCCACCTACGTGGCCGTCGAGCGCGGCGTCGCCGACAAGGCCTTGCGCGGCCTGCCAGCCCGGAGCTGGCCTGATGAGTTCGTTCGAGGCCCTCGGCCTCTCCCCCCGCCTGCTGCGCGCGGCCGCCGAGCGGGGCTGGGCCGAGCCCACGCCCATCCAGGCCGCGGCCATCCCGCCCGCGCTGGCCGGGCGCGACGTGCTCGCCACCGCGGCCACCGGGTCCGGCAAGACGGGAGCGTATGCCTTCGCGGCGCTGCAGCGCATCGACGGCATCGCGCGCCCCAGCCCGCGGCGCCCGCGCGTGCTCTTGCTGGTGCCCACGCGCGAGCTGGCCGCGCAGGTCTTCGAAGCCCTGCGCCACGTGGAGCGCTTCCTCAGCGTGCCGGCGAAGCTGGTGGTGCTGTACGGCGGCGTCTCCATCAACCCGCAGCTGATGGCCCTGCGCGGCGGCGCCGACGTCGTCGTCGCCACGCCGGGGCGCCTGCTGGACGTGGCGGACAAGAACGCGCTTGACCTGTCGGGCCTGCACACGCTGGTGCTGGACGAGGCCGACCGCCTGCTCGACGGCGGCTTCGCCGACGAGCTGGCGCGCGTGCTGGCGCTGCTGCCGGCGCGGCGCCAGAACCTGATGTTCTCGGCCACCTTCCCGCCCGCGGTGGAAGCCCTGGCGCAGCGTCTGCTGCACGACCCCGTGCGCGTGGACGTGGGCCAGCAGGCCGCGGCCGTGGCGGCCATCGCCGAGCGCGCCATCGCCGTGGACGCGGCGCGGCGCACGCCGCTGCTGGCCCGGCTCATCGCGCAGGAGGGCTGGCCGCGCGTGCTGGTCTTCGTTGCCACGCGCTACGCCTGCGACCACGTGGCCGACAAGCTGCGCCGCGCCGGCCTTGCGGCGGCGGCCTTCCACGGCGACGCCAGCCAGGGCGCGCGCACGCAGGCGCTGGCCGACTTCAAGGCCGAGCGGCTGCGCGTGCTGGTGGCCACCGACCTGGGTGCCCGCGGCATCGACATCGCCCAGTTGCCCGTGGTCGTCAACCACGACCTGCCGCGCTCCACGGTGGACTACGTGCACCGCATCGGCCGCACCGCGCGCGCCGGCGCGTCGGGGCTGGCGGTGAGCTTCGTCAGCGCGGCAACGGAGGCGCACTTCCGCCTGATCGAAAAGCGCCTGGGCCGGCGCGTGCCGCGCGAACAGGTGCCGGGCTTCGAACCGACCGAGACCGCGGCCCCCGCACCCGCCACCGGCGGCGTGAAGGGCCGGCGGCCGAGCAAGAAGGACAAGCTGCGCGCCGCCCCCTGAACGCCGGGGCGGCGGCCCTGCAGCGCGGGCTCGGGCACCGCCGACAATGCACCGATGAAGACACCGGCCCGCCTGCAAGTGCTGATCGACGAAGGCCTGATCCAGCGCGGCTTCTTCAGCCAGCACGCACTGGTGCTGCGCGAGATCGAAGACGCCCGGCTGGAAGCCGCCGAGCGCAACCTGCGCTGGGGTGCAGCGCCTTGAAGACCCGGCCGCCCCCGACCGCGACGCCGGATGAAGCGACGCCCGCGGTCGTGCCGGCACGCCGCAACCCCCTCAGCCCGAAGAAGCTGCTGCTGAGCAAATGGACCGCAGTGCAGCCCGTGAAGCGCGAGAAGCACTTCGTCGTGGTGCGGGTGATCGAACCCGAGCCGCCCGCCGTGCGCATCGAGCAGGTCGAGCTCGAAGCCGTGCATACCGGTCGCGTGCTGCAACTGCACTGGCGCGACCTGACCGACCCCCGGGTCTGGCGGCAGGGCTGGGTTTGAAGCGCCACGCCGGGCGCCGCTGAGTGCTCTTCGAGCACCGCCTGCATCGAAGGCGCGTCGATGATGCGGTCCAGCCAGGTGTCAAGCTCGGGCAGGGCGGCCTGGTGGATGCGCGCAGCGCCCGCCGACACCTCCGTTCGCGCTGAGCTTGTCGAAGCGCCCGCCAGGGCTTCGACAAGCTCAGCCCGAACGGATCCCAGCTCAGCCCGAACGGATCGCAACTCAGCTCGAGCACGGTCTTCAGGCGCTTGAGCTGCAAGCAGGGGTGGTTGGTCGGTTTACGGACAGGGCTTTCGTGTGTACCATACACACATGAGCAGTGCGGACCTGATACGTGAACTCAAGAAGGCGGGTTGGCGACTTGCCCGTGTCAATGGTTCTCATCATGTCTTCACACACCCGCAGCACAAGGGCATCGTGGTGGTTCCTCACCCCAAGAAGGCCCTTGGGATCGGGCTGGCAAAGGCCATACGGCAACAGGCCGGGATTTGAAATGAGGCATGCAACATGCGTTACCCCGTAGCCATTGAACCTGGCACCGAGACAGAAGCATTCGGCGTCGTCGTACCTGACCTTCCCGGGTGTTTTTCCGCCGGTGACACGATGGAGGAGGCCATGGCCAAGGCCGAAGAAGCCATAGCGGCCTGGATTGAAACCGCACTTGATACAGGACAGGATATTCCTCAGCCCTCCAGCGTCGACGCCTTGCGCAAGAAGCACAAGGAATGGAGGACTTGGGTCTGGGCCGTAGTCAAGGTGGACCCCGCGGTGCTTGATGACACCCTTGAACGAGTCAACATCAGTCTTCCGCGACGAGTGCTGCACCGACTCGACGCATTGGCTCGCGCCAAGGGCGAGACTCGCTCGGGGTTTATCGCGCGCATGGCCCTGGAGGGCCACCAAGCTACCACCTGACGTAGCGGCCACTGC
>CAZFVH010000178.1:0-7661 GCA_964522465.1 uncultured Rubrivivax sp. | reverse complement strand
GTTCGGGCTGGTGGCCACCCGCAAGCGCGTGATGGGCTGGCTGGATGCCTGAGTTTCTTCACGCTCGGCGAGACTTCGGGCAACTGGTCAGTCTGGTCGCGGCCGAGCGAGGTGTCGATCCGGTCCTGGTGGAGAAGGACTACTGGCTGATGCACTGCCTGTGGGGCCTTCAGGCGCAGGGTCTGCGGTTCGAGCTCAAGGGCGGCACCTCGCTCTCCAAAGGATTCGGAATCATCCATCGCTTTTCCGAGGACATCGACATCCGCATCGAGCCACCGGCCGCGCTCGATGTGAAGGCTGGCCGAAACCAGGACAAGGCGGCGCACGTCGAGTCCAGGCGGGCGTTCTACGACTGGCTGACCCGGGAGATCCGGATCCCCGGCATCGTCGCGGTCGAGCGTGACGCCGACTTCGACGACGAGAAGCTGCGCAGCGCGGGCATCCGGCTGGTCTATCCGACCACCCTTGGATCGCTGCAGGGGGTCAAGTCCGGTGTCCTGCTGGAGGTCGGGTTCGACGACACGGCGCCGAACCGTCCGGTCACGATCTCTTCCTGGGCCTACGACACAGCCGTTGCACGCGGGGTATTGGTCGGGGACAACCGCGCCGTGGACGTGCTCTGCTACGAGCCTAGCCATACCTTTGTCGAGAAGCTCCAGACGCTGTCCACCAAGTACCGAGGACTGCCCGAGACGTGCCGGTTACCGCCGAACTTCCTGCGCCACTACTACGACGTGTACTGCCTGCTGGGGCTGCCCGAGGTGCTCGATTTCATCGGTACGCCGGCCTACGAGGCGCGCAAGCGGCAGCGGTTTCGGGCGGCAGATGAACGTGTCATCGCGCGCAATCCGGCGTTCGTCTTGGCTGACCCGTCTCGGCGCAAGACCTTTGCCGCCGAGTACGGGCGGACGGCAGCGCTGTACTACCAAGGTCAACCGCCCTTTGAGGACATCGTCGCCAGGATCCATGAGCACATTGATCGACTGTAGGGCGGATGGATCGCTCGACTACGGCGCCGCGACTACGCTGAAGGCGAGGATCAGCTGTTGACGGTAGGAAAATCGCCTGAAAGTGCATATCCAACAAGCACTTAGCCAGCCCTGTGGGCGCCGGTGCGAACGTGCTGAGTTTTGGCCGGCTTCAAAATGCTGAGGGGATCGCGGCCGGTTTTTCGGTGGTTCCGTCGCTTACCCGAGCGTGGCGTGCGGGATTCAGACCTCGGCGTGGGACTGACCGCGGTAGCTCTTGCCCTCGATCACGACGGTCTCGACGTGGTGCAGCAGCCGGTCCAGGAGTGCCGAGGTCAGGGTGGCGTCGTTGTTGAAGATCGCGGCCCATTGCTTGTAGGGGCGGTTCGTGGTCAGCAGCGTGGCGCCGCGCTCGTAGCGGTGGCTGACGATCTGGAACAGGCAGTCGGCGCCGAACTTGTCGATGGGCAGGTAGCCCAGCTCGTCGATGCACAGGACCTCAGGCTTGACGTAGGCCGCCAGCGCCCGCTTCAGGCCACCGGCGGCCTGCGCAGCGGCCAGTGTGTTGATGATGTCGATGGCGCCGGTGAACAGCACCGAGTGCCCGCGCTGGCAGGCGGCATAGCCCAGGGCCGTCATCAGATGACTCTTGCCCAGGCCCACACCCGAGATGAACACCACGTTGGCGTGCTTGGCCACGAAGTCCAGGTGGAAGAGGTTCTGGACCTGCGGCTGGTTGATCTTGGTGGGCCAGTTCCAGTCGAACGTGTCGATGGTCTTGAGCACGGGGAAGTGGGCCTGGCGGATGCAGCGCTGCACGCGCCGGTCCTCGCGCTGGGCAGCCTCGCCGTTGAGCAGCTCGGTGAAGTAGTTCAGGTGCGACCAGTGCTTGTCGGCGGCGGTCTTGGCCAGCGGCTGGTAGTGCTCGCGCATGAACGGCAGGTTCAGCGCGGTGAGCTTGGCCTGCGCGGACAGGGTATCGGGGTGGGCATGGCGGGCTCGCATGGCTGTGGCTCCTTCAATCGCGGTCGTAGATGGACAGGTCGGGCTCGGGGATCTCGAGTTCCAGCAGGTCAGCACTGCGGGTGAGCTGCAGGGCGGCGGGCTCAGCCCCGATGCGCTGTCGAGCAGCCAGGATGTGGGCGATGTACTCCGCGCTGAAGGCCGCCAGCTCCAACCCGTCGTCCATGGCGCGGGCCACGGCCTCGCGGCCGTGCATCTCGGCCAGCGCGAGGATCTGACGCAGGTGCACGCGCACGTTCACGCGCCGTGCCTCCAGCCCCTCGCGGTAGGCCTGGGCCCGTGGGGACAAGGCCAGGAACTGCACCAGCAGGCGTTGCTCGCGGGCGCTCTTGCGCTGCTGGGTGAGTTGCTGGGCATGCTCGGCAAGCTCGATGTCCGTGTTGCGCTGCATGCTGCGCACGTGGCGTGCGACGAGTTGGTCACCGGCATACAGGCACACGCGATCGGCCCAGGCCTTCATGGTCAGGCGCTGCCCAACGTGGCGCGAGGGCACCGAGTAGGTGTTGGAATCCAGTGCGACGCGGAACTGCTTGTTGACGCTGACCGTGCGCACCCGGGCGAGGTCGAACCCCACGGGGCTCAACGGCTTGAGGTGGGCCCGTTCTTCCTCGAACATGTCCACCGGGCGGCGGTTGGTGGCGCCGTGCACGCGCACGTCGGCCACCGCGTCCACCCACAGTTGCGCAGCGGGCTGCACTGCGGAGAAGTCGATGAACTCCTGCCCGGCCAGGAAGTTCTTCTTGACGTAGCCCACGCCGTTCTCAACCCGCCCCTTCTCCCAGCCTGAGGCCACGTTGCAGGGGGTGATCTCGAAGCCCCAGTGGCGCGAGAAGTCCAGGTACTTCGGGTTGAACACCGGCGCCTGCCCGATCAGACGCTCGAGCACGGCCGACTTCAGGTTGTCGACCATCAGCCGCGCAGGCACCGCGCCGAAGACAGCGAAGGCGTTCTCGTGGCAGGCCAGGAAGAACTCCATCTCCTGCGAGACGGTGAACTCCAGGTACATGCGCCGGCAGTAGCACAGCACCATCACGAAGAAGCTCAGGCGCCGCCGCGTGTTGCCCACCGCGACGGTGCCGAGCTCACCCCAGTCGACCTGCGCGCACTCGCCGGGCTGGAAGTCCAGCTTCAGGAACGCCGGCTGGCGGCGCGGGCGGATGCGGTGGACGTAGTCCTTGACGATGGTGATGCCGCCGCCGTAGCCGGCCTCGGTCAGGCGTTGGTAGATCTGCTGGGCGCTGTAGGGGTGGGCATCGAGCCAGCGCACGATCTGGCCCTTGAAGGCGTCGAGCTTGCTCGGGCGCGGGCGGCCCTGGCGGGGCCGGAACTGCTCAGCCTCGGCCCACTTGGCCACCGTGCGCACATCCAGGCCCAGCGCTCGCGCGGTCTGCGCCGGCGTGAGCTGCTGGCGCACCAGGTGGTCGCGGATGCGGCAGTAGGTCTCGTAGTCAACCACGGCGCGCCCGAGCTTGTTGCAGCAACGTGGCCAGGCTCACGAGCTGGTCGTCGGTGGCGGCGACGTTGCGCCCGATGGCCGGTGTACGCCGCGCCGGGTGCGGCGCTGCCACGGTGCCCGGCAGAGCCAGCACCTGGTACAGCGGCGAGCGGTAGGCGATCAAATCCAGCTCGATGAGCTGCTGGCGCGCCGCGCCGAGCTCCTCCTGGCTCAGGCGCAGCCGCCGCGCCAGCGTCGATGCGCCGTAGTAGCTCAGGCCCTGGGCATCCGACACCGTGACCAGGAACAGGTACAGCGCTGCCGATCGCGCCTCGCAGCGGTCGATGAGGTGCTGCTGCACGAGCGCCTGATCAACCCAGCTGAACTGCTCAGGAACCTGGCGCAGCCGCTCGGGCCGAAGTAGTTGCTTGATGGACTTCACCGCACCTCCCGTTGATCACATCACGCCCAAGTTGTACGAGGCGCCGGGTGGTGCTGGCCATGTCATCTTGTAACGCCGGCTGGAACAGATGGGCCACAAGCCCCGTCAGCAAAGGCGATTCGGCGTTCAAGAGATCTTGTAACGCCACCGCCGCAGGCGCCTCGGGCGCCTCGGTACGATTGGCACATTCCTCAATCGCATCAGGCACTTGCGGCGGCAAGGGATCTTGTAACGCCCTGGACGACCGAACCCTGCCAAGGCCGTAGCCCGGATGCGCGGCGCGCCAGGCCTGCACGCGTGCGACGTGTACGGCACCGCTGAAGTAGTCGCGGTTGGCTGGCCGCGCCAACCAGGCGGCCTGGCTGGCGGCCTTGCTCGCACGCCGGCAAGGCGCGGCGCTGCAGTACCGCTGGCGATCAGCGCTGCGATGGTCGGGGAGGAAAAACTCCCCGCATGACATGCACTTGCGTTGTCCCGCCTTGGCCATCGCCGCTCCCCAACGAACCCGTCGAGAGCAACGACCGCCTCGGCCGCACGCTCGCCGGCGTGCAGTCTGAAGAAGACGATCAGAACAGCCGAAGAAGACCGTCAGAGACGGTGATCAGAACAAGACGGACAGGAAGAACACGCATGTTCAGACAGGCTGAAAGAAGACAGATTCAAGCCGGCGGCCACAGATGTCGAGAGATGCCGACGTGTCGCCGATGGGGTAGGGCGCTGAGTTCGCCCGTGCGCTCGCGCCGCGAAAAGCCGCACGTGCCATCCAGGCATGGAAAATTATATTTTTGCACATAGCGAGAAAACATCGTGTACACTTGCGCTCACACAACCCCCCATCACATTGACCAGGAGCGCTTTATGGGCTGTGAACAAGTTGCGAAGGACTACGAGGAATACAAAGAGAAGGGCCGAATCTGGGGTCAGGTTCCGCCGGAACGGATCACCAAGATCAAATTCCCTCGCGCTGATGCTGCGACGGTCAGGCGTTACCTGGCGCTGCCGGACATGACCACCACTGTGTCGGACCTGCTCGACAGTTACGGCATCCGAGGGGTGGTAGCGGCCAGCCACATCAAGCCCCTGATCGGCGGCAAGCGGATCGCCGGGACCGCAGTGACACTGCGATCCATGCCCGAGCGCAAGACGCCCACGCAGGGCAGCATCGACAAGGATCCCATCAAGATGTCCACGCGCGAGATTTATTACCTGTCCGAGCCGGGGGACGTTCTCGTGGCGGACTTCGGCGGCAACCTCGACGTCTCGAACATGGGTGGCCAGTCGGCCTTGGTCGGCAAGACTGTCGGCTTCGCTGGCGCCATCGTCAATGGTGCCGTCCGCGATGTTCCCGCGATTCGCGAGCTCGATTTTCCCGTGTGGTCCGCAGGCGTGACGCCGATCACGGGCAAGTTCCGGATGGAAGCCACGGAAATCAATGGCCCGGTCCGCCTGCATGACATCGTCGTCTATCCCGGCGATTTGATCGTGGCCGACGATTCCGGCATCTGCGTCGTGCCGGCCGACCGCATTGCGTCCCTGATCGACGAAGCGGAAAGCATCGGCGGCGCGGAAGACAAGATGCGCGAGCTCATCGTCAGCAAGGCTCCCATCTCCGAGCTGCGGCCCCTCTTTCGCAAGCGTTATGACTGACCCCCTTTTGCCTGGAATCGCTATGAAAAAACTTCGTCAATGGCTCTCTCTGGTCGCGTTTGGCTGCGCAACCCTGGCTATGGCCCCTGTGGCCGCCCAGTCCTACCCAACCGGCCCTGTCCGCATAGTGGTGCCATTCGCGGCCGGTGGCGGAACTGACACCGTCGCACGCGTGGTCGCGCAAGTGCTGGCCACGAAGCTGCCGCACCCCGTCGTGATCGACAACAAACCCGGCGCGGGCGGCAGCATCGGCACCATAGCAGTGACCCAGGCGCTGGCTGATGGGCATACCCTGCTTCTCGGCAGTAATGGCACCATGGTCATGAACCCGGCCCTGTATCCGACTTTGAAGTACCAAGTCGATCGGGACCTCGTTCCGGTGGCGGGCATCGCGTCCATCCCATTTCTCATCGCGTCGAATCCGCAGTTCCCTGCGACTGACATCAGGAGCCTGCTGGTAGCGGCCAAGAGCGGCAACGTCACGTTTGCCTCACCTGGCAATGGCACCACCAACCATCTCGTCGGCGTCCTGCTGGAGAGCATGGCCAAGGTGGAAATGACGCATGTGCCATATCGGGGTGCTGCGCCCGCGATGAACGACGTCGTTTCGGGCACCGTCAACTTCCTGTCCGGCGATTTCGGCACACTGCTGCCCATGGTCAACGCGGGCAAGCTCCGGGCGCTGGCCGTCACCGGGCCTCAGCGCGTGGCGATCCTGCCCAATGTGCCGACCGTGGCCGAAGCGCTTCCGGGGTTTGAGGCGACGGGCTGGTTCGGCGTGTTTGCGCCCAAGGGAACACCCGCACCCGTCGTCGAAAAGCTGTCGGCAGAAATCCTTCAGGCCCTGAAAGATCCGCGCGTGGTCCAACGGCTCCACGACATGGGAGGAACGCCGATGCCTTTGAACTCCGCTCAACTCAAGGCGCTCGTGGGCGCTGAGTCGGCCAAGTGGCATAAGGTCATCAAGGACAACAAGCTGACGTCCGACGCGCTTCAATGAGTTTGCCGCTCAGGTGATCTGCGCGAAAGTCCCGGCCCCATTTCTGCCGGGACTTTGCCGCAAAATCTACGGAACCTATGCAAACTCAGTCCCCCACAGCCAAACGTCCCGGCAGTGCCGGCGCGATCGCCAAGCGCGTTTCGAAATCTCCGCCACTGCCCGATAAGACGGCAACACTTTCTGACCACACTGCGGGATCAGTCGGTGCACTGACCCGGCTGTTGCAGATCCTGGACCTGTTTTCGTTGGAGCGCACGACCATCCGCGTCGAAGAAGTGGTCCACGCGTTCGGCATCGTTCAGTCGACGGCGTATCGCTACTTGCGCGAACTCAGTGATGCGGGGCTGCTGGCGCAGCAAGGCAAAGGCGTCTACGCGCTGGGCCGAAGGATCGTCGAGCTCGAGCGAATTCTTCAATTGTCCGACCCGCTCCTGTTGGCCGGTAAACCGGTGATGGACAGCCTCGCCAAAGACGCGAAGGATCGAGCCTTCCTGCTGTGTGCATACCATCGCGACGGCGCGCTGTGCGTGTACAAGGTCGGACCCGACGAGATTCCGCACGCAGGCTACACCATGAAAATCCAGCGGGGCCGCGGCACTTTGCTGCCTCTCTTCACCGGCGCCGCATCGCACGCGATCCTTGCCCATTTGCCACCGCACCAGCTCAAGTCGATCTACTTGGCACGCCCGCGCGCCATCGCCGCCGCGAACCTCGGGGCATCCTGGAGCGAGTTTCGCGACCACCTGTCCCAGATCCGCAAGAGAGGCTATGCCGAAACACTCGGCAAGGTGAATCCCGGTATGCACAGCATCGCCGTGCCTGTGCTGAGGGAGGATGGCCGGGCGGTCGGCAGCCTGCTGACGCTTGGTTCGGCCGCCAGGGAGGAGGCGGAGGCGGCACTGAAACAAGTGCCTCTGTTGATCCGCAAGGCGGACCAGATACAGAAGGCGCTGCGCGCTCTCGACGCCGACGCGCGCTAGAACAACGTAACAGTGCCCTACACATGAAACGACACATCCTCCTGGCGTGCCCAACCCTCTGCGGCGCCGCCTCTGCGCAGTCTTCCGTCACGATCTATGGCATTGCCGATATGAATCACACCGGGTTTCGAGGAGGCCTGTTGGCTTGAGTCAGACCTGCGTGGTC
>CAZFVH010000177.1:3965-7732 GCA_964522465.1 uncultured Rubrivivax sp. | reverse complement strand
GAAGTACGTCACGAGTGTGGAGCGCCTGGCGATAGAACGGGGGCTCGCCAAGGGGCTCGCCAAGGGGGTCGCGAAGGGCAAGCTAGAGGGCAAGCTCGAGACCCTGACCCGTCTGCTGACCCGCCGCTTCGGCCCGCTGCCAGCGTGGGCGACAGAGCAACTGGAGGTGGCCACCGCCGAGCAGTTCGACCTCTGGACCGACCGCGTGCTGGACGCCGCTTCGCTGACGGATGTCTTCGGCGCGCATTGAACCGTTGATCCCCGGGGTTTGGGCGGTGGCAGTTTGCTGCCCGCGCCCCCCTGACCCCGTGCAGACCCCGATCCCGCGCTCACGCTGCCGACCGTAGACTGCGGCGCCAACCCCGCCGCCATGCCCACCCGCCGCCGCAAGCTCCTCCTCGCTGGCGCTGCCGCCAGCGCCGGCGTGGGCGCGGCGGTGTGGGGCTCGCGGCGTGGAGTGAGCGGGCGCAGCGTGCCGGCGCTGCCGGCGGCGCGCCGCTGCCACGGCGGGCGCCGGCGCGGGGCTGAACGTGCTGCTTGTCGTCACCGATCAGGAGCGCTTCGACCTGCCCGCCGCGCTGCCGCTGCCCGGGCACGAGCGCCTGCGCGAGCGCGGCACGAGCTTCACGCAGTGGCACGTGCACACCACGCCGTGCTCGCCCTCGCGCTCCAACCTGTACTTCGGGCAGCACACGCAGCGCACGCGCATGAACGTCAACCTCGGCCTCTACCCCGAGCCCGAGATCCCGCCCGCGCTGCCCAGCCTGGGGCACTACTTCCGCGCCAACGGCTGGCGCACGGCCTACAAGGGCAAGTGGCACCTGAGCGAGCTGCGCGCCCACTACGAGCTGACCTACGGCCATTACCCCAACTCGCGCGACGCGCTCGAGCCCTTCGGCTTCTCGGACTTCAACTTCGACGGGGACCCTCACGGTGCCACCTGGACGGGCTACAAGTTCGACGCCCAGATCGCCGCGGAGTCGGCGCACTGGCTGCAGACCACGGGCCGCGCCGCGCGCGCGGCCGGCCAACCCTGGCTGCTGGCGGTGAACTTCGTCAACCCGCACGACGTGATGTACTTCGCCACCGGCGCGGCGCAGCAGGCAGCATCCGTTCGGGCTGAGCCCGTCGAAGCCCTGCGCGCGCACTTCGACAGGCTCAGTGCGAACGGGTACGGGTGCATCGCAACCGTCTGTTCTTGAGAGGGGGCCCAGGATGAACGTCTGCCACCCGCTTGCCGCAGCGGCCCGTCAGCGCAGCGGCATCGGCCTGCGCCTGCTGTGGCTGCTGGCGGCCGTGGCGCTGGGCCTGGGCAGTGCCTGAGGGGTGTTGCGCAGTGTCTCGGGCTATGGCGCAAGCGCCGGGCCCTGGTGCGCCAGCACGCTGGCGGGCAGCCCGGACGCCGACCTCTACACCCGCGCCCGCGTGGCGCTGGGCGGGCTGCTGGCGCTGAACCGCGAGGAGACGATGTACTACGTGGCTGCGACGGACTCTGCCGGCGCGCCGCTGCGCTCGCGCTGCGCCTACCGCGTCAGCGGCGTGCCGCCCCAGGCGCGCTGGTGGAGCGTGACGGCCTACGCGGAGGACCTGTTCCTCTTCGCCAACCCGCAGCGGCGCTACAGCGTCAACGGCTCCAACGCGCCGCTGGACGCGCAGGGCCGCTTCGAGCTGCTGAGCGGGCCCAGCTCCCCGCCCGGCGTCGAGACGCTGCCCTGGCTGCCCACGCCGGGCGACCGCGGCCTGTTCTTCACGCTGCGCGTCTACAACCCCACCCCCGCCCTGGCCGCGGCCCCGGGCTCGCTGCAGGCGCCGCGCATCGAGGTGCTGGGGGAGTGCAAATGAGCGCCCCAAGGACCGGGCTGCGCCCGGCGTCCGCGAAAGATCCGTTCGGGCTGAGCCCTTCGACTCCGCTCGGGACAAGCCCGTCGAAGCCCTGCGCGGGCACTTCGACAGGCTCAGTGCGAACGGATGCGCGCACATCGCGGCAAGGTCTTCTCGAGCGCGCTGCGGATCCACGCCACCGCATGCGCGGCCGGGCCCTGCGCGGCCTGCCGCTCTTCATCGCGCTGGCTGCCGTCGTCCACCTGATGGCCGTGTGGGCCCTGCCGCGGGCCCTCATGTGGCGCCTGTCGGCCACCGCGTCGGCCGAGGAGCGCGCGGGCGTCTACCTGCCGCCGATGACCGATGCCACGCAGCGCCGCATCGTCATGCCCAGCCCGGACCTCCTGTACGCCACCTGCAGCATCGACGTCTCCGAGCGCCCGCTGCGCATCCGCGCCGACCCGAAGACGCCGAACTACTGGTCGATCGCGCTTTACGCATCGAACTCGGACAACCACTTCGTCCTCAACGACCGCCAGGCCGGCGCCGCCCCGGTGGACCTGGTGGTCGTGGGCCCCAAGGCCTACGCCCAGGCGCCGGCCCTGCCGCCCGGCGCGCGCGTGGTCAACGCCCCCACGCCCAAGGGCCTGCTGCTGATGCGCGTGCTGGTGGCCGACTACGCCGCCGAACGCGAGGTGGTGGAGGCGGCGCGCCGCACGCTGCGCTGCGAGCCGCTGTGAGGGCATCCGTCGGGCCCGCCCGGCCGCCCCCAGCGCCCGGTAGGGCTTGCCTTTGGCCTCCCCGCGGGATCGGCCGAGGAGCTGAATTTGCCCCCCTCCCCCCTGGCGGGGGAGGGGCTGGGGGAGAGGGGGATGAGCGCCGAGGCCTTGGCATCCCCCCTCTCCCCAACCCCTATCCCGCAAGGGGAGAGCGGCTGAATCCCCTGGCGGGACCGGGCCTGACATAGTGAATCCGCGATGAACGACGCGCACATGCAGACCGTCCAACTGCTGGCCGTAGGCACCCTGCTGCTCGCCTTCGCGCTGGCCGAGTGGGCCGCGGGCCGTCTCTTCCCGCGCGAGGCCACGCGTGAGGACAACCGCCTCGACCTCGCCGTCACGATGACCTTCCCGCTCATCTCCGGGGCGGTGCTGGCGGTGTCCTCGGCGCTGTGCGCCTGGGCCTGGCCGCAGCACCGCGACGCGCTCGCGCACTGGCCCTGGTGGGGCATGCTGGCCATGCTGCTGGTGGCCGACGACCTGACGCAGTACCTGTGGCATCGCCTCAGCCACACCAGCGTGCTGTGGCCGCTGCACCGCGCGCATCACTCGGCCGCCTACATGAGCGTGCGCGTGGTCTACCGCAACAACGCGCTGTACTACGCGCTGATGCCCGGGCTGTGGCTGTCGGGCGGGCTGCTGTACCTGGGCTTCGGCTGGGTGTACGTGGGCTACACGGTGGTCAAGCTGGCGGTCATCATGGGCGCGCATTCGCCGCTGCGCTGGGACGCGCCGCTGCACCGCCACCGCGCGCTGCACCCCCTGGCCTGGGTTCTGGAGCGCACCGTCTCCACCCCGGCCACCCACTTCGCGCACCACGCGCTGAGCCAGGACGACGGCGTGGGCCACTACAGCGGCAACTACGGCAACCTGCTGTTCCTGTGGGACATGCTCTTTCGCACCGCGCGCATCACGCACCGCCTGCCACCCGCCTACGGCCTGGCCGACGACCGCGCCCACGGCCCTGAGCGCTGGGCGGTGCAGTGGCTGTTCCCGCTGCTGCGCTCGCGCCGGGCGGACACGGTGCTGGGCGCCGGTGGGCACCGGCCGTCGCAGCGCTGAGCGTGTGTTCAGGATCGGCCACGGCCACGGCTACGGCCACGGCCACGGCTACGGCTACGGCTACGGCTACGGCTACGGCTACGGCTACGGCTACGGCTACGGCTA
>CAZFVH010000177.1:0-3865 GCA_964522465.1 uncultured Rubrivivax sp. | reverse complement strand
TACGGCTACGGCTACGGCTACGGCTACGGCTACGGCTACGGCTACGGCTACGGCTCTCGCCATGGTGAGCCGTGTGGCCCGCATGCTCGGCGCCTGACAATCGCGGCAGCAACCCATCAAGCCCAGGAGGACGCCGCATGCCCACCCCCACGTTGCAAAGCCTGATCGCCGACCGCTGGGTCGGTGCCGAACCCGCCGCAACGCTGCGCAGCGCGATCGACGGGCACGCGGTGGCGCACACCCATGCCGAGGCGCTCGATTTCGCCGAGGCGGTGGATCACGCCCATCGGGTGGGCGTGCCGGCGCTGCTGCGCATGGATTTCCAGCAGCGCGCCGCGCGCCTGAAAGCGCTGGCGGCCTGGCTGCTCGAGCGCAAGGAGGCGCTGTACGCGCTGTCGCACCACACCGGGGCCACGCGCGCCGACAGCTGGATCGACATCGAGGGCGGCGCGGGCACCTTGTTCGCCTACGCCTCGGTGGGCGCGGCCGACCTGCCCTCGGGTAACGTCGTGCACGAGGGGCCGGCGGTGCCGCTGGGCAAGACCGGCGTGTTCGCCGGCACGCACATCCTGGTGCCGCGGCGCGGGGTGGCGGTGCACATCAATGCCTTCAACTTCCCGGTGTGGGGCCTGCTGGAGAAGTTCGCGCCGAGCTTCCTTGCCGGCATGCCCTGCATCGCCAAGCCCGCCACCGCCACCAGCTGGCTGACCGAGGCGGCGGTGCGGATGCTGCACGACAGCGGCCTGCTGCCGCCGGGCAGCCTGCAACTCGTCATCGGCGGCACCGGCGACCTGCTGGACCGCCTGACCGAGGCCGACGTCGTCACTTTCACCGGCTCGGCGCAGACGGCGGCGCGGCTGCGTGTGCATCCCAACCTGGTGGCACGCTCGATTCCCTTCAATGCCGAGGCCGACTCGCTGAACTGCGCCGTGCTCGCGCCCGACGTCGGCCCCGATGACGAGGCCTTCGAGCTCTTCGTCAAGGAGGTCGCGCGCGAGATGACGACCAAGGCGGGGCAGAAGTGCACGGCGATCCGTCGCGCCATCGTGCCGCGCCGCCACCTGGACGCGGTGGCCGAGCGCCTGGCGGCGCGGCTGGCCCGCACGGTGGTGGGCGATCCGGCGGTGGAGGGTGTGCGCATGGGCGCGCTCGCCTCCAAGGCGCAGCAGGCCGATGTGGCCGTGCGCGTGGCCGAGCTGGCCGAGGGCAACGAGGTGGTCTTCGGCGCCGGCGTGGGGCTGGGCGCGGGGTTCGCGCCGGTGGGCACTGGCGTGGCCGAAGGCGCCTTCTTCGCCCCCACGCTGCTGTGCTGCCGCGACCCGCATGGCCGCGCAGCCGTGCACGACGTCGAGGCCTTCGGGCCGGTCAGCACCCTGATGCCCTACGACGACGAGGACGAAGCCGTCGCGTTGGCCGCGCGCGGGCGCGGCAGCCTGGTCTGCACCCTGGTCACTGGCGAGCCGGCTGTGGCCGCGCGCATGGTGCCGCAGATGGCGGCGATGCACGGCCGGGTGCACCTCCTGGACCCCGAGGCCGCGCCCGAGTCCACCGGCCACGGCTCGCCGCTGCCGGGCCTGAAGCACGGCGGCCCGGGGCGCGCCGGTGGCGGCGAGGAGCTCGGCGGCGTGCGCGCAGTGCGCCACTACCTGCAGCGCAGCGCGGTGCAGGGCTCGCCCTCGATGCTGGCCGCGGTCACAGGTGAATACGTGCGCGGGGCGCGGGTGCGCGAGTCCGACATCCATCCCTTCCGCCGGCACTTCGAGGATCTGAGCGTCGGCGACTCGCTGCTGACGCACCGCCGCACCGTGGGCGAGGCCGACATCGTGGCCTTCGGCGGGATCTCGGGCGACTACTTCTACATGCACTTCGACGAGGTCGCCGCCAAGGACAGCCCCTTCGGCAAGCGCATCGCACACGGCTACTTCGTGCTGTCGGCCGCCGCCGGGCTGTTCGTATCCCCCGCGCCGGGGCCGGTGCTGGCCAACTACGGCCTCGACACGCTGCGCTTCGTCAAGCCCGTGGGCATCGGCGACACGATCCAGGCGCGCCTGACCTGCAAGCGCAAGATCGACAAGCCTGCGCGCAAGGGCCAGGCGCCGCAGGGCGTGGTGGCCTGGGACGTGCAGGTGACCAACCAGCACGGCGAGCTCGTGGCGAGCTACGACATCCTGACGCTGGTGCTCAAGCGGGGCTGATCGGCCCCAGAATCCGGGGCCGGACGACGCGCACGGCGCCCCGTGGTGACCCATCACGACAACATGACTGCTCCTGACAAGATGACGCCGGGTCGTCCCAGGTTCGATGGCGCCCCCACGGCGGGACGGGACGGACACGGCCCGTCCGGTGAGGGCGCTGTCGGACGCGCGCCGACCCCGGCCCGCGCCGCAACCCTCGGGCCTGACCGACCCGCCGAGCCCGACCCCACACCGCCGCGCTCGGCGCGCGAGGTCTTCGTCGCCTTCAGCCTGCTGGCGCTGCAGGGCTTCGGCGGCGTGATGGCCGTCACGCAGCGTGAGCTTGTCGAGCGCCGGCGTTGGCTGACGCGCGGGCAGTTCCTCGAGGACTGGGCCGTCGCGCAGATCCTACCTGGGCCCAACATCGCCAACATGGCCATCCTGCTTGGCGATCGCTACGTGGGCGCCAAGGGCGCGCTGGCCGCGCTGACCGGGCTGTTCGGCGCGCCGCTGGGGATCCTGCTGGCGATGGTGCTGATGTTCGCCGCGGTGGGCGACGTGCCGGCGGTGCAGGGCGCATTGCGCGGCATGGGCGTGGTGGCGGCCGCACTGATCCTGAACACGGCCGTCAAGTTGCTGCCGGCCCTGGCCGGTCATCCGGGCGGGCGTGTGTTCTGCGGGTTGTCGATGGCGGCCACGCTGTTGGCGCTCGTGGCCCTTGGGCTGCCGCTGGGCGGGGTGCTGCTCATCATCGGCGGGCTGTCCTGCCTGTGGACATGGCACCGGCTCGGCCCGCGGGCCGGCGTCACCGGAGGGCGCCCATGACACCCATGACGCCCGCACCGGCCGACTGGCTCGGCCTGCTGCTGCACTTCATGGGCCTGTCGCTGCTGGCCGTGGGCGGCGGCTTCAGCGTCGTGCCCGGCATGCACCGCTACCTCGTGGACCAGCAGGGCTGGTTGAGCCCGGCGCAGTTCGCCAGTTCGATCGCCATCGCCCAGGCCGCGCCGGGGCCGAACGTGATGTTCGTTGCCGTGATGGGCTGGCAGGTGGGCCTGAACGTCGGCGGCAGTGCCTTCTGGGGCGCCTGGGGCGCGCTGCTGTGCCTGCTGGGGATGGTCCTGCCGAGCTCGGTGCTGACATTGCTGACCACGCGTTGGGCTGCCCGCCACCAGCATCACCGCGCCGTGCGCGCCTTCAAGCTGGGGATGGCCCCGATGGTGGTGGCCTTGCTGGCGTCCACCGCCGTGCTGCTGCTGCGCCCGGCTCTGGCGTCCGAGACCGCCTGGCAGGCCGCGGCACTGGGCACCGTGGCCTTCGTCATCCTGTGGCGCACGCGCGTGCACCTGCTGTGGGTGCTGGCCAGCGGCGCGGTGCTGGGGGCGATGGGCTGGGTGTGAAGGGGGCGCCTCGGCCCTTGCGTCAGACCTTGGGGTGTCAGACGTTGAACAGGAAGTTCATCACGTCCCCGTCCTTGACCACGTACTCCTTGCCCTCGGCGCGCATCTTGCCGGCGTCCTTGGCGCCGTTCTCGCCCTTGAAGGCGATGTAGTCGTCGAAGGCGATGGTCTGCGCGCGGATGAAGCCGCGCTCGAAGTCGGTGTGGATCACGCCCGCGGCCTGCGGGGCGGTGGCGCCGATGGGGACGGTCCAGGCACGGACCTCCTTGACACCCGCGGTGAAGTAGGTCT
>CAZFVH010000176.1:0-7816 GCA_964522465.1 uncultured Rubrivivax sp. | reverse complement strand
CACGATGGGAGGCTTCACCGGCCTGATCCTGTCGATGGCGCCGATCGACATCCAGCTGCAGGACACCTACTACGTCGTGGCTCACTTCCATTACGTGCTGGTAGCCGGTTCGCTGTTCGCGCTGTTCGCCGGGGTGTACTACTGGGGCCCCAAGTGGACCGGTGTGATGTACTCCGAGACCCGCGGCAAGATCCACTTCTGGGGTTCGTTGATTTCCTTCAACATCACTTTCTTCCCGATGCACTTCCTCGGGCTGGCCGGCATGCCTCGCCGTTACGCCGACTACCCGATGCAGTTCGCCGACTTCAACGCGATCGCGTCGGTGGGCGCTTTCGGCTTCGGTCTGATGCAGGTGTATTTCTTCGTCTTCGTCGTGCTGCCGATGATGCGTGGCCAGGGCGAGCCTGCGCCCCAGAAGCCGTGGGAAGCTGCGGAGGGGCTGGAGTGGGAAGTGCCTTCTCCCGCGCCCTGGCACACGTTCGAGACGCCGCCTAAGCTGGACGCGACGGCCACCCGCGTCGTCGGCTGACGTTTGCGCCGCGAATCGAGATGAACGATACGCAGCGGCGGGCCAATGTCCGGCTCGGACTGATCCTGGCCTCCGTTGCGCTCGCCTTTGCGCTTGGCTTCGTGGCCAAGCTCCTGTGGCTCTGATCCACGCCATGTTCGCAACCTTCCTGGCAACGCGATGAACCTTCTGTTGCTGCGTTCGGACAACCGCCGCATGCTCGGCAAACTCGTGGTCGTTGCCGCCGTGATGTTCGGTTTCGGTTACGCACTGGTGCCGATGTATCGCGCGATCTGTGAGGCGTTGGGTATCAACGTGCTCACGTTGAGCGAGCAACGCTCGTCCTCGGGTAACTGGCTCGGGCGTCAGGCTGTGGCGAACACGCAGGTCGATACCAGCCGGAC
Source organism: uncultured Rubrivivax sp. (assembly GCA_964522465.1). Classification (GTDB taxonomy): domain Bacteria; phylum Pseudomonadota; class Gammaproteobacteria; order Burkholderiales; family Burkholderiaceae_C; genus Rubrivivax. The sequence continues at coordinate 6,904 of CAZFVH010000176.1, read as the reverse complement.
GATCACGGTGGAGTTCGACGCGAACGTTCGCGGACCTTGGGATTTCAAACCCGCGGTCCGTTCGGTCCAGGTGCATCCAGGCGAATTGACCACGGTGCAATATGAGTTCCGCAACATCCAGAATCGGACGATGGCTGCGCAGGCCATCCCGAGTTATGCGCCTCGGCAGTCTGGTCCGCACTTCAACAAGCTGGAGTGTTTCTGCTTCAACGAGTACACGCTGTCCCCCGGTGAGAGCAAGACCTGGCCTGTCGCTTTCGTGATCGATCCCAAGCTGCCGAAAGACGTGACCACCATCACGCTGTCTTACACCTTCTTCGAGGTGGGAGGCAAGACCCCGGCCGCGCCGGCGGGAACCGTCGGAGCGGGTGCAGCTCGCACAGCGCCTGCCGCAGCATGGCTTACCGGCGTCGGGGAGCGGTCATGATTGCGCCGTCCGGCTCGGATCTCCAGGAGGCCACGAACCGGCCGCTGTCCTTCCTGCAGACCATCAAGGCCGTCGCCTGGTCGTTCCTGGGCGTACGCAAACGCGCCGGCTACGAGCAGGACGTTCAAAAGCTCAACCCCGTCCACGTCATCGTGGCCGGCCTTCTGGGCGCTGCGCTGTTCGTTTTGTCCCTGGTGTGGCTGGTCAACTGGGTCGTGACCCGCAGCGCCGCAATCACCTGACGTACTGACATCCTGTGCCGCGAATGCGGCCCAATTCGCTCCGAGGAGAGATCCGCACATGGCCGCCACTGCACCCACCGGCACCACGCCCTACTACTTCATACCGTCGCCATCGCGCTTTCCCGCGCAGGCCTCCCTGGGCCTGTTCTTCGTGATCCTCGGAGCCGGGCAATGGATCAACGGGTCGGGTTGGGGCGCGTACTCCCTGCTGCTGGGGATGGCCATCTGGCTGTTCACCCTCTACCAATGGTTCGGCCAAGCCATCCGTGAGAGCGAGAGCGGTTTGTATTCAGACCGCATCGATGTGTCCTTCCGCTGGAGCATGAGCTGGTTCATCTTCTCGGAGGTGATGTTCTTTGCGGCGTTCTTCGGCGCGCTTTACTGGGCGAGGGTCCATTCGGTGCCGATGCTGGGCAACCTGGATCACCAGCTCCTGTGGCCCGATTTCAAGGCGATCTGGCCGAGCGCCGGTGGTGGCGTGACGGCTTCGCCGGCCGGCACCGTCGAGCCCTTCCAGACCATGGGACCGTTCTGGTTGCCGACGATCAACACTGCACTGTTGCTGACCTCGGGCGTAACGCTGACGGTGGCACACCATGCCTTGATCGCCAACGAGCGGGCGAAGTGCGTGCTCTGGATGTGGATCACCGTGGCCCTTGGCGCCATCTTCCTGGTGGTGCAAGGCTACGAGTACTACTACGCGTACACCACCCTGAACCTGAAGTTGACCTCCGGCATCTTCGGCTCGACCTTCTTCATGCTGACCGGCTTCCACGGTTTCCATGTGTTCGTCGGTATGCTGATGCTGGTCTTCATCACCCTGCGCCTGATGAAGGGCCACTTCACGCCGAAGCGACATTTCGGTTTCGAGGGCGCGGCCTGGTACTGGCACTTCGTCGACGTGGTTTGGCTCGGCCTGTACTTCCTCGTGTACTGGCTCTGAAGCCATCTTCCCTCGGCCTGGTCGTCACACACCGGGCCGATAAACGGCGGCCGGGAAGAACAACTGGATCTTGGTGCCCGACCCGATGCCACCTCAACAGGGCTTGTATCCTCTGCCCATTCACACAGACATCGGGATGCCGGTGGGTTTGATCCAGCCCATCCACCAGGCCAGCAGCACCAGCAGGAATGCGGCGATCGACAGAGCCACGCGGACAGCCAGCGCCCGGGCCATGGCGTGATCGCGTTCTTCCCCGTCGTGGGGTTCCCGCTTGCGCAACATGAAAAATCCCGCGCCCGCCAGCGCGCCGAGGATGGCGATCAACATCAACACGAGGAAGGCTTTCATCCCGCGGGATTATCCCCTTCGGGTTTCGGAGGGCGCGTGAAGCTCACCCGCTCGTCCGTTGTCTTGCTGGCGGCTTGCCTGCTGGCCGCCTTCACGGCACGACTGGGGGTCTGGCAGCTCGATCGGGCGGAGCAGAAGGTCGCTCTGCAATCGGCGATCGACGAGCGCCGCGACCTTCCGGCGCTTGAGCAGGCACAGCTCGCGGTGACGGAGGCAGCCCTTGCGGAGCAGGTGCACCGGCAGGTGACCTTGAGAGGCCATTGGCAACCCGATCACACGATCTTCCTTGAGAACCGACAGATGGCGGGGCAGCCTGGATTCTTCGTACTCACGCCCTTCACGCTGGGCGATGGCAGCTCCGTGGTCGTTCAGCGGGGCTGGATCCCACGGGATCCTCATGATCGTGCGAGTGCCAGTGCCCCCGAAGTGCCCGCAGGTGAGGTGTCCCTGACGGGGCGCATCGCCCCACCGCCGGCCCGGCTCTTCGAGTTCGATGGTGCCGCGGCAGGGGCCATCCGGCAGAATCTGGATTTGGTAGCGTTTGCGCTCGAGACGCGCCTGACGCTGCGGCCACTGTCCGTGTTGCAACTGTCGGACGACCCGGATCCTGGCCGCGCGCCCGCGCTCCGGCGGGATTGGCCCCGACCGGCCACCGATGTGCACAAGCACTACGGCTACGCTTTTCAATGGTTCGCACTGAGTGCGCTGACGGTCATCCTCTATGTCTGGTTCCAAGTCCTCCGGCCGCGTCGCCGCCGCCGAAGTCACGATGCCTGAGCCTGTCGGTCTGACCGTTCACCCCCTGCCCCCGCTCACGCCCGAAGCACTGAAACGTCGCACCCTGAGCGGTCGCGTCAAGATGCTGCTGGTCCTGCTTGCGTGTGCGGCGCCGGTGATCGCGTCTTATTTCACCTACTACGTGATCCGCCCGGAGGGCCGCACCAATTACGGTACCTTGCTGCAGCCCGGCGTTGCGATGCCCCCTTCGCTCGCCCTGCGCACGCTCGAAGGCGCTCCGTTCGCGCCCGAGGGTCTCAAGGGCCAATGGCTGCTGGTCGCCGTCGACGATGGCGCCTGCGATGCCGACTGCGAGAAGCGCCTTTTCATGCAGCGCCAGTTGCGTGAGATGCTGGGCCGGGAGAGCGATCGTCTCGACAAGGTCTGGCTGGTCACCAGCGGGAACGCGCCGCGCGCTGAACTGATCGAGGCTCTGGCTCAAGGCGTGCCACCCACGGTCCTGCGGGTGGCCGAGGACGACCTGCTGGCCTGGTTGCAGCCCGAGCCTGGGCAGGCCTTGCGCTCGCACCTGTACGTGGTGGACCCGATGGGCGTGTGGATGATGCGCATGCCCATCGACCCTGAGCCGGCGCGCGTCAAGCGCGATCTCGATCGGCTGCTCCGGGCATCGTCTTCCTGGGATCGGGCGGGGCGCTGAACGATGTCGGACACCGTGGCCCTCGTGGACATGGCGCCGACGCTGCGGCTGATGTTGCTCGCGTTGGTCGTGGCGATGTTGCCGCTGTCCTGGGTGTGGTTGCGACAGCGGGGTCGCGACACGTCGGCACGCATCGCGGCGCTGACGGCCGTGACGCTCTTCCTGACCTTCGACCTGATCGTTTTCGGCGCGTTCACGAGGCTGACCGATTCAGGGCTCGGCTGTCCCGACTGGCCCGGATGCTACGGCAGCGTCAGCCCGTTTGGTGCCAGCGATGAGATCCGCGCCGCGCAGACGGCGGCTCCGACCGGCCCCGTCACGTTCACCAAGGCCTGGATCGAGATGATCCACCGCTACCTCGCGATGTCGGTCGGGGTGCTCATCCTGGTGATGGCCGTGACGAGTTGGCTCGGTCGGCGAGACGGGTCGCGCCTCCCCCATTCCCCATGGTGGCCGACCGTCACGCTGGTGTGGGTGGTGGTCCAGGGGATGTTCGGCAAGTACACGGTCACCTTGAAGCTCTACCCGTCCGTGGTGACGTTGCATCTGCTGGGCGGGATGCTCCTGCTGGCCCTGCTGACGGTGCAGCACGAGACCTGGCGTGGGCGTGCGCTGCGACTGGGCCGCCCCATGGTGTGGGCCGCAGTGGCTGTCACGGGACTGCTTTGGCTGCAGATCGCGCTCGGAGGCTGGGTGTCGACGAACTACGCGGTGCTGGCGTGCGGCGGCTTCCCGCAGTGCAATGGTCAGTGGTGGCCGCCGATGGATTTCCGGGAGGGGTTCACGCTGCTGCGAGAACTGGGTCGCTCGGCGCAGGGAGGCTTCCTGTCGATGGAGGCACTGGTGGCCATCCATATGGCACATCGCTTGATGGCTTTGCTGTTGTTCTTCGCGATGGGCGCGCTGGCTTGGGCGTTGTGGCGCGGTGCCGACCCAGCGCTCAAGCGTGTCTCGCAGACGCTGGTTTTCCTCGCAGCTTGGCAGTTCCTCAGCGGTCTGTCGAATGTCGTCCTCGGCTGGCCCTTGGCTGCAGCCCTCGCGCACAGTGCCGGGGCCGCCGCGATGGTGTGGGTGATGACCTCCTTGCTGGCCAGGGCTCGCGCCGGCAGGCGCGATGTCACCCGGTCTGGCAGCGTTTGCGTCGAAGGTGGGTTGCAACCGGTTGCGGCGGCGCATCTGACGTCGGGACGGCCAGCCTCCTAGAATCGCGGACCGATGGCCCAGACCCTAGCCAGCCCTGTTCCCTTTGGGACACGATGGGCGCAGTTTCATGCGCTGACCAAGCCCCGTGTCGTGCAGTTGATCGTCTTCTGCGCGGTGATCGGCATGCTGCTCGCCCAGCCGGGCTGGCCAAATCTGTGGCTGGTCGGTGCCGCCACGGTCGGTATCTGGTTGGTTGCCGGTGCGGCAGCTGCGTTCAACTGCCTGGTCGAGGAGCAGATCGACCGGCGCATGGCGCGTACCGCCTGGCGGCCGACGGCCAAGGGCGAACTCACCCGGACACAGACCTTGGTGTTCTCGGCCCTGTTGTGCGCCGCTGGCTGTTTGGTCCTGTGGTTCTGGGTCAATCCGTTGACGATGTGGCTGACATTGGCCACGTTCGTGGGTTACGCGGTGGTCTACACCGTCGTCCTCAAGCCGATGACGCCGCAGAACATCGTCATTGGTGGGGCCTCTGGCGCAATGCCGCCGGTGTTGGGCTGGGCGGCGATGCGCAACGATGTCGGCCCGGAGGCCATCGCCTTGTGTCTGATCATCTTCCTGTGGACGCCGCCGCACTTCTGGGCCCTGGCCTTGTACCGCACCGAAGACTATCGCCGCGCCGGTCTGCCGATGCTGCCGGTCACGCATGGGCCCGAGTTCACACGGCTGCAGGTGCTGCTGTACACGCTGGTGCTGTTTGCCTCGACCTTGCTGCCATTCATCATCGGCATGAGCGGCTTCATCTATCTGGTGTCAGCCACGGTCCTCGGCCTGATGTTCATCCTGTACGCCTGGCAACTCTGGCGGCGCTACAGTGATGCCCTGGCGCGCAAGACCTTCAGATTCTCCATCTGGCATCTGTCCTTGCTGTTCGCGGCGCTGTTGCTCGACCACTACCTCTCGCCCTGGGTGCAATCGTTGTGAAGTCGATCCCACCCGGTCGCAACGATGAGTCGTCTGTTCGAGATCTGGCGGACCGCGTTTCCGATCCATCGCCCGTCTGCCGGTCGGGCTCTCCAGGGCAGCGTCGGCGCGTGCTCGGGGCGCTGGCGGCGGCTTGGGCTGTCATCTCGTTGGCGGCCTGCGATCGTTTTTCCCCGGCAGCCTTCAAAGCCATCGACATCACCGGTGCCGACTACGCACGCGAGCTCACGCTGCCTGATATCGAAGGTCGGCAGCGCACGCTGGCCGAGTTCAAGGGCAAGGTGGTGGTGGTCTTCTTCGGGTTTACCCATTGCCCGGACGTGTGTCCGACCACGTTGGTCGAGCTCGCGGCGGTCAAGCGTGCGCTGGGACCCGACGGAGACCGCGTCCAGGGGATTTTCGTCACGGTCGATCCGCAGCGCGACACAGCCGAGGTGCTGCGCGCCTACGTGTCGAATTTCGATCCGGGCTTCATTGCCTTGCGCGGCAGCCTTGACGAGACCGCCGCCATGGCCAAGCAGTTCAAGGTCTTCTACGCGAAGGTGCAGGGCAAGACGCCTGATACCTACACGATTGATCACACCGCAGGGTCATACGTATTTGATCCGCAAGGACGCATTCGTCTTTTCACGCGCCACGGTACCGGCGCGGACGCGCTGGTGCATGACCTGCGGATCCTGCTCGACGGCCGCTGAGCCGCTGCCTGCAGACCCCTCGCGCCGCAGGTGAGCCCGGCACGTCAGGCTGCCTTCAGATCCGTCGCTGCTGAGGCCGGTCCCGTCAGATCGCCCGGCTCTCCAGCGCCTTGCGCATTTTCTTCATGGCTGCCACCTCGATCTGACGGATGCGCTCGGCACTGACCCCGTACTCGGCGGCCAATTCGTGCAGCGTCATGCCGCCCGAGGCATCGTCGTTGACCTTCAGCCACCGTTCCTCGACGATGCGTCGGCTGCGTGCATCCAGCACGTCCAGGGCCTGGGCCAGGCCGTCACCAGCCATCCGGTCGCGCTCGCGTGCTTCCAGCGTGCGGGTCGGCTCGTGACGGTCGTCGGCCAGATAGGCGATGGGCGCGTATTCTTCCTCGCCGTCCTCGCCCTGAGGTTCGAGGGCGACGTCCCCGCCGGACAGGCGCGTCTCCATCTCGATCACTTCCTCGGGTTTGACGTTGAGCTCGCGCGCGACGATCTCGATCTCCGCCGCACTCAGCGAGGCGCGATGCGTCTGGGCGTCGTCGACATCGGCCTTGAAGGCCTGCTTCATCGAGCGCAGGTTGAAGAACAGCTTGCGCTGTGCCTTGGTCGTGGCGACCTTGACCATGCGCCAGTTCTTCAGGATGTACTCGTGGATCTCGGCCTTGATCCAGTGCAGTGCGTAGCTGACCA
>CAZFVH010000175.1:0-8065 GCA_964522465.1 uncultured Rubrivivax sp. | reverse complement strand
TTGTCGATCTTGACTCCCCTGCGGCAAACCCTAGTTCCCCTGATTATCCAAGTGCTGGCGTAGTTGCACACTTGCTTTGGGGTTCGGGTCCATCAAAGAGGGCTGCTCAGCGTGCGCTTTCCTACGCAGAAGGCGTCGTTGCTAGACTAGAAGCAGAAAATGAAGGCAGAGCGAAAGGCCAAGCATTGTCTAAAGTAGAAACTCGCACTAACCCAGTAGAGCTGGAGGTGCGTGAAGAAAACGGCGGCATGACCTTTGAAGGGTACGCGGCAGTATTCAACACTAACTCGGCACCATTGCCATTCATCGAGAGAATCGCACCCGGTGCGTTCACCCGCTCGCTAGAGGCACGTAACGACATCAAGCTTCTCTGGAACCACGACACCGGCTCCGTACTCGGTTCAACCCGTGCAGGCACTCTAAGAGTCTGGCAGGACGAGCGTGGTCTTCGCGTGAAGGGTGAGCTACCTAACACCACCGCTGGCCGTGACGCTGCAGAGCTAATCCGTCGTGGTGACGTTGACTCCATGAGCTTCGGCTTCTCTGTTCCACAGGGTGGCGATGAGTGGAGCGCAGATGGCTCACAGCGCACTCTGAAGTCCGTAAGACTCCACGAAGTTTCAATCGTTGCCTTCCCTGCCTACTCAAGCACCGCTGGTACCACTACGGTCCGTGGCCTTGACTCGGTAGCGTTAAGAGCAGATGTCGATGCAGATGCACTAGCAGACGCATGGATCAAGGTAGAAGAGGGCAAGTCCTTGACTGAGGACGAGGGCCGCCTTCTAAAGCAGGTTGTTGACTCGCTACTCCCAGCCGAAGAGGCAGAGGACGCGGGCGACCTAACTATGCTTGAACTGAAGAAAAAGAAGCTATCTCTACTGACAGGAAAGTAACATGGCAACTAAAGAACAAATCAAGAAGGTAATCCTTGAGGTTGCCGGCAACCCAGAGTCAGGCCCAGTAGCCGAGTTGGCTGACAAGTGGGCAGACGCAATCGTTGGCCTAGACGCTCCCGCGGCTGTTAGCAGCGCATCCAGTGGGCCAGCCAAAGAAACCCGCATAACCAAGCCAGAGGAAACACGCTAACCTCTGCCAAGATGGGTTCGCCCCGGGGAGCTTATCCTTTCACCCCGGGGTTTTCCATTACCCGGGGAAATACCTTGTAAAATTTACATAACGGATGTGAGTCAGCTCTGCCGTGATTCAGTCTGCGTCAGCGCGGCTGGTACCCATTAGAAACTATAAGGAGACTAAATGTCTGAGTTCATCAAGGCTCAGCAGGAACTCCGTGCTAACCTGACCGAGCAGATCCGCGATGTTATCGAGGCTGCAGAGGCAGAGAAGCGTGGACTAGACGCTGCTGAACTAGAGAAGATTGACCGCATCGAGGCCGACATCCGTTCTGCCGACGCTGCTATCGCAGTTGCACAGCGCAACGAAGAGCGTTCCGTAGAGGCTTCCGTAGCCGCTAAGGGCTTCGCTCTACCAGCTCAGGAGGAGCGTTCTGCATCTGCAGTTCTACGCGAGATTGCTGCTACCCGCGGCGCTCACACCTTCGAGCAGCGCACCCTAGTACCAAGCGACAACACCGTACCAAAGTCGTTCTTCGATCAGGTATTCGACGTTGCTCGCCTAGTTGGCCCAATGCTAGACGTTGGACAGCGCATCAACACCACCTCCGGTGAGGACATCACCATCCCAACCCTGACCGCTTACAGCACCGCAACCCTAAAGGCTGCTGGTTCTGCAATCGACGAGTCAGAGCCTACCTACAGCTCTATCACTCTCGGAGCCTACAAGTACGGTCTGCTCATCCCCGTCGCGGCAGAGTTGGTCAGTGACGCCGGTTTTGACATCTCGGCACACCTTGCAGAGCAGGCTGGTAACGGCCTAGGCTTCGCAGTCAACAACGCTCTTACCAACGGCACTGGTTCAAACCAGCCAAACGGTATCAAGACCGCTGCTGGCTCCGGTGTAACTGGTGGAACTGGTGTTACCGGTGGCTTCACCGCTGACAACCTAATCGACCTTCAGTACACCCTTGATGGTGCTGCTCGTCGTCTACCGGGTGTTGCTTACATGGCTGCTGGTTCAACCATCGGTGCAATGCGTAAGCTAAAGGACAACGCTGGCCAGTACCTATATCAGGTAAACGTCGGACAGCCTGACACCTTTGCAGGTTACAACGTAATCGAGAACCCAGCACTTCCTGCCCTAGGCACTGGTGTTGCTGGTTCTGTTCTATTCGGCCACATGCCTTCTTACAAGGTTCGTGTTGCTGGTGGAATTCAGGTTGCTACCTCGACCGACTACGCATTCAACCAAGACGTTATTACTTATCGAGTAATGATGCGCGTTGATGGTGACTTGACTCACGCAAGCCACATCAAGTACTTCAAGGGCGGCGCAAGCTAGTCTTTGAACTAAACTGAGGCCCGTCCGTGTTGTAGGTTGCACGGGCGGGTCTCTTTTTGCTATTATGTAAATGTTCGATTCTTTCCTAAGAGAATAAACAAGGCAGCTATACCAGATTTGACAGCTGGGCGCGTACGCTGGGCGGCAGCGCAAGCCTTTAGTAACCCCAGATAGCAGGGGTTACTTTTATTTGCTATGGTTATTCCATGCCAACCTACGAAAAGATAAAGGGCGCTATAGCGCTAGCTTCTAACACTCCCGGTATGCCCACAGGCTACGGAAACCAAGGCCAGCTTCTAGCTGAGCGCATAGTCCGTCACGGTATGAAGTTTGCCGCTCTATCTAACTATGGGCTAGAGGGCAGGCAATCTGAGCTAAAGATAAATGGCCAGAAGGTGCCTCATTATCCTCGCGGCCTAACCCTCTACGGCACCGATGTAATGCCCGTCTGGACTAATGACTTCGCAGCTCAGAATCCAGACCTAAAGACCATCTTGATGACCCTCTACGACGTTTGGGTCTACAACGATCTGAAGTATGACGGCCCAATCGTGTCATGGGTTCCACTGGACCACATCACGCCACCTCCGGGCGTAATTCAGTTTCTAAAGCGTGACAATGTAACACCTGTCACAATGTCGCCTCATGGCAAGCAACAGCTTGACGCACTAGGGATTGAAAATGTTTACATTCCACACGGTATCGATACCAAGGTCTATAAGCCAACCTACAAGATAAACAATGTAGATACACGCGAATACATGGGCATCCCTAAAGATGCGTTTGTAGTCGGTATGGTTGCGGCAAACAAAGCCAATGGACAGATTCACCGTAAAGCGTTCGCAGAGAACCTTCTAGCATTCAGCATCTTCCGTAAGACTCACCCTGACGCTCAGCTGTATATCCACACCGAGCCGAGCAAGGCGTACGGCGGATTCAACCTGCCAATCCTGCTTCAGTCGCTTGGACTAAGTGAAGAGTGCATCATCTTCCCAGATCCTTACAAGCTACGCACTGGCTACAGCGAGCAGGAGATGGCCGCCTTCTACACGACTTTTGATGTGCTACTCAGCACGTCTTATGGCGAGGGATTCGGTATTCCTACCGTAGAGGCTCAGGCATGTGGCACTCGCGTCATCACAAGCAACTTCGCCGCATCTAAGGACCTAGCATCACCTGATAGCTGGAAGATTGACGGACAGCCGTTCTGGGACGAGCCACAGGCATCCTTCTTCCAGATTCCATCGATTCCAAAGACCGTGGCTGCTCTGGAAGAGGCATACAAGGCTGACAGAGCGAAGAGCGAGGTAGCACGCGAGTTCGCCATGCAGTTCGATGTAGAGCATGTCTGGGAGACTGGCTGGCTGCCCTTCTTCAAGGGCCTATTCAAGTGATTCCAGTCCTAGGGTTTGCAACGCTGAGTCGGTTTGATCTGGCTCAGCGCTTGCTTGACTCTATCGACTATCCGGTAGAGCATCTGGTGATTGTTGACAACTCAGGTAAAAAAGAGTTTGAGCCTAAGACTTCAGAATACGTTCAGAACACATGGCTTATCAGAGTGCCTCACGGACTCGGCGCTAACGGTGCTTGGAACCTGATTATCAAGTCAACGCCACACGCACCATACTGGGTCATCCCAAATGACGATAGCTGGTTCGAACCGGGCGCTCTTGAGCAGATCGCAAAGAATGTAGATACAAACGCATTCAACTTTGTCAACGTGAACCCAAAGTGGAGCTGCGTAATACCGACTGAGGGGTCGGTTATGAAGGCAGGGCTATGGGACGAAGTGTTCCACCCTGTTTACTATGACGATGACGACTACGAGTGGCGTATGCAGGAATTAGGCGTTCCATTCAATACGATAGATGCAACAGTCCATCACGATAACTCCTCTACCCTCAAGAGTGGCTTCAATGAACGCAATAGCATTACTTTCTCTCGCAATCATTCAGTATTTTCGAACAAAGTCGCAGCGCACGACCTTGGAACTAGAGGCTGGTCGCTCAAAGTCAGAAGGGATAACCGATGGGATTAAAGGTCTACACGGGCGGGACGTTCGATTTGGTTCACAGCGGCCATGTGAATTTTCTTCGGCGTTGTGCAGAGATCGGGACTGTGACCGTTGCGCTGAATACAGATGAGTTTATACAGTCCTATAAGGGCAAGCCACCTGTCATGTCATTCCATGAGCGCTACGAGGTGCTATCAGAGCTACGATGCGTTACTGAGGTAATCCCGAACTACGGCGGGGCTGATAGCAAGCCGGCAATCCTAGAAGCAGAGCCGGATGTTATTGCTATCGGATCAGACTGGGCGCGTAGGGATTACTACAAACAGATGGGCTTTGATCAGGAGTGGCTAGACACTTGGAGCATCAGCCTTATGTATATCCCCTACACGAAGGGCATCAGCACTACTGAGCTGAAGCGACGGATGCAGGTAAACTAGATACATGGCGATTTCACAGGGCTACACGACACTGGCTTCCGTAAAGGCGATTCTGCGCATTACTGACAGCGTCGACGATGCACTGCTAGAAGAGTGTATCGAGTCAGCTTCACGCCAGATTGACACTCACTGCGAGCGCGTCTTTACTTACGGCACGGCCACCCGTATCTACACCCCAAACGATTCTTTTGTCACTGAGATTGATGACCTAATCTCTTTGACCACTCTCAAGACCTCTACTAGCGCAGACGGCGTCTTCGACACCACTTGGACCGCTACCGACTACCAGCTAGAGCCTCTAAATGGCCTTGTGGGCGGCTTGAAGGCTCCTTACACAAGCATTAGGGCTGTAGGTGACTTTACTTACCCTATCTCCGGCGGAGAGGCTACTGTACAGGTCACAGGCGTATTCGGTTATGGCACTGCCATCCCTACGGATGTAAAGCAGGCATGTAACCTACTGGCAATCCGTCAGTTCAAGCGTTACGACAGCCCACTAGGTGTGGCTGGCTTCGGAGACATCGGCGTCGTACGAGTCAGCCGCGTAGATCCAGACATCGATGCACTACTCGCCCCATACCGCAAGATTCGGATGGCATAGTGGCAGACATCACCGCAATCAGACAGGGCCTAGCGACCAACCTTGGCACTATCCCGGGTTTGCGTGCTTCTGCAGAGCTTATCGATAACCCAACTCCGCCAATCGCGGTCATCAACCTTGACAGCATCGATTATCACGGTGCCATGCAGAATGGGTTGACCACATATAACTTCGTTGTAACTGTAATCGTAGGCCGTGCGGCTGAGAGAGAGATGCAACGGAAGTTAGATGCCTACTGCCAGCCCACAGGCGCTCAGTCTGTGAAAGCTGCGATAGAATCTAATAGAAGCCTGTCAGGTGAAGTTTTCGACCTAATCGTTGTTAGCTCTAGCCCGTCAGGTAACATCACAATCAACGACCAAACCTATCTGGCGGCTGAATTCACAGTCACCGTCTTTGCATAAGGAGAATAACAAATGGCTAAATTCGTAGTGACTGGAACCAAAGTCACCGTGAACGGCACTGACGTCTCCAGTTCTTGCGCACGTGCAGAGCTGGTAATCAACGCCGCTGAGGTAGCAGTAACCGACTTCGGTTCTGGTGGCTGGACTGAGGTAATCGGTGGACTAAAGTCCGGTACCGTTTCCCTCGACTTCCACTCTGACTTTGGTGTTGGCGGAGTTTCATCTCTGTTCGACGACCTAGTTGGAACCATCGGAACCGTAACCATCGTCGCAGCTAACGGCACCGCCGCTTCTGCAACCACCCCGCTATACACCGCAAACGTACTGATCAACTCCTTCACCCCTATCTCGGGTGCAGTAGGCGACCTCAGCACCTTCTCGGTATCGTTCCCAACTTCGGGAGCAGTAACCTTCGCAACCGCTTAGTAAGGAAAAACAATGCGATTCAACCTACTCGTAAAGTTCACCGACGGCACCTCAAAGGACATTCTGGCCAGCACTCCTGACCTTATTGCCTTCGAGGACAAGTTCAATACCTCAGTGGCTAAGCTAGCGACAGAGCAGAGACTATCTCACCTCCTGTTTCTAGCTTGGCACTCTGAGAAGAGGACTAAGGCAACCACCCTCAGCTTTGAGGATTGGTCTGCCACCGTAGAGGGTCTAGGAGACTCCGACAAAGACCCAAAATAAGGGGTCTGGGCGATTCCTCGGCTCACTGGTACATTGCCGGTCTAGCAGTCGAAACAGGGATCTCCCCCAGAGAGCTAATGCAGCTCGATGACAGAATGTTGTGGACCATGGCGAAATGGCTTTCAGCCAAGAACCAACCACCACGGCAGTAAGAGAAGCCGCTCCGAAAGGGGCGGTTTTTCTATTGCGGTAGAATTGTTCTCAGACGATAGGCGGCAATTTTGGTATTTCAGGCACTTCTGGCTGGCATAGGCCGTCAGTATCTTGTCGGTGCCGCTAGAGGCTTCGGAGCCATTGCTGCTACTTCTGGAGGCACGCTCGGAAACTTCAACGCTGCTGAATTGCTATCCGGTCGGAACAACCCGACTGTCGAGATTACGAACCTCATCGCCTTGGAGCGACAGCTAAAAGAATTCGGTCCAAAAGCATTCAACGACTTCAAGGCCAAGGCCCGTAGAGTAGGTACGCCGGCACGTAACGCTGTTCGTGAGGGTTTCAGTCGTATTGGCTCTCAAGGCCCTCTGGGATACCCTAGAAGGCCGGGGAGGACATATGACGGTTTTCACACCGAGAACGGTCGACTTGCTTGGTCAAAGAGCTACTCTGAGGTTACTCGTAATACTGGTATCGATGTCAACTACAAGAGCCGTAACCTCACTAAAGAACTTTACAGTCTGAAGACTGGCAAAGATGGTGCTATTTCGGTACTGCGTATCCGCGTAAAGAAGCCAGCGTTGGTTATGGCTGATATGGCAGGTCGTGGTGGCAAGGCAATGTACAGCCAAGGCAGATACAAGACCCGTAAGTACAAAATCAATCTTTACGGCAAGGGCGTGGTTGAAAGGGATCACCGCATCAACGCTCAGAACAGTATCCGATTTGTCGATAAACTTACTGAGAAGTCTCAGAAGCGTGGCTCACGTTATGCGTACCCTGCACTTGAGAAGCACATACCTCAATACACCAGAGACGTCGACAATCTGCTGACGGCTACTATCGCTGAAATGAATAGGAGCTTGAAGGGCTAATGGCAGCACCAATTATTCTCCCAATCCTGTCGATCTTCAAATCGGCAGGTCTAAACCAAGCCAGAACTGCCCTTCTAGGCGCTTCTAAGGACTTTGGAGACCTTGCCGGCAGCATTGGTAAGGCTGCAGGTGCATTCTCCGCATTCTCGGCTCTAACAAGCGCACAGGCGTTCACGCTACAGTCTGTAGAAATTACTCAGCGCTATGAGCGCAACCTTCTAGCGCTACAACAGGTCTTCGAGACCATGACGCCAGAGATGCGTCGCTTCGGTGCAGAGGTAGAGGCATACGGTCTATCGCAGTCACAGGCTGCACAGGCTTCGGTATTCCTCGGTTCGGTTCTGAAGCAGTACGGCTTTACTGTAGAAGAATCAGCCGGCCAGACTCAGCGTCTTGTAAAACTTGCTCAGGACCTAGCCGTTACCTATGGCTATGACGTACAAGAAGCCCTTCTAGCTATCACCGCTCTGTTCCGT
>CAZFVH010000174.1:0-8155 GCA_964522465.1 uncultured Rubrivivax sp. | reverse complement strand
GCGCGCGCTCGACGATGGCCGCGCCCTCCTGGCTCGCCACGCAGCCCCCCACGCCGATGAGCACGCCCTTCTTCTTCAGGTGCTTGACGCGGCCGAGGTCGCTGAAGACCTTCTCCTGCGCCTTCTCGCGCACCGAGCAGGTGTTGAACAGGATCAGGTCCGCCTGCTCGGGGTCGGCCGTCGGCTCGTAGCCCTCGGCCGCGCGCAGCACGTCGACCATCTTGTCGGAGTCGTACTCGTTCATCTGGCAGCCGAAGGTGCGGACGTAGACCTTTTTCGGTGTCGTTTGCGCACCGGGGCCGGTCTGCGGTCGCGGCGTGGGGGACTCGTGGGCCGTCGGAGCGCCAGAGGCTGCAGAGGACGGGTGGGCGAGGGTGTCAGTGCTCATCATGGGGTCGCGTCTAAGACCGCGCCGCCTGCCGACGAGGGCTCGGCCACCGAACTGAACGGTGATCTCGATGCAGGTCGGGACGCAGCGGTCCATGGTGTGGATCCAGGGGCTGCAGGGGCAACGGCGTACGGCCCGCAAGGCGTCGCGCATCGACCCGACGAGATGGTAGCCTGCTTTGGCCCGAAACCTTCGCGAAGGGGTCAGGGCATGGCTATACTCGATTGACATCTTGATGCGTCAACCGTGCGTGTCGCTTCGGGTTCCGCTGGAGCCCCTGCGTGGCCAGCCCGGTACGTGGCGCCGAACCTGACGCCCCTCCCATGCCGACCCCTTTCCCTTTCAGCGCCATCGTCGGTCAGGACGAGATGAAGCTCGCCGTGCTGATCGCCGCGGTCGACCCAGGCGTGGGTGGCGTGCTCATCTTCGGTGACCGCGGCACCGGCAAGTCCACGGCAGTGCGCGCGCTCGCCGGTCTGCTGCCGTCGATGCGGGTGGTGTCTGGTTGCCGATACGGCTGCGATCCGAAGTCGCCCTCGTGTGCGGAGGGCGAGCCCTGCGAAGCGCGGCGAGCCCCGGGCGCGGCCAAGGGCACCCTGGTGCCGGTGCCAGTGGTCGACCTGCCGCTGGGCGCGACCGAGGACCGCGTGGTCGGCGCGCTCGACATCGAGCGCGCGCTCAGCCAGGGCGTGAAGTCCTTCGAGCCGGGGTTGCTGGCACGTGCCCATCGTGGCTTCCTGTACATCGATGAGGTCAACCTGCTCGAGGACCACCTCGTCGATCTCTTGATCGATGTGGCCGCCTCCGGACAGAACGTGGTCGAGCGCGAGGGACTGAGCGTGCGTCACCCGGCGCGCTTCGTCCTGGTGGGCAGCGGCAACCCCGAAGAAGGCGAGCTGCGCCCGCAGTTGCAGGACCGCTTCGGTCTGGCGGTGGATGTGCGCACGCCTGCCGATCTGGCCACGCGCGTGGAGGTCATACGCCGCCGTGATGCCTACGAGCGCGATCCTCAGGCCTTTGCGGGACGTTGGAAGCGTGAGGAGGACCGCACGCGTCGGCGCATCGTCGCCGCGCGTGGCCGGCTCGACACGGTCGCCGTGCCCGATGCGGTGCTGGAACACGCCGCGCGCTTGTGCATGGCGTTGGGCACCGATGGGCTGCGTGGCGAGTTGACGTTGATGCGCGCGGCGCGTGCCCTGGCGGCGCTGGAAGGGGTGGGCGAAGTCGACCTGACGCATCTGCGCCAGGTGGCCCGTCCGGCGCTCAGGCACCGGCTGCGGCGTGACCCGCTCGACGAGTCGGATTCGACCGTGCGCGTCGACCGTGCACTGGCCGACCTGTTCCCTGCGGATCAGCGGCCTGGAGCCGAGACGGCCTCGCCCTAGGCCGCGTCGCGATGCCTGCCACCGAAGGCCGGGCCGGTGACGCCTTCCAGGCGATCGCGCTGCTGCTGACCGACCCGGTCGGTCTCGGCGGAGCGGTGCTGCGCGCCCAGGCCGGGCCGGTGCGTGATGCCTGGCTGTCGCTGCTGCAGGCGCTGGTGCCGCCGGGGATGCCGCTGCTGCGCATGCCCGCGCACGTGACCACGGACCGGTTGATCGGTGGATTGGACCTGACAGCCACGCTCGCCGTGGGCCGTCCGGTGGCGCAGTCGGGTCTCCTGGCGGCCGCCGACGGGGGAGTGCTCGTGGCTGCGATGGCCGAGCGCCTGACACCGCAGA
The DNA here is from genome assembly GCA_964522465.1 of uncultured Rubrivivax sp. Taxonomy (GTDB): domain Bacteria; phylum Pseudomonadota; class Gammaproteobacteria; order Burkholderiales; family Burkholderiaceae_C; genus Rubrivivax. Next base: position 6,046 of record CAZFVH010000174.1, on the reverse strand, counting down.
CCGTGGCGCACCTGTGCGCGGCGATGGACAGCGGACAGGTGCGCGCCGAGCGGGAGGGCGTCTCGCTGCAGACCTCGGCCCGGTTGGCGGTGGTGGCGCTCGACGAGTCCCACGGCGAGGACCGGCCGCTGTCGCCCGCACTGGCCGACAGGCTGGGTCTGTGGGTCGATCTGCAGGACCTGTCGGTGCGTGACGTCGTGGTACCCGACGCCACCATGGCGGCTGACGTGCTCGCGGCCCGCGCGCGCGTCGCGCGCGTCGAGGTGCCCCAGGCGCTGGTCGAGGCCTTGTGCGAAGCCACCCTGGCCCTGGGCGTCGACAGCGCCCGTGCGGGCTGGTGGGCCCAACGTTGCACGCGCGCTGCGGCGGCGTGGCGTGGCGCCGATGAGGCCGACGCCGAGGACGCCGCTCTTGCGGCTCGCCTCGTGCTGGCGCCCCGGGCCACCCGCCAGCCTGCCGCGGCGCAGGAGGAAGCTTCCGAGCCCGCACCTCCTCCCGTGCCCGAGTCTCCTGCGCGCCAGCCTGCGACCGACGAGACGACGCCCGACCCTCAGGAAGCCGCAGACGATACCCCGCCGCCGGCGCCTGCAGTGCCCGAAGAGCCGCTGGCAGACCGTCTGGTCGAGGCCGCGTTGGCAGCGATGCCTGCCGGATTGCTGTCACGGCTGGCGGCGCAGGCGCGCGCTGCGCGCGGGCGGCCGCCTGACGCCGGACGCGCCGGTGATGTGGCGGCCTCGCCGACGCACGGTCGTCCGATCGGCTCGCGGCGCGGTTCACCGCGCGGCGGCGCGCGGTTGCACTTGATCGACACCTTGCGCGCGGCCGCGCCGTGGCAGCGGTTGCGACGCGCCCACGCTCCCCCTGGGGCCCCGCCCATCCTGGTGCGGCCAGACGATTTCCACGTGCGTCGCTTGGAACAGCGGCGCACGACGACCACGATCTTTGCGCTGGATGCGTCGGGCTCTTCCGCCTTGTACCGCTTGGCAGAGGCCAAGGGCGCGATCGAACGGCTGCTCGCGGAATGCTATGTCCGACGCGACCAGGTGGCCGTGCTGGCCTTCAGGGGCCGCGGTGCCGAGATCCTGCTGCCACCCACGCGTTCGTTGGTGCGTGCTCGCCGCGGGCTGGCCGGTCTGCCCGGCGGCGGCGGCACGCCACTGGCCGCGGGTATCGACGCCGCGGCCGTCCTGGCGGCCCAAGTGCGACGTGCCGGCGCAACGCCCGTGGTCGTCCTGCTCACCGATGGTCGTGCCAATGTCGCGCGTGACGGGCATGGCGGGCGCGTGCGGGCTCAGCAGGAGGCCCTCGCAGCAGCCCGGCACCTGGCTGCGCAGGGCGGGCAGGTGCTGCTGATCGACACCTCGGTGCGCCCAGAGCCGGCTGCGCGGGCTTTGGCGGCTGCTGCGGCCGCCCGCTACCTGCCGTTGCCGCAGGCCGACGCCGGCCGGATGGCCCGAGCGGTGCAGGCCGCCATGTCGGCGGGTTGATGCCACCCCAGCCTGGGGCCGTTCACACCCCGCACGCGTTGCCGGCGGACCTGCCCTCGGATTGGCCGCACCGCGGTGCAAGCCACCGAGTGCATGCCGGGGGGCTGGCATGGCATGTCCAGATCTTCGGCCGCGTCGACCGGTATCCCGACGTCGTCCTGCTGCACGGCGCTGGCGCGTCGGGGCATTCCTGGCGCGCGCTGGCGCCTGCGCTGGCGCTCGACCGACGAGTGATCGTCCCGGATCTGCCGGGTCAGGGCTGGACGCAACGCCCGGGCAGCGCCGCCGGGCTGTCGCTGCCGGGCATGGCCGGGCTGGTGGGTGATCTTCTGAAGGCACTGGGCAGCGCGAGCGTGAGTCTGGTCGGTCACTCCGCCGGTGCGGCCGTCGCGGCGCGCATGGCCCTCGACGGCTGCGCCGAGGCTGACCGCGTGCTGGGACTCAACGGCGCCTGGCTGCCGCCGGCCGGGCAAGGCCGCTGGTTCTATGAGCCGCTGGCCCGGCTGCTGTCGCTCGACCCAATGTTGCCCCACCTGCTGGCGTGGTCGGCCCGGCGACGTCGTGCGGTCGAGCGACTGGTTGCGAGCACGGGCTCACGCCTGGATGAGGAAGGGCTGGCCTGCTATGCCCGACTCGTCGGACGCAGTGCTCACGTGTCGGCGGTGATGGCGATGATGGCTGAATGGGATCTGCGCCCACTGCTGGCCGACCTCGTACGGCTGCGCGTGCCGTTGCGCCTGCTCGCCACCGAAGGGGACCGTACGGTGCCGGCACGGGCGTCCGAGGTCGCGTCGCTGAAGGCGCCCGATGCTTGTCTGGAGCGGTGGTCGAACCTCGGCCATCTGGCACACGAAGAGGCACCCGGGCGGGTGCTGGCCTGGATGCGGGCCCACCTGCCCGCCTGATCCGCCGGCGTCCGATCGGACCCGTGCCGGAGCGGACCCGACCCCGCGGTGTCGCGAACGGTTGACGCCAAGCGCACAAGTGTCTATCCTGCGTGACATATAGGATTGACAGTTCAGGATGACATCGGGTTGTCCCGCTGCGGTCTGGGAGTGCTCATGGCCGTCATCCATCGCATCGAAACCGCCCTCGAGGCCGCGCTGCGCTCGGCCGAGGGCCCGGGATGTCCACCGATGTTGGCGGCGGCGGTCCGGCATGCTGTCTTCCCGGGCGGGGCGCGGATCCGCCCGCAGTTGTGCCTGGCGGTGGCGCGGGCCTGCGGTGACGACCGACCTGCACTGGCCGATGCCGCGGCGGTGGCCATCGAGATGCTGCACTGCGCGTCGCTGGTCCATGACGACCTGCCTTGTTTCGACGATGCCCCCACCCGCCGCGGTCAGCCGTCGGTGCACAGCGCTTTCGGTGAGCGGCTGGCGGTGCTGGCGGGGGATGCGCTGATCGTATTGCCCTTCCAGGTGCTGGCGCGCGCGGGCGCCGCCTCGCCTTCCCGTCTGGTGGCGCTGCTGTCGACGATTGCCGGATCGGTCGGCTTGCCCGGGGGAATCGTCGCCGGCCAAGCCTGGGAATGCGAGCCTGCGGTGTCGCTGCGTGAGTATCACCGGGAGAAGACCGGCTCGCTGTTCGCGGCGGCAACGGTGGCCGGCGCGCAGTCGGCGGGCGGCGATGCCGAGGCCTGGCGCGCGCTCGGTGAGTGGTTGGGAGAGGCCTATCAGTCAGCCGATGACATCCGTGACGTCCTGGCCGATGCGCAGTCGCTGGGCAAGCCGATCGGGCGCGACGCCGCCCTCGGCCGGCCCAGCATCGCGCGCGAACGCGGACTGCAGGCGGCGCTGCGACATTTCGATCAGTTGGTGCGTCAGGCGGTCGACGCCGTTCCGGCGTGTCCCGGCGCGCCGATGCTGCGCGCGCTGGTGCGCAACGAGGCCGAACGCCTGGTGCCCGCGCAGATGGCTGCGCCGTGGCGGGTGGCGGCTTGAGGCGGGGGGGCCGCCATGCATGCCGGAACGTCGTCCACGCTCGTAGATGCGGCACCAGGAAGCCTGTCCTGGCGTGACCGGTGGTCGCAATGGCGCGATCGCTGGGTGGCCAGCCACCGCTTCCAGCGTTGGGCGGCAGGCTTCTGGTTGACGCGACCGCTGGCCCGACGTCACGCCGCCGACCTGTTCGATCTCGTGGCGGGATTCGTCTACACCCAGGTGCTGACGGCCTGCGTAAGGTTGGATCTGTTCGAGCGTCTCGGTGCGAAGGGGCCCATGACGGCGGCGGCACTGGCTGGCGTCTGTGCCGTGCCGGAGCGCGCCATGCAACGCCTGCTGGATGCCGCGGTGTCGATCCGGCTGCTCGAGCGTCGCGGCGGGGCACGCTTCGGGCTCGGGCCTCTCGGGGCGCCCATCGTAGGCAACACCGCCCTGAAGGCCATGGTCGAGCACCACGCGGCGCTGTACGCCGACTTGCGCGACCCGGTGGCCCTGTTGCGCAACGAAGGCGCTGGATCCTCCATGTCGGCCTACTGGCCTTACGCGGCCTACGAGACCCCGGGCGCCCTGTCGCGTGAGCGCGTGGCGGAGTACTCGGCCCTGATGACGGCATCACAGCCCATGGTGATCGACGAGGTGCTCGATGCCTGGCCCTTCGCGCGCCATCGCAAGGTGCTCGATGTGGGCGCAGGCGAGGGCCGCTTCGTCGCGGCCCTGGCGCAGCGCTTCCCCGGCCTCCAGCTGATGCTCTTCGACCTGCCCGAGGTGGCGGCTCTGGCGCGCGAGCGGTTGACCCACCTGGCCTTGCAGGACCGCATCCAGACCCACGGCGGCAGCTTCTTCGACGACCCGTTGCCGCGCGGCGCCGATCTTGTCACGCTCGTGCGGGTGCTGTTCGACCACGACGACGCCCATGCGTTGGCCATCCTGCGGGCCGTGCGGGCCGCCTTGCCCCCTGGCGGCGAGGTGCTGGTGGCCGAGCCGATGGCGCGCACGCCAGGCGCACATGCGATGGGAGACGCCTATTTCGGTTTCTACCTGCTCGCGATGGGCAAGGGTCAGTGCCGATCGGCATCCGACATGACCCGACTGCTCCACGCGGCCGGTTTCGTCGGGGCGCGCACGGTATCCACCCGCCTGCCGTTGCAGGCCGGCATCGTCACCGCGCGCGTGCCGGGTTGAGCCGGTCCGGGCACTTTGGAAACCTTCGATCACAACGCAGCCTGTGGTGTTCGTGTCAATTTGACTTGACAGTTGTAAAAGTCGTATCAGAATGACACCTATCGATACGGACGGTTCCTCCGACTCGCCACCTCCACCATCCCGATCCACATGAAGACTGAAGCCATCGTCCTGGACTCGCCGGAGCATCTGGCCCTGCGCCGGATCGCGCTGGATGCCCCGGGCCCGGCCGACGCCGTCATCGCCATCGAGTTCAGCGGCATCAGCACCGGTACCGAAAAGCTGTTGTGGAACGGTCGGATGCCGCAATTCCCAGGCATGGGCTACCCGCTCGTGCCGGGCTATGAGTCCGTCGGTCGGGTCCTCGAGTCCGGACCGGACAGCGGTCTGTCGGTTGGCCAGAGGGTCTTCGTGCCCGGTGCGCGCTGCTATGGCGAAGTGCGCGGTCTGTTCGGCGGCGCAGCCTCGCGCATCGTCTCCGCCGGCTCGCGCCTGACGCCGGTGTCCGACGCGCTGGGCGAGAAGTCGGTTCTGCTGGCGCTGGCCGCCACGGCCTACCACGCGGTGGCAGACGCCGGGAAGCGCACCGACATCGTGCCTCCGGAGCTCATCGTCGGCCACGGGGTGCTCGGCCGCCTGCTCGCGCGCATGGTCGTCGTCGCCGGCTTCCCGCCGCCCACCGTGTGGGAGATCAACCCGGCACGGCAGCACGGCGCCGAAGGCTACGCCGTCGTCGCCCCGCAGGACGACCCGCGGCGCGACTACCGCGCCATCTACGACGTCAGCGGGGACGCGCAGATCCTGGACCAGCTCGTGATGCGCCTGGCACCTGGCGGCGAGATCGTGCTGGCCGGCTTTTACACCGAGCCGCTGCACTTCATGTTCGCGCCGGCCTTCATGCGCGAGGCGCAGATCCGCTGCGCCGCCGAATGGAAGCGCCCCGACCTGCTGGCGGTGAAGGAACTGGCCGAGAGCGGTCGCCTGTCACTCGACGGGCTGATCACGCACCACGACGTGCCGGCGCATGCCGGCACCGCCTACCGCACGGCCTTCGGCGACGCCGACTGCCTCAAGATGATCCTCGACTGGAGACCGCACTGATGAACGCCCCCACGTCCCCGGTGATGTTCGTGCGCGACCAGCGCCTGAAGGAGGAGGCCGCGGTTCCGCCCGATCCGGTCTCCACCGAGCCGCCGAGCAAGTCCACCCAGATCATCGCGATCTACGGCAAGGGCGGCATCGGCAAGAGTTTCACGCTCGCCAACCTCAGCTACATGATGGCCCAGCAGGGCAAGAAGGTGCTGCTGATCGGCTGCGACCCGAAGAGCGACACCACCAGCCTGCTGTTCGGCGGCAAGGCCTGTCCGACCATCATCGAGACGAGCTCGAAGAAGAAGGCGGCCGGCGAGCAGGTCACGATCGGCGATGTCTGCTTCA
>CAZFVH010000173.1:0-8352 GCA_964522465.1 uncultured Rubrivivax sp. | reverse complement strand
TGGTCGACCCGCAGCAGGTGCAGGCGCTGAGCCACCGCCTCAAGCACATGAACCCCCGGGCACCTCACAAGGCCGTGCATTTCGGCGAAGTGTCGATCAACGAGGTCTTCGACCTGCGGGGTTTCAATCTCAATGCCACCCTGGAGGTGGACCCGGATTTCCTCAATGCCGACGGCGACGGCTCGCACGATCATCACGACCACCATGATCACGACCACGCGCACGGTGAGCACTGCGACCACCCGCACCACCACCGGCACGACGACGACGTCAAGTCCTTCGTCTTCCGCTCCACGAGGCCATTCAACCCCGCCAAGCTCGAAGACTTCCTCGGCGCCATCGTGCAGGTCTACGGGCCGAAGATGCTGCGCTACAAGGGGGTGCTGTACATGAAGGGCAGCGATCGCAAGGTTGTCTTCCAGGGCGTGCACCAGCTGATGGGCAGCGATCTCGGCCCGAAGTGGACGCCGGGCGAGGCCAAGTCGAGCAAGATGGTCTTCATCGGCATCGACCTGCCGCGGGAGATCTTCGCCCAGGGTCTGGAGCAGTGCCTGGCCTGAACGGGTGCATGCCCGAAGCCACCGTCAGTCGAACGGTTTCGACTCGCCCGTGCAGCGTTGGCGCAAGGCCACCGGGCGACACAGGGCGTGGATAGAATCGCGCCGCCCTGAATACCGGAGAACGCGGTCACGATGGTGATGACCGCCCCGCGCAGCCCCCCCCAGTCCGCACCGTCCGCCGAAGGCGATGCGTCTGGGAGTCGATCCGACCAGGAGAGCCCCGTGAGCAAGCCCCCCGCCACTCCCACCGCGCGCGTCGGCCGACCCACGGACAGCCTCACACCGTCGGGCACGGCGGGTCAGGGCCTGTCAACGCATTCGTTCGCCGATCGTTTCGGCCCCGCTCCAACCCAGGCACGCCCGCCGATCGAGCCCATGGACACTGTCAGACCCACCACCGTGAAGCCCGACCCCGCACTTGCAGACGTCTGGAAGCGCAAGGCCGGCCGCGACCTCACAGAGGTCGAGCTCCTGTCGATGCCCGAGTCGGAATACATGAACGACAAGCAGCTCGACTTCTTCCGCGCCCGGTTGCAGCAGCAGAAGGACGACCTGTTGTCCAACGCCGGCGAGACCACCGAGCATCTGCGCGAGGACACCACCATCGTGCCCGACCCGGCGGACCGGGCCACGATCGAGGAAGAGCATGCGCTCGAGTTGCGGACGCGCGACCGTGAGCGCAAGCTGCTGAAGAAGATCAGCCAGGCGCTGGCGCGGGTTGACAGCGGCGACTATGGCTATTGCGACGAGACGGGCGAACCCATCGGCCTGCCGCGGCTGCTCGCTCGGCCGACGGCGACGCTTTCGCTCGAAGCGCAGAAGCGTCGCGAGCTCAAGCAGAAGATGTTCGGTGACTGAGCCCGGCGCCAACGCAGCCGCGACCTTCCACGGCACGACCATCCTGAGCGTTCGCCAGGGGCGGACTGTGGCCATGGGGGGTGACGGCCAGGTCACCCTGGGTCACATCGTGATCAAGGCCAGTGCCCGTAAGGTGCGGCGGCTGTACCGCGAGCAGGTTCTCGCCGGATTCGCCGGCGCGACGGCCGACGCCTTCACGCTGTTCGAACGCTTCGAGGCCAAGCTGGAAAAGCACCAAGGGCATCTCGTGCGCGCAGCGGTGGAGCTGACCAAGGACTGGCGCACCGATCGCGTGCTGCGCCGCCTGGAAGCGATGCTGGCCGTGGCGGACCGCGAGACATCGCTGATCATCACCGGCAACGGCGATGTCCTCGAGCCCGAGCGTGGGATCGTAGCCATCGGCTCAGGCGGCGCCTATGCGCAGGCCGCAGCCATGGCACTGCAGGGTCACAGCACGCTGTCGCCGGCGCAGATCGTCGAGCAGTCGCTGACGATTGCGGGCCAGCTGTGCATCTATACCAACCTCAACCACACGATCGAGGTGCTGGAGTGAGCTGTCCATGACGCCGCGCGAAATCGTATCGGAACTGGACCGCCACATCGTCGGCCAGGCTGCGGCCAAACGCGCGGTGGCCATCGCCCTGCGCAACCGCTGGCGCCGCCAGCAGGTCGACGAGAAGCTGCGCAGCGAGATCACGCCGAAGAACATCCTGATGATCGGCCCGACCGGCGTGGGCAAGACCGAGATCGCCCGGCGTCTTGCGCGTCTGGCCGATGCGCCTTTCGTCAAGGTCGAGGCGACGAAGTTCACCGAGGTTGGCTATGTCGGCAAGGACGTCGACACCATCGTGCGTGATCTGGTCGAAGTCGCGATCAAGCAGGAGCGCGAGCGTCAGGTGCGGCTCAAGCGCTCCCAGGCGGAGGATGCCGCCGAGGACCGGGTGCTGGACGTGCTGGTGCCACCCCCGCGATCGGACCACGGTACGACGCCAGGTTCGGCAGACAGCACGGCGCGTCAGATCATGCGCAAGCGTCTTCGCGAGGGCATGCTCGACGACAAGGAGATCGAGGTCGACGTGGCCGAGCCGCGCCCGGCACTCGAGATCATGGGCCCCCAGGGCATGGAGGAGATGGCCGAGCAGCTCAAGGGTCTGTTCTCGCAGATGGGCAGCGCCCGCCGCCGCAGTCGCCGCATGAAGGTGCGCGAGGCCTTGCGCCTGATGGTCGACGAGGAAGCCGCCAAGCTTGTCAACGAGGACGAGATCCGCTCCACCGCCTTGGCCCATGCTGAGGCCAGCGGCATCGTCTTCATCGACGAGATCGACAAGGTCGCCTCGCGCAGCGAGCACGGCAATGCCGAGGTCAGCCGCCAAGGCGTGCAGCGCGACCTGCTGCCGCTGGTCGAGGGCACGTCGGTGAGCACCAAGTACGGCGTCGTAAAGACCGACCACATTCTGTTCATCGCTTCCGGCGCCTTTCACCTGTCACGCCCGAGCGACCTGATCCCGGAGCTCCAGGGGCGATTCCCCATCCGCGTCGAGTTGGCGGCCCTGTCGGTCGACGACTTCGTCGCCATCCTGTCGAGCACCCACGCGAGCCTGCTGAAGCAGTACCAGGCCTTGCTGTCCACCGAGGGCGTGACGCTGGAGATCACCCCTGATGCCGTGCATCGATTGGCGCAGATCGCCTTCGAGGTCAACGAGCGAACCGAGAACATCGGTGCGCGACGCCTGGCCACGGTGATGGAACGCTTGCTCGACGAATTGAGCTTCGATGCACCGGACATGGCTGGACGCGCCGTCGTCATCGATCGGGCCGAGGTCGACGAGCGGCTGTCCGCGCTCGCACGCAACGAAGACCTGTCGCGCTACGTGTTGTGACCCTGGGGTCTCGGGCCCCAGCCGTCAGGTCCACGCCTGCCGGTGCTCCTCCTGCAGCACAAGCAAGCCATCGAAGATCAGGGCATCGACCAGCTCGTGCGGGATGTCCAGGTAGGGCGACACCTTCCACCCTGCGCCGCCGGTCACGAGCGTGCGGGGTGCCTGACCGCATCGCGCTTCGATGTGGCGGCGCATGCGCTCGATGGCGCCGGTGATGGCGTAGGTGCCCCCGCTCGTCAGGGCGTCGCTGGTGTTCGTGGGGAACTGCACGACTTCGCCGGTGGGCACCCGCAGGCCGGCGGTGCCACTCTCCAGGGCCCTGAGCATGATGCCGTGTCCTGGCAGGATCAGCCCGCCGAGGAAATGTCCCTGTGCGTCCATCGCGTCCACGGTCACCGCCGTACCGATCATCACGACCAGCACCGGCTCGACGCGCCCGCTGCGCGTGACACGCCAGCGCGCGCCGATGTGCGAGACGAAGCGGTCGGTACCGAGGCGGCCGGGGTGGTCATAGCCGTTGGTCACGCCACCGGCATGTGCCGACGACGACACCCAGCGCGGAGCCAGATCCCAGATCTCGAGTTGCTCCTCCACGCGCTTGCGCACGCCGTCACCGGCGACGTTGCAGCCCAGCATGCGGTGCGGTGGGTGCACCGACTGCCATTCGCCGTCTGCAAGGGTTTCGATGTGCTCGAGGAACACCGCGCCGTGACGCAGCACGCGCGCACCGGGCCGCTCGGCGTCGAAGATCGCCCACTTCAGCCTCGTGTTGCCGATGTCGATGGCCAGGAACGCCATGCCACTCCCTTCGATCCCCTCCGGAAATCCCAGGGCGCGATGGTAACCACTGACGGCCCCCATCCATTCCCGAGCGCCGTGCAGGCGCACCATGGGCGTGTGCACGCGGTCGGTGGCATGATCACCGTTGACGTGAACGTCAATTGCTGTGGCTCACATCCGTCCGGCGATCGCCGGCGCTTCCTGCCGCAGTCGTGCTCTTCCGCCCTGCGAGTCCACCCATGACTGATCTGTCCGCCGAACACAAGGCCTTGGCCGAATATCGCCCGAGGCACAAGGTGCGTTTTGTCACCGCCGCCAGCCTCTTCGATGGGCACGACGCCGCGATCAACATCATGCGGCGGATCCTCCAGAGCATGGGGGCCGAGGTGGTCCACCTGGGCCACAACCGCTCGGTGGACGAAGTGGTCACCGCCGCGCTACAGGAAGACGTCCAGGGCATCGCGATCAGCAGTTATCAGGGCGGGCATGTCGAGTACTTCAAGTACATGCTCGACCTCCTGCGCGCCAGAGGCGGGGCCGACATCCAGGTCTTCGGCGGTGGCGGCGGCGTCATCGTCCCGGCCGAGATACGCGAACTCCAAGCCTACGGCGTGGCGCGCATCTACAGCCCCGAGGATGGCCAGCGCATGGGCCTGCAAGGCATGATCGGCGAAATGCTGATGCGTTGCGACCGGGACCTGTCCGGGCAGGCTCCGGTGGACGTGCAGGTGCTTTGCGGACACGACGATGCTGCCTGGCGGGCCCTGGCCCGCGCGATCACCGTACTCGAGAACGGCACGGCCGATGCAGGCTTCGTGCGCGCGCTGCATGACGCCGCCCGACAGGTCCGCGTGCCCGTGGTCGGGATCACCGGCACGGGCGGCGCCGGGAAGTCCAGCCTGACAGATGAACTGATCCGCCGCATGCGACTTGATCTGGGTGACCGGCTGCATATCGCAGTCGTGTCGATCGACCCTTCCAGGCGCAAGAGTGGAGGCGCACTCCTGGGTGACCGCATCCGGATGAACGCGATCTCCCCGTGGCCGAGGCTTCCATCGGTAGACCGTGACGACGCAGACCCTCCCACGCCATCGACACCGGCCGGGCTGGCATCGGCTCGTGTCTTCATGCGCAGCCTGGCCACACGGGATTTCGGCAGCGAGATCAGTCGGGCGTTGCCCGACGTGATCGCCGCATGCAAGGCGGCCCGATTCGATCTCATCATCGTTGAGACGTCCGGCATCGGCCAGGGCGACGCCGCCATCGTGCCGATGGTGGACGTACCGGTGTACGTCATGACGCCCGAGTTCGGCGCGGCGAGCCAGCTCGAGAAGATCGACATGCTGGACTTCGCGGAATACGTCGCCGTCAACAAGTTCGACCGCAAGGGGGCAGCCGACGCGCTGCGCGATGTGGCCAAGCAGGTACAGCGCAACCGTGAAGCCTGGCACACGCGGCTCGACGACATGCCGGTTTTCGGCACCATGGCCAGCCGCTTCAACGACGACGGCGTGACGGCGCTGTATCAGGCGATGAAACCACGTCTGGAGTCGCTCGGTCTGAGCTGCTCGCAGGGCAGGCTGCCGACCGTGTCCACGCGGCACAGTACGCTGCAAGGCAGCATCGTCCCTGGTGCTCGAGTGCGCTATCTTGCCGAGATCGCGGACACGGTGCGGGGCTACAAGCGCCACGCGCGCCGGCAAGCCGTCATCGCCCGCGAGGTCCAGCAGCTCCGCGCGGCTGCCGCCATGCTGGCGCAAGGCAAGCCCGACAAGCCGCGCGCGGCCGAAGCGGCTCGGGCGATCGCACTGGAACGCGAGCAAGGTTTGGATACCTGCAGTCGACGCCTCCTGGAGAGCTGGCCCGAAGTGGTCAGGGCCTATCGGGCCGATGAATACATCGTCAAGGTACGCGACAGCGAAATCCGCACCCGTCTGACCCACACCACGTTGTCGGGCAGCCGAATCCACAAGGTGGCGCTTCCGACCTGGGAGTGCCATGGTGAACTGCTGAAATGGCTGTTGCTGGAAAACCTGCCCGGCTCGTTCCCTTATACCGCCGGTACCTTTGCCTTCAAGCGAGAGAACGAAGACCCGACGCGCATGTTCGCCGGCGAGGGTGATGCTTTCCGGACGAACCGCCGCTTCAAGCTGCTGTCCGAAGGCATGCCGGCCAAGCGGCTGTCCACCGCCTTCGATTCGGTCACGCTGTACGGGCACGATCCCGACCTGCGGCCGGACATCTACGGCAAGGTGGGGAATTCAGGCGTGTCGATCGCCACGCTCGACGACATGAAGGCGCTGTATTCGGGGTTCGACCTGACACACCCCAACACCTCGGTGAGCATGACCATCAACGGACCGGCTCCGACGATCCTGGCGATGTTCATGAACACGGCGATCGACCAGAACATCGACAAGTTCTGCGCCGAACACGGACGAGAGCCCGACGAAGAAGAACGCGCGAGGATCCGGTCGTGGACACTGGCCCAGGTGCGCGGGACGGTCCAGGCCGACATCCTGAAGGAAGACCAAGGCCAGAACACCTGCATCTTCTCCACCGAGTTCAGCCTCAAAGTCATGGGCGACGTCGCTCAATGGTTCGTGCAACACGGCGTTCGCAACTTCTATTCGGTCTCGATTTCGGGGTATCACATCGCGGAAGCAGGCGCCAACCCGATCAGCCAATTGGCCTTCACCCTGTCCAACGGCTTCACCTTCGTGGAGGCCTACCTGGCGCGAGGCATGCACATCGACGACTTCGCACCCAATCTGAGCTTCTTCTTCAGCAACGGCATGGACCCGGAATACACGGTGCTCGGACGTGTTGCGCGGCGCATCTGGGCCACGGCCATGCGTGACCGTTATGGAGCCAACGAGCGCTCGCAGAAGTTGAAGTACCACATCCAGACCTCCGGTCGGAGCCTGCATGCCCAGGAGATCGCCTTCAACGACATCCGCACGACGCTGCAGGCGCTGATCGCGATCTACGACAACTGCAACAGCCTGCACACCAATGCCTACGACGAGGCGATCACGACACCGACCGAGGAATCGGTGCGCCGTGCGATGGCCATCCAGTTGATCATCAACCGGGAGTGGGGACTGGCTCGCAACGAGAACCCGAACCAGGGCGCCTTCATCATCGACGAACTCACCGAGCTCGTCGAGGAAGCGGTGTTGACCGAGTTCGAACGGATCACGGAGCGTGGGGGCGTGCTTGGGGCCATGGAGACGGGATATCAGCGCGGCAAGATTCAGGAGGAAAGCCTGCACTACGAGATGCTCAAGCACACCGGTGAGCATCCGATCATCGGCGTCAACACCTTCCGCAACCCGCACGGCGACCCTGTGCCGGATCAGATCGAACTTGCGCGTTCCACCGAGGACGAAAAGCGCAGCCAGTTGCTGCGCCTCCAGGAGTTCCAGGCGCGACACGCCCACGTCGCACCGCAGATGCTCGAGCGGCTGCAACAGGGCGTGATCGAAGGTGCGAACGTCTTCGATATCCTGATGCAGGCTGTGCGCGTGTGCAGCCTCGGCCAGATCACACAGGCTCTATTCGAAGTCGGCGGTCAGTACCGCCGCAGCATGTAGCTGGGCGCACTGCTGATGATCGGGGTGATACCCGTTCTTCATTGCGTTCGACAACCTCAACAGCGTGGAATCTGCGTTTCACGACAGGCCAGATGCCATGGAGGGGTTCCAGACGGTACGTCAGCGCTCATTCAGAGCGGCGCGATTCGCCCTTGCATTTGCCGTCCATCGAATGGATCCGGATGCTGCGCTCCTGCGCAGTGCAGCACTGCTGCACGATGTGGCGGAGATATTGCTATGGTGTAAGGTGTAAGGAACCGGACCTCGCGCTGAACATCCGAGCGCGCCTGCGCAGTCGCCCAGGCCTGCGCTCAGTCCAGGCGCAAAAAGCGGTTCTGAACGTCTGATTGATCGAAGCACAGCACGCGCTGATGCACAGGTGGCGGTTGGCCGCTCTGCTGGTCACCCCGCTCGACGGGCATAACGGCGAAAACCCATTGCGGGTGCGCATCGTCGAATTGGCGGTGCGGATGGCCAGACACACGGCTCAAGGATGGACGGATGGAGCCATCCCGGACGATCTGGTCGAGATCGGGCGTCTGCTGCAACTGTCACCCCTGAGCGTCCGCAGATTGATCCAAGACATCGACCGCGACTGATATTTCATCAGTGCAGAAAGACAAACAGCCTCCCGAAGGAGGCTGTTCATGGTTTTAGTAGCCTGACGATGTCCTACTT
>CAZFVH010000172.1:6517-8372 GCA_964522465.1 uncultured Rubrivivax sp. | reverse complement strand
GGGGGGGGGGGGGGGGGGGGGGGGGGGGGGGGGGGGGGGGGGGGGGGCGGGGGGCGGGGGGGGGGGGGGGGGGGGGGCGGGGGGGGGGGCCGGGGGGCGGGGGCGGGGGCGGGGGCAGGGGCAGGGGCCCATGACTGCAGCCCGTCATCGCCCTCGATGAACTTGGCGTGCGTCCGCACGGTCCGAGGTCACCCTGGGCGCCGGGCGAACCGTGCTAGATTGAACGCTATTCAGGAAGTGAATAGCGAACGCGTGCCGATGGTGCCCATCCCTGACGATCCTTCCCCGCTGAGACGCTCGATCCTCGTGTGGGGGCTCTTGCTGCCGATCACCTGGGTCCGGCCGGCGATGGCGCGGGCCGGCGAAGTCACGGTGGCCGTGGCCGCGAACTTCACCGCCCCGATGAAGCGCGTCGCCGAAGCCTTCGAGCGCTCGAGCGGCCATCGGGTGGTCGCCGCCTACGCATCCACCGGCAAGCTCCATGCGCAGATCGCCCAGGGCGCGCCCTTCCAGGTGCTGCTGTCGGCCGACGCCCGCACCCCCGCGCGCCTGGAGGCCGAGGGCCATGCCGTGCCGGGCACCCGCCTCACCTACGCCACGGGACGCCTCGCCCTGTGGAGCCGCGATCCGGGCGTGGTCGACGCGGCCGGTGCGGTGCTGCGCGACGAGCGCCTGACGCGCCTGACACGCTTGGCGATCGCCGACCCGAAGGTCGCCCCCTATGGCGCGGCAGCGATGCAGGTGCTGCAGCGGCTGGGGCTGGAGGCCCGCCTGGCGCCGCGTCTGGTCACCGGCCAGAGCATCGCGCAGGCCTGGCAGTTCGCGGCCACCGGCAATGCGTCGATGGCTTTCGTCGCGCTGTCGCAGGTGATGGAGGGCGGGCGCCTGACGCAGGGTTCTGCCTGGGTCGTGCCGGCGGACCTGCACGACCCCCTCCTGCAGGACGCCGTGCTGCTGAAAGCCGGGCAGGACCACGAGCCCGCGCGGGCGCTGCTGCGCTTCCTGCGCGGCGACGAGGCCCGCCGCATCCTGCGCGACTTCGGGTACGCGCCGTGAGGCAGGCGCCCTCTCGGAGCCTGGCGTGCGGGTCGGCCCGCTGCTGGAGAGCGCAGCCGTGAGCCAGGCGGTCCCCCGTAACGGGGCGCGCCGGTCGATCGGCCGCGGGAGGGCCGAGCCGTGAGCCCCGAGGCATGGCAGGCGATCGCGCTGACGCTGCGGCTGGCGGCAGCCACCACGGTGGCGCTGCTGCTGATCGGCACCCCGCTGGCCTGGTGGCTGGCGACGACGCGCTCGCGCTGGCGCGCCGCGGTGTCGGCCACCGTGGCGCTGCCGCTGGTGCTGCCGCCCACCGTGCTCGGCTTCTACCTGCTGGTGGCCATGGGGCCGGACGGCTGGGTCGGACGCGTGACGCAGGCGCTCGGGCTGGGCACGCTGCCCTTCACCTTCACCGGCCTGCTGATCGGCTCCATCGTGTTCTCGCTGCCCTTTGCGGTGCAGCCCGTCCAGCACGCCTTCGAGGCCGTGGGCCGTCGCCCGATGGAGGTGGCGGCGACGCTGCGCGCCGGGCCGCTGGACGCCTTTTTCAGCGTCGCGCTCCCGCTGGCCTGGCCGGGGCTGCTGACGGCGGCCATCCTGTGCTTCGCCCATACCGTGGGCGAGTTCGGTGTCGTGCTCATGCTCGGCGGCAACATTCCCGGCGTCACGCGCGTGGTGTCCACGCAGATCTACGGGCACGTGGAGGCCATGGAGTACGCGCAGGCGCATGCGCTGTCGGCGCTGATGGTGGGCTTTTCCTTCGTCGTGCTGCTGGCGTTGGCCCTGATGCGCCGGCGCGGCTCGAGGGTGATGCCGTGAC
>CAZFVH010000172.1:0-6417 GCA_964522465.1 uncultured Rubrivivax sp. | reverse complement strand
CGCCTGCTGCTGCTGGACGAGCCGCTGGCCGCGCTGGACGCCGCGCGCAAGCGCGAGATCCTGCCCTGGCTGGCGCGCCTGCGTGCACGGGCGGGCCTGCCGATGCTTTACGTCACGCATTCGGCTGATGAACTGGCGCGACTGGCCGACCACGTCGTGCTGCTGTCGGACGGACGCGTGCAGGCCCAGGGGGATGTCGGCGCGATGTCGTCGGCGCTGTCGGGGCCGCTGGCCGACGGCGACGAGGCTGGCGCGGTGCTCGTCGGGCGGGTGGGCGCGCGCGACGAGCATTGGCACCTGTGCCGCATCGACCTCGACGGCGGCCACCTGTGGCTGCGCGACGTCGGTCGCGCCCTGGGCGAGGCCGTGCGCCTGCGCCTGCCGGCGCGCGACCTGAGCCTGACGCTGCACGAGCCCACACACACCAGCATCCAGAACCACCTGCCGGGCATCGTGGCCTCCGTCGCGGACGATACCCACCCCTCGCAGGTGCGGGTGCAGGTCGCCGTGGGCGCCGACACCGTGCTCGCCCGCATCACGCGCAAGGCCTGGGACCGCCTGGCGCTGGTCCCCGGTCGGCCGGTGTGGGTTCAGGTGAAGTCAGCCGCATTGGTGGATTGAACCGGATCCGTCCGGTGGCCGCCGGAGCGGTCCACCGCTGGATCTTTGGCTCACAAGAAAACGCCGGGCCGCCCCAAGTTTTCTTGCGCCCCCGCGGGGGGGGGGGGCGGGACGGGCAACGCCCGGCCTCTCAGTCCGCGGACGGCGAATCTCCCGGGCCTCCCGAGGCCTCCAGCAGGAGCCGGCGCACCGGCGCTGGCAGGCCCATGGCGAGCGCTTCGTCCCGGGTAACCCACCGCCCGGCGCCCAGCGCGTCCTCGATCTCCGCGCGTTCGGTGGCCGGTACGTCCTGCGGCAGTGTCCATCGCAAGGCTTGCAGCGTCCAGTCGAAGTGGGTCAGGGCGTGCTCGACCGGCGGCAGCGAGCGCCACCGACCGGGCCAGGCCGGCAGCCCGACGCCGGTGGCGCACGCGGCCGGCCATTCCGGCAGGCTCCACAAACCGGCCCAAACGCCTTGCTCGGGCCGCCGGGTCAGCCACAGCCGCGGGCCTTGGCACAGCCACAGCAGCGTGCTCGTGCGGCGACTGCGCTTGAGGCGCCGGGTCTTCACCGGGAAGTCCTGCGGGCGGTCGATACGGCGCGCGACGCAGTCCTCGCGCAGCGGGCAGATCAGGCAGGACGGCCGGCGCACGGTACACACCTGGGCCCCCAGGTCCATCAGGCCCTGCGTGTAGGCGGGCATGTCCGCGCTGTCCGGCAGCAGCGCTTCGGCCTTGCGCCACAGCGCCCGTTCGTGCGCCGGGACGGCAAGGTCGTCGGCGTGCCCGAGTGCGCGCGCCAGCACGCGCTTGACGTTGCCGTCCAGGATGGCGGCGCGCTCGCCGTGGCAGAAGGCGGCGATGGCTGCGGCCGTCGACGGCCCGATGCCGGGCAGGGTCTGCAGCGTGGCACTGTCGCGAGGAAAGACGCCGCCGTGGCTCTGCACCACGGTCTGCGCGCATCGGTGCAGGTGCCGCGCGCGGCTGTAGTAGCCCAGGCCGCTCCACAGGGCCAGCACCTCGTCCACCGGTGCCTGCGCCAGCGCCGTCACGTCGGGAAAGCGCTGCAGGAAGCGCGCGTAGTAGCCCAGCACGGTCGAGACCTGGGTCTGCTGCAGCATCACCTCCGACAGCCAGACCCGGTAGGGGTCGCGCGTGCCCTGCCAGGGCAGCCCATGGCGGCCGTGCTCCCGTTGCCAGTCGACCACACGCTGCGCCAGCGACATGGCCGCTGGCGGTGTCAGCGCTTCTGGCATCGGGGGCAGAAATAGCTCGCGCGCTGGCCCTGGACGATGCGCCGCACCGTGCCGTCGCAGCGCAGACAGGGCAGGCCCTCGCGGTCGTACACGGCGGCCTGGGCCTGGAATGCACCGTCCATGCCGTGCGCGTCGTGGAAGTCGCGCAGCGTCGAGCCGCCGAGCGCCGTTGCGCGGTCCAGCGTGTCACGCACGGCTTGCAGCAGTCGCGCGGCACGCGGGCGACTGATGCGGTCGGCGCGGGCACGCGGGTCGATGCCGGCTTCGAACAGCGCTTCGCAGGCATAGATGTTCCCGGCGCCGACCACGGCCTGACCTGACAGCAGCACGTTCTTCACCGCGGTGCGACGGCCCGCCAGCGCGGCGTGGAAGGCCTGCGGCGTCAGCGCCGGGTCATCCGGCTCCGGCCCGAGCCGGGCCAGCAGTGCCGACGCCGGGGGCGCGGCCAGACCCTCGGACCACACCACCGCGCCGAAGCGCCGCGGGTCGCGCAGGCGCAGCGTGCCGTGGGTGGTGACGAGGTCGAAGTGCTCGTGGGGCCCGGCCTCGGTGACGGGGGTCGGCGTGCCGCCCTGGCCGTCATCGTGGGTCGGCAGCAGGCTCAGCGAACCCGACATCCCCAGGTGCATCAGCAGGCCGCCGGCGTCGTCCACCGGACGATCCGGCCGTGGCCCCAGCGGCAGCCAGAGATACTTGCCGCGGCGCACGGTGGCCCCGACTTCCCTTCCGACCAGGGTCTGCGGCGGGCAGCCCAGCGGCCAGCGCAGCGCCTTGCCCAGGCGCGCGGACAGCACGACCGCTCGGCGCAATGGCGCGTCGATGCTGCGACGCGTGACTTCGACCTCGGGCAATTCCGGCATGGGCCGATTATCGAAGGCGACCGGGTCACCGGGCCGGCAGGAGATCGGTCGGTGCAGTCCTGTGTCGGGTACCAGGGGACGTACCGCCGATGGACGGTCGCCCTCGCGAGGCCCTGTCGGCATGGCCTCTGGCAGGCCCCGACCACGGCGCCGTCGGCGCAGCGTATGCTTCGATCCATGAACAAGGTCTATCGTCCTCGTGGGGGTGCCGGCACCGACGTCGCGAACGCTGCCGGGGCCGTGTCGCCTCGTGCGGTGGCCACGAGATGGCGTCGCGGGCTGGCGGGCCTGGCCCTCGCCTTGCCACTGCTCGGTTGCGCGCAGCTCACGCCGACGGCACCCGCATCGAAGGCGCCCCTGGCGGGTCAGCCATCGGCAATGTCGTCCCTGGACGGGCCGTTGTTCTACCAGTTGTTGGTGGCCGAGATCGAGTTGCGCAACGGGCGTGCGGGTGTGGCCTTCGAGGTCGTGCTCGAGGCGGCGCGCCGTACCCGGGAGGCGCAGCTTTTCCAACGTGCCGTCGACATCGCACTGCGTGCCCGCGCCGGCGATCGCGCCCTCGACGCGGTGCGGGGCTGGCGTACCGCCCTGCCGCAGGCGGTCGAGCCGCTGCGGCTGCAGTTGCAGATCCTGGCAGCCTTGAACCGGCCCGGGGACGCGGCCGAGCCGCTTCGCGCCCTGCTCGGGCGCACCGACGCGGCGCAGCAGCCGGCGCTGATCGGCTCGATGCCGAGGCTGTTCCAGCGCGCCTCCGAGCCGCGCGCCGTGGCGACCATGCTCGAGGCGGTCCTGCTGTCCGAGGTGCGGCGAGGTCCGGCCAGGGTCTCGGCGCTGGCCGCCAGCGGCCGTGCCTGGCTGCAGGCTGACGACGCGGTGCAGTCGCTGCGACTGGCGCGGCAGGCGCTCACGGCGAGCCCAGCAGCCCCCGAAGCGGTGCTGCTGGCGATCGACCTGATGCCGCGTCTGCCGGCGGCTGAGGCGCTCGTTCGCGACGCACTGGCTCCGGACGCTGCCGACCCGGCGCTGCGCGTGGCCTACGCCCGCGGCCTCGCACGGATGCAACGGCCACAGGTGGCGCTCGAGCAGCTCGAGATCGTCAACCGCCAGCAGCCGGCGCTGGCGGCCGCGTGGCTGCTGCGTGGTGCCCTGCACCTGGAACTGCGCGAGCCCGCACGCGCCGAGGAGGCGATCCAGCGCTACCTGCAGGTTGCGGGGCTGCCCGCCGGCCCCGCGGGGTCGACGCCCTCCGTCGGCATCGCGTCTGACGAAGATGAGCCGTCCACCGATGACGACGACTCGGCGCCCGGTCAGGCCGCGCTGTCCCAGGCGTGGCTGATGTTGGCGCAGGCCGCAGAGCTGCGTGGTGATCTGACCGCGGCCGAGGCCTACCTGTCCCGGGTCGGCGATCCGCAGCGGGTGCTGGAAGTGCAGTCCCGCCGAGCCACCTTGATGGCACGTCAGGGTCAGGTCGAGCAGGCGCGGGCCCTGCTGCGCAGCTTGCCGGAGCGCGATGACGAGCAGGCGCGCGACAAGCTGGTCGCCGAGGCCCATCTGCTGCGCGACCTCGAGCGGTGGGCCGAAGCCTATGCGGTGTTCGAGCAGGCCGCGGCCCGCTGGCCTGACGATGTCGGCCTGTTGTACGAGCAATCGATGATGGCCGAGAAGCTCGACCGCATCGACGAAATGGAGCGTCTGCTGCGTCGCGTGATGCAGATCGACCCGAAGTACGCCCATGCCTACAACGCCCTGGGCTACTCGCTGGCCGACCGGGGGCTGCGCCTGGACGAGGCCAAGGCGCTGATCGTCAAGGCGCTCGAGTTGATGCCTGGGGACCCTTTCATCACGGACAGCCTGGGGTGGCTGGAATTCCGCCGGGGCAACCTGGAAGAGGCTCGGCGCCTGCTGCAGCAGGCCTGGGAGGGGCGCCCCGATGCCGAGATCGGCGCCCACCTCGGTGAGGTGCTCTGGGTGATGGGCCGGCGTGACGAGGCCCTGGGCATCTGGCGGCAGGCGCTCGTCCGCGACAGCGCGAACAAGGTGCTGCGGCAGACGCTGGCCCGGTTGGGGGTGCAACCTTGAGGGGTTCCACGCCGTTTCCGCATCTGACCCCGGCGATGGGGTCATTGGATATGCCTGGGGGAGAAGACGGCCTGACCGTCGACGGTTGCGCGGTCGGGGCCGCCGGGGCTGTGACCCAGCGGCGTCGAACGTTGCTGGGGCTGATGCTGGTCGCGGCCTTGACCGGCTGCGCAACCCCGCCGCCCAGCTCACCGCCCGGCGTCGTGCGGATCGGTCGCCTGGTGGCCCAGGTCAGCGAGACACCAGGCGAGCCGGCGCGTCAGTTCAGTGCTGCCTTCGAGCTCCGGGGCCACGCGCAGTCCGGCGAGCTCGACCTGCTGTCCCCCCTGGGCACGGTGATGGCCCGAGCGCGCTGGCACGACGGCGGCGTTCAGCTTGCCACAGCCAACGAGACCTATCGCTTCCGCAGCCCGGCCGATCTGTCCCGACGGTTGCTGGGCGAGCCCCTGCCTTTGGAGGCCCTGTTCGACTGGCTCGAGGGCCGACCCTGGGACGGTGCGCCCCATGCAGCGCGTCCCCACGGCTTCGAGCAGGCGGGGTGGGAGGTGGACGTCAGTGCCCTGCCCAAGGGCTTGCTCGCGGTCCAGCGCGATGGCCCGCGCCCGGTCCGATTGCGTGTCCGTCTGGAGCAGCCGTCTTGAGTCTGCGCGCGCTGTACGACGTCGCCGCGCCGGCCAAGCTGAACCTGTTCCTCCACGTCGTCGGGCGTCGGCAGGATGGCTACCACCTGATCGAGTCGGTGTTCACGCTGATCGACTGGGCGGACACGCTCCATCTCGAGTGCCGCACCGACGGGATCCTGCGTCGTCACGATTTGACAGAGTCGCTGCCGGCCGATGACCTGTGCCTGCGTGCGGCGCGTGCGCTGCAGCAGCGCGCAGGCTGCGCGCTCGGGGCCGACATCTCCATCGTCAAGCGCATCCCCGCCGGCGCCGGTCTGGGCGGCGGCAGTTCCGACGCGGCCACGGTGTTGTTGGCGCTGAACCGGCTGTGGGGCCTGCACTGGCCGCGTGCAAGGCTGATCGAACTGGCCGCGGGGATCGGTGCCGACGTGCCCTTCTTCGTCTTCGGGCTCAACGCACTGGCTCGCGGCGTCGGCGAGCGATTGCAGGCTTGCGAGGTCGCACCCGCGACCTTCGCGGTGCTCAAGCCCGAGGCGTCGATTGCAACCGCGACACTGTTCCGCAGCCCGCTGCTCAAGCGGGACACGACTTCGCTTATACTGCCAGGCTTTCCGGGGGACGCTGAAGCAGCGGTCCCGGCAGCCGATGCAGCCAAGTGGACCGACGGATTCGGTGTCAACGACTTGCAGGCGGCCGCCGAGGATTCGTGTGCCGAGGTGGCGCAAGCCCTCCGCCTGATGGCCCAGACGTTCGGCAACAGTCGAATGACCGGGTCGGGCAGTGCGGTGTTCTCCCGGGTCGGCGCGGGCGTCTGTCCCGAGGCGACATGGCCGAGCGGTGAGCTGCCGTCAGGCTGGGTCGGTCGACTGTGCCGGAGCCTGCCCGGGCACCCCTTGCGGTCCTGGGCAGGTTGAAGAGGTTTCGAGGCCGCTGTCTCGGCAGTGGCCTGTGTAGGGGAGTCGCCAAGTTGGTTAAGGCATCGGATTTTGATTCCGACATG
>CAZFVH010000171.1:0-8456 GCA_964522465.1 uncultured Rubrivivax sp. | reverse complement strand
GTGCCCAGCAACGGCGAGTACGGCATCCCGAAGGACGTGATGTTCGGCTACCCGGTCACCTGCGAGGGCGGCCGCTACAAGATCGTCGAGGGCCTGCCCATCGACGCCTTCAGCCAGGGCTGCATCGACAAGACGCTGGCCGAGCTGATGGGCGAGCAGGACGGGGTGAAGCACCTGGTGTGAGGTGCGGCGGGGCGGGTTTCGATGTCGTCGGGGCCCGTGAGCTTCTTGTCGTCGCGGCTCGTGGCGCTGCACCTTGCGCGACTGTCTTTTGTCGAGTTGACTTGGTTCTGGGGCACTCGCGTGCCTGCGCCTCGCGCCGCCGGCGACCGGCATCCGCCTCCGCTCATGTCCCCCGGCCGGGCTCGACGCCCGGCCTCGTCCTTTACTTCGCTGCGGCGGATGCCGGTCCCCGGCGGTATCCTGCCGCGTGGGCGTGCCTGCCTACTGGGCGCTCCTGCTGAATCGGCGCTCCTGCCGATCGGGCGCGCCCGCCTGCCTGGGTGCTCCAGCCGCCTGGGCAAGCCTGCCGCCTTGGCGCTTCCACCGCCGCACCCGAGACTTCCCATGCCCTGGACCCTGCTCCTCATCGCCGGTCTGCTCGAGGTGTGCTGGGCCATCGGGTTGAAGTACACCGAGGGCTTCACGCGGCTGGTGCCCAGCATGCTCACGGTCGCGGCGATGGTAGGCAGCGTCGTGCTGCTGGCGATGGCGATGAAGTCGCTGCCGGTGGGCACGTCCTACGCAGTCTGGGTCGGCATCGGCGCGGTAGGCACCGCGATCCTGGGCATGGCGCTCTTCGGCGAGCCGGTCAACGCCGCGCGCCTGCTCAGCCTGGGGCTGGTGGTCGCAGGGATCGTGGGGTTGAAGCTGAGTTCTCCAGCGTGACGTTGCGGTCGCAGCAGCGGCCAGGCGCGGCGCGGGGTCGGCCCTTGAGGGTCCGCCAGACCCTCACCCCTCCACGATCTCCGGCCAGACGGTGTGGAAGAAGGTGCCCTCCGGCCGGTCCACACGCTCATAGGTGTGGGCGCCGAAGAAATCGCGCTGGGCCTGCAGGAGGTTGGCGCTCAAGCGCGGTGAGCGCAGGCTGTCGAAGTAGGCGAGCGAGGCGCTGAAGGCCGGCACCGGCACGCCCGCCTGGACGGCCTCGGCCACGACCCGGCGCCACGACGGGCCGGACTGCCGCAGCACGTTGCAGAAGAAGGGCGCGAGCGCCAGGTTCGGCAGCGCGGGATCGGCGCGCCAAGCCTCGGTGATGTGCGCCAGGAAGCGCGCCCGGATGATGCAGCCGCCACGCCAGATCGAGGCGATGGCGCCCAGATCCAGGTTCCAGCCCTTCTTGGCGCTCATGGCGCGTATCAGGTCCAGGCCCTGGGCGTAGCTCACGACCTTGGATGCGTACAGCGCATCGTGGATCGCGGCGACGAAGGCCTCGGTGTCAGGTACCTGCACGCGCCCTGACGGACCGCCGAGTTGCGCCGCCGCCTGCAGCCGCAGCGCGCGCATCGACGAAAGGATGCGCGCATCCACCGCCGCACCGATCGTGCCGACGGGCACGGCGAGCTCCGCCGCATTGATCAGCGTCCAGCGCCCGGTACCTTTCTGCCCAGCCTTGTCGAGGATGACATCGACCAGCGGCTGTCCGGTGTCTGGGTCCACCTGCTCGAGCGCGCGGGCGGTAATCTCGACCAGGTAGCTCTGCAGCGGCCCTGTGTTCCAGCGCGCGAAGACCTCGGCCGTCTGCGCCACCGTCAGGCCGGCGGCGCGCATCAGCGCCCAGGCCTCGCAGATGAGCTGCATGTCGCCGTACTCGATGCCGTTGTGCACCATCTTCACGAAGTGGCCCGCGCCGCCCGGGCCGATGTGCGTGACGCAGGGCTTGCCGTCCACGCGCGCCGCGATGGCCTCGAACACCGGTCGCAGTGCCTGCCAGGTGGACGCCGGCCCGCCGGGCATGATGCTCGGACCCTTGCGCGCGCCCTCCTCGCCGCCCGAGACGCCTGCGCCGACAAAACGCAGGTTGCGGCTCGCGAGCCAGGCGTCACGTCGCTCGGTGTCGGTATACAGGCTGTTGCCACAGTCGACAACGATGTCATCAGGCTCGAGCAGGGGCAGCAACTGCTCGATCACCGCATCCACCGGCGCACCCGCCTGGACCATCACCAGCACCTTGCGCGGACGCTCCAACCGCCCGACAAAGTCGGCCAGCGTGGCGCAGGCCTGCAAGGCGCGTCCCGGGTGACGGGCGACGAAGTCGTCCGTCACCGACGCCGTGCGGTTGTACACCGCCACCCGAAAGCCCCGGCTCTCGATGTTGAGGACCAGGTTCTGGCCCATCACAGCCAGCCCGATCAGTCCGATGTCACACGCCACGCTCAACCCCTGACCCGTCGCATCCCATGCACGCCGCGCCGCAGCAACGGCCAGCACCAGATCAGCAGCACCACGGCACCCAGCGTGCCGGCGATCGGCCGCTCGAAGAAGACGAGGAAGTTGCCGTCTGCCTTGACCAGGCTGCTGAAGAACTGCTCCTCGAGCATGGTGCCCAGCACCACGCCCAGGATCGTCGGCGCCACCGGGAACCCCCAGCGCTCCATGAAGAAGGCGAGCAAGCCCGCCACGCCCATCACGACCACACCGAACATGCTGTTGTTGATCGCGAAGCTGCCGACGACGCAGAACAGCAGGATCAGCGGCATCAGCACGGATGCGGGGATCCGCAGGATGCGCTTGGCGAGCTTGATCAGGATCCAGCCGAAGGGCAGCATCAGCAACTGCGCGAGCAGGAAGACGATGAACACGGCGTAGATGTTGTGCGGCTCGTTGACGAAAAGCATCGGCCCTGGGTTCAGGTTTTTCAGATACAGCACCCCGATGGCGATCGCCGTGATCGAATCCCCGGGAATGCCGAACACGAGCGCGGGAATCCAGGCGCCGCCCAGCGCAGCGTTGTTGGCAGACCCCGCCTCGACGATGCCCTCGACGTGCCCGGTGCCGAACTTCTGCGGCTCCTTGGAGAAGCGCTTGGAGATGGCATAGGACATCCAGGCGGCGATGTCGGCCCCTGCGCCTGGCAATGCGCCCACGGCCGTGCCCAGGGCAGAGCCGCGCAACAGCGGCGCGGGGTAGCGGCGGATCAGGCCCCACATCCCTGCGAAGATGTT
Organism: uncultured Rubrivivax sp.; assembly: GCA_964522465.1. Taxonomy (GTDB): domain Bacteria; phylum Pseudomonadota; class Gammaproteobacteria; order Burkholderiales; family Burkholderiaceae_C; genus Rubrivivax. The sequence continues at coordinate 5,292 of CAZFVH010000171.1, read as the reverse complement.
GCCGAACGGACGATCGACGGCGATCTGCGGCCGCACCTGCGCGCAGGCGTATCGCAACACCTCCGAGATGGCGAACATGCCGATCATCAAGGGAATCAGCGGGATGCCACCGGTCAGCTCGGCGTTGCCGAAGGTCCAGCGCGGCGCGCCAGCGGGGTTCTCGAGACCGACGCAAGAGATCAGCAGCCCCAGCAGCAGCGCGATGATGCCCTTGAGCGGGTCGCGCCCGGCGATGAAGATCGCGCAGGTGAAGCCCAGCATCACCAGCCAGAAGTACTCGAACGAGCTGAATCGCAGCGCGACCTCGGCCAGCGCCGGCGCCGCCATGGCCAGCACGAGGACGCCGAAGATCCCGCCCAGCACGGAAAAGACCAGACCGGCGCCCAAGGCCAACTCCGCCTGGCCCGACCGGGTCAGGCGATAAGCCTCGTCGGTATAGGCGGCACTCGCCGGCGTGCCGGGCATGCGCAGCAGGGCCCCGGGCACGTCGCCCGCAAAGATCGCCATTGCTGTGGCGGTGACGATGCAGGCCACCGCGGGGATGGGTGGCATGAAGAAGGTCACCGGCACCAGCAAGGCCGTGGCCATGGTGGCGGTGAGCCCGGGGATGGCGCCGACGAACAGGCCGTAGGCGGCCGAAGCGGCGATCACCCCGAGCACGTAAGGCTGGAAGACCAGACCGAATGCGGTGGCGAGTGCGTCCACGGATCGAACGATCGGGCGACCGATCGCAGGGAAGTCAGAAGAACGGGGGGATGACCCCCCAGGGCAAAGGCACCCGCAAGCCTTTGTAGAACGCGAGGTGGACCGCGAGGGTGCCCGCCAGGGCCCAGGCGAGGGCCGGGCCCCAGCGCAGGCCGAAGGCGCGGAACAGTGTGAGCAGGCACACCGGTGCGACGATCAGGAAACCCAGCACGTCCGCCACGCCGACATACACCCCGATGCTGGCCAGCACCAACAACGGCGCGCCGAGCCAGGGACGCTCAGCGCCCGGCCCGGACCCATCCGAGGCGCCGGCGTCCTGGACACCGCGCGGGCGACGAACCATCAACAGCACCGCGCAGACGACCAACCCCGCCCCGACGATCATGGGCAGGAACCCCGCGCCCAGACGCTGACCCGGCACGTCCGGGAAGGACCGTGCCGACCAGAGAACCGCCATGCCCAGCAGGGCCAGCACGAGGCCGACCCGGCGATCAACGGCTGTCACTTACTTCGCCAGTCCCACGGCGGTCATCACCGCCTTCATGTCGGCGTCGCCCTTGGCCATGAACTTCGCGAAGTCAGCCGAATTGCCCCAGAGCAGGCCGAACCCTCGCTGCAGCATGAAGTCCTTGAACTCCTTGCTGTCGTAGGCCTTCTTCGCGGCCGCCTCGAGTCGCGCGGCGATGGGGGCGGGCAGGTTCTTCGGCGCAGCCACGCCACGCCAGGCCCCGGTGGTCCAGTCAAGCCCGGTCGCCTCCTTCAGCGTCGGAACGTTGGGGAACAGCGCCGCGCGCTGCGTGTCCATCACGGTCAGCGCACGAACCTTGCCCGCATCGATCAGCGAACGCGCCTCGGGCAGCGAGCAGGGCACGAACTCGACGCCGCCGGCGGCCAGATCCTGCAGACCCGGCGCTGCACCGTTGGACGGCACCCAGGGCACGGCGGCCGGGTCGATGCCTGCGCTGCGCAGCATGCCGGCCAGCGCCAGGTGCCAGATGCCTCCCTGGCCGGTGCCCGAAGCCTTGAACTTGCCCGGGTTGGCTTTGACCGCGGCCAGCACGTCGTTCACCGACTTGTAGGGCGCGTCGGCGCGCACCTGGAAGCCGGCCGGGTCGAGGTTGACCAGCGCGATGGGTGTGTAGCTCGTCGGGTTCAGGTCGGTCAGCTTCTGGTGGTGCATCATCGTGATCTCCACGGTGATGAGCCCGATGGTGTAACCGTCCGGCGCCGCGCTGGCGATGGCGGCGTGTCCGACCACCCCGGAGCCCCCCGTGCGGTTGACCACGTTCACCGGCTGGCCGAGGTCCTTCTCCATGATGCTGGCCAGGATGCGCGCGGTGGCATCGGTGCCGCCGCCGGCCCCCCAGGGCACGATCATCGTGATCGGACGGTTGGGCTTCCAGTCCTGCGCCAGGACACCACCCGCCAGCGCGGCCAGGGACAGGCCGACGACAGCGCGGCGAACGAGCGAAGGGGCGACAGATGCGGATGGGCGGTTTCTCATGGCGTGGCTCTCCTGTTCGTCATACCATTGACGGGAGCCGGAATCTCCCACCGGTCAGGCTCGCCGACAATCCGGGAAAGCCACTAGCCCCGGTTCGGATGGGCACGCTGCGCCTCGGTGTGTCGGCCGCGTCAACACCCCCAGGCGTTGCCATGGCCCGAGTCGACCGGCGCCGACGCACGATCCCAGGACCGCCCACATGAGCCCGTTGCCCCACCCCCGTGAAGCCCTGTTCGACCCGGGCGAACCTTCCCCCGTCCCGATACCGGTGTGCGACCACTACGCGGGGGTCGAGGCGCGGATGCGAAAGAGCCTGGCCCTGCAGGCCGAACTGGGCCCGGTGTTCGATGTCACGCTCGACAGCGAGGACGGCGCCCCGGTGGGCGGCGAGGTCGACCACGCGCACCTGATCGCAGAGCTCGTCCAATCGCCCGCGAATCTGCACGGCCGGGTCGGCGCACGGATCCAGGCGGTCGACCATCCGCGCTTCGAGGAGGTCGTGGACGTGCTGGTCCGGCGCGCAGGCACGCGTCTGGCATACCTGATGCTGCCCAAGCCACGCGGCCTGCGCGACCTGCAGCGCGCCGTGGACGCCATCGACGACGCGGCACGCCGCCATGCCGGTGCACGTGCGATCCCGCTGCACGCGCTGGTCGAGACCCACGGCGCACTGCGCGAGGTCGATGCACTGGCCGCGCATCCGCGCATCGAGTCGCTGTCCTTCGGCTTGATGGATTTCGTCAGCGCGCATCGCGGGGCGATCCCGCAGTCGGCCATGGGCGCGTCGGGCCAGTTCGACCACCCGCTGATCGTGCGCGCCAAGCTCGAGATCGCCGCGGCCTGCCATGCGCATGGCAAGACGCCCTCGCACTGTGTGGTCACCGAGTTCAGCGACACGCGCGCGCTCGAGACGGCCGTCGAGATGGCGCGCGAACTGCTGGGTTACACCCGGATGTGGAGCATCCACCCCGCGCAGGTGCGCACAATCGTCGAGGCCTTCGCACCAACGGTTGCCGAAGTCGACGAGGCGGCCGAGATCCTGCACAAGGCCCAGGCCGCGCACTGGGCACCGATCCGCCACCGCAACATGCTGCACGACCGCGCGAGCTATCGCTACTTCTGGCACGTGCTCGAGCGCGCGCATCGCACCGACCCGCATGGGCTGCCGGCCGCGGTGCGTCAGTGCTTTTTCGCGTGACCAGGTCTTATATAAGACATAGAATCCAGAAAAACCCTGAGGAGAGACGCCCATGCTTCCCGCCTATCGCCAACATGCCGCCGAGCGCGCCGCCCTCGGCATTCCCGCGCTGCCCCTGTCCGCACAGCAGGTCGCCGAGCTGATCGAACTGATCAAGGCGCCACCCGCCGGTGAGGAGGGCTTCCTGCTCGAACTGCTGGCGCATCGCGTGCCGCCAGGCGTGGATGACGCGGCCAAGGTCAAGGCAAGTTTCCTGGCGGCCGTCGCCCACGGAGACGTCCACGTCGGCCTGATCAGCCGTGCGCAGGCCACGGAATGGCTCGGCACCATGGTCGGCGGCTACAACGTCCACCCGCTGATCGAACTTCTGGACGACGCCGAGGTCGGTCCGGTAGCTGCTGAAGGTCTGAAGAAGACGTTGCTGATGTTCGACTACTTCAACGACGTCGCCACCAAGGCCCGTGCAGGCAATACGCTGGCGCGGTCCGTGGTGCAGAGCTGGGCCGAGGCGGAATGGTTCACTTCCCGCCCGGAAGTGCCGCGTTCCATCACCGTCACCGTGTTCAAGGTCGAGGGTGAGACCAACACCGACGATCTTTCTCCCGCGCCCGATGCCTGGAGCCGTCCGGACATCCCGCTGCACGCGCTGGCTTTGCTGAAGAACGCGCGCCCGGGGATCACACCCGAGGAAGACGGCAAGCGCGGGCCGATCGCCTTCATCGAGTCCCTCAAGGCTCGCGGCCACACGGTGGCCTACGTCGGCGACGTCGTCGGGACGGGATCGAGCCGCAAGAGTGCCACCAACAGTGTGGTCTGGCACACCGGGCAGGACATCCCCTTCGTGCCCAACAAGCGCTACGGCGGCATCACGCTCGGCGGCAAGATCGCACCGATCTTCTTCAACACGCAGGAAGACTCGGGCTCACTGCCGATCGAGGTCGATGTCTCCCAACTGCATATGGGCGACACCGTCGAGATCCAGCCTTACGACGGCAAGCTGGTGAAGAACGGCGAGGTGGTGGCCGAGTTCCAGCTCAAGAGTGACGTGCTCTTCGACGAGGTGCGTGCCGGTGGTCGCATCAACCTCATCATCGGCCGCTCGCTGACAGCCAAGGCGCGAGATTTCCTGGGGCTGCCCGCCTCCACCGTGTTCCGTCTGCCGCAGGCGCCAGCCACGACGACCGCCGGCTTCACGCTCGCGCAGAAGATGGTCGGCCGTGCCTGCGGCCTGCCCGAGGGTCAAGGCGTCCGTCCGGGCACCTACTGCGAGCCCAAGATGACCAGCGTCGGAAGCCAGGACACCACGGGCCCGATGACGCGTGACGAGCTGAAGGATCTCGCCTGCCTGGGCTTCAGCGCCGATCTGGTGATGCAGAGCTTCTGCCACACCTCGGCCTACCCCAAGCCCGTGGACGTGAAGACGCACCGCGAATTGCCGGCCTTCATGAGCAACCGCGGCGGCATCTCGCTCAAGCCCGGTGACGGCGTCATCCACTCCTGGCTCAACCGCATGTTGCTGCCCGACACGGTGGGCACAGGCGGTGACAGCCACACCCGCTTCCCGATCGGCATCAGCTTCCCGGCGGGTTCGGGTCTGGTGGCCTTCGGTGCCGCCACCGGCGTGATGCCGCTGGACATGCCCGAATCGGTGCTCGTGCGCTTCAAGGGGAAGATGCAACCCGGCATCACGCTGCGTGACCTGGTGCACGCCATCCCTTACTACGCCCTGAAGGCAGGACTGCTGACGGTGGCCAAGGCGGGCAAGAAGAACGTGTTCTCCGGTCGCATCCTCGAGATCGAGGGCCTGCCGGACCTGAAGGTCGAGCAGGCCTTCGAGTTGTCCGATGCCAGCGCCGAGCGCAGCGCCGCCGGCTGCACCATCAAG
>CAZFVH010000170.1:0-8811 GCA_964522465.1 uncultured Rubrivivax sp. | reverse complement strand
CCCCCCGCCATCGCCGCCGCGGCCTGCCGCACCGCCGCGACGATGTTGACGTAGCCGGTGCAGCGGCACAGGTTGCCCTCGAGCGCGTGCACGATCTCGGCATCGCTCGGCGCGGGGTTGTGGCGCAGCAGGCCGGCCGCGGCCATCAGCATCCCCGGGGTGCAGAAGCCGCACTGCAGGCCGTGGCAGGCCATGAAGGCCTCCTGCAGCGGGTGCATCGCCTCATCCGGCAGACCGGCCGTCGCGGGCAGGCCCTCCACCGTGATGACTTCCCGGCCCTGCACCTGCAGTGCCAGCACGCTGCAGCCCTTGACCGGCTGGCCGTCCACCAGCACCGTGCAGGCGCCGCACTGCGCCGTGTCGCAGCCGCTGTGGGTGCCCGTCAGATGCTGATGCTCACGGATCAGGTCGATCAGCAGCGTCGTCGGCGCGAGGTCGGTGGCCACGGCGCGGCCGTTGAGGGTGAGGGTCAGGGCAGGCATCGGATGGGGCGGCGTGGGGCCGGGGTCAGGCGTTGACAGGGGTTGATGATGCCAAAAGCTGGCGATGCGGGTGTATGGGGATCTGCCAGCCGCGTTGCGGTCATGTGCTGGCTCGGCCGTCACCTGTGCTCGTGCAAGGCAATCCGGCGCTTCGATCGTTCGACGAACCGCGTCGGTAACGACGCCTGCGACAGCCACCGCCCGCCCGTGCGGCGATCTCGGCCGAGTGCTTCCGCGACGGCCTGCGCCACCTCGTTCCCATTCCTGGTCGGCGTGCATGTGCGTGGGCTGGCCAGGCATGAGGTGCCCGGTATGCGGGGCGTCGGGTTGGATCGTCAACGTATGACCGGGGTGGGTCCTAGGGTGTGCGGCAAGCCTGCCGAATCTTCCCTTGGCCCTACACTGACGCCCGCGGTTGTCAATCTCCTCTGTCAAGCCCCCCGATGAGTGCCTTTCCCACCGAGCGCGTGCTCGAGGTCCATCACTGGACCGATCGTCTGTTCAGCTTCAAGACCACGCGGGACGCCGGATTGCGGTTCTCCAACGGGCACTTCACGATGATCGGGCTGATGGTGGACGGCAAGCCGCTGCTGCGCGCTTACAGCGTGGCCAGTGCCAACTACGAGGAGCACCTGGAGTTCCTCAGCATCAAGGTGCCCGACGGCCCGCTGACCTCGCGGCTGCAGCACGTGCAACCGGGCGACGGCATCCTGGTGGGGCGCAAGCCCACGGGCACGCTGGTGGTCGACTATCTGCGCCCGGGGCGGCGGCTGTACCTGCTGGCCACGGGCACGGGCCTGGCGCCCTTCATGTCCATCGTGCGCGACCCGGAGGTCTACGAGCGCTTCGAGCAGGTGGTGCTGGTGCACGGGGTGCGCGAGGTGGCCGAGCTCGCCTACCGCCAACTGCTGACCGAGGAACTGCCGCGCCACGAGTATCTGGGCGAGATGGTCAGCGCCAAGTTGCGCTACGTGCCCACGGTCACGCGCGAGCCCTTCCCGACCATGGGCCGCATCCCCGACCTGATCGACAGCGGCCGCCTGGCCGCGATGCTGCAGTTGCCCGACCTGGCCCCGGCCGACGACCGCGTGATGATCTGCGGCAGCACCGCGATGCTGCGCGACCTGAAGGCCCTGCTCGAGCGGCGCGGCTTCGAGGAGGGCAATACCACCCGACAGGGCGATTTCGTGATCGAGCGGGCCTTCGTGGATCAGTAGCCGTTTAGGCTGAGCGGGGCGCCATTCCGCTCGGCGCTGCTCAGTTAGCGCGACCCGCCCGCCACCGGCGCGCCGCCCCAGGGCATGACGGGCACGGTGGACAGGCTGTTGGCCGGGGCGCCCTCGATCACGCGGCGGCTGATCGCCAGGTAGACCAGGGTGCGGTGGCGCTCGTCCCACATGCGCACGATGCGCGTCTCCTTGAACAGCAGCGAGGTGTCCTCCGAGAACACCACCTCGTCGCGTGGCAGGCGCTCGGGCAGCGTGATGGGGCCGGTCTGGCGGCAGGCCAGCGAGAACTGCGACGGGTCCTCGGCCAGGCCGAAGGCGCCGCTGATGCCGCCGGTGCGGGCCTGGCTGACGTGGCAGGTCACGCCCGGCACCTTCGGGTCGGAGAAGGCCTCGACGCAGACGCGGTGGTTGGCGCCGATCAGCTTCCAGGCGGTGGTGACGCAGCCGACGGTGTCTGCCTGCGCCGGGCCGGCCGCGCTCAGGGCCAGCGCCAGCGTGGCGCGCATGGCCGCTTGGCGCGTCGGCTCTGCCACACGGCGGGCGGCGGCCGGGGGTTGGGCGGAGTGCTTCGTCTTCATGCGGTGATCGTAGCGCCGGCGGCCGCGCAGCGGCTGGGCCTGTGCGGGCCCGGGGTCACAGGCCGCATTTCCCAGGCCGCATTTCCCAGGCCGTTTTCCCAGGCCGTTTTCCCAGGCCGTTTTCCCAGGCCGTTTTCCCAGGCCGTTGCGCCCGCGGTGCGACACTGCACTGCCTGCTCATCGAGTCGCGCGTCACCACAGCGGTGGCCCACGGCCCGAGCCCCGCTCACAACCGTCCTCACGAGAAGTCGCCGGGCTCCTTCACGTTTTCTTGCGCCCCCGCGGCGGCCGGGACGGGCAGCGCCCGGCCCTTTGGAGGGTCTTCACATGTCACCGCAGAGCTTGCCCGCGCCGCTGGTCGATGCCGCCGTGGTGGCGATCTTCGCCGTGGTCTACCTGGGGATGTTCGTCGGCGGGCTGCCGCGGCTGAAACTGGACCGCTCGGGCGTGGCGCTGCTCGGGGCGATTGCGATGATCGCGGTCACCGGCATGGACGTGGAGGACGCGGCGCGCGCGGTGGACCTGCCGACCCTGGTGCTGCTGTTCGCCTTCATGGTGGTGGCCGCGCAGATGCGCCTGGGCGGTTTCTACACCGAGGTCACGCGCCGGGTGGGCGCCTTGCCGCTGGCCCCCCCGACCTTGCTGGCCGCGCTGATCGCGGTGGCGGCAGCGCTGTCGGCGGTGTTCTCCAACGATGTCGTGTGTCTGGCGATGACGCCGGTGGTGCTGCGCATCGCCTTGCAGCGCGCACTGCCTCCCGTGCCCCTGCTGGTGGGGCTGGCGTGCGCGGCCAACATCGGCTCGGCCGCCACGCTGATCGGCAACCCGCAGAACATGCTGATCGGCTCGGTGCTGCAACTGCCCTTCGGTGCCTACGCCGCCGCGGCGCTGCCGCCGGTGCTGGGCGCGCTGCTGTGGCTGTGGGCGGTGCTGTGGTGGGCGCTGCGCCAAGCGCCGGGGGCGACGGCGGCGATGACGCCGGCGGCTGCGCGGATGCCCTCGTCGATGCCCCCGGTGCCACGTCCGGCCGAAGCGCCGGCCTTCGACGCCTGGCAGAGTGCCAAGGGGCTGGGGGTGGCGGCGGTGCTGATGGGCCTCTTCCTGTTCACCGACCTGCCCCGCGACGTGGTCGCGTTGGTGGGCGCGGCCGTGCTGCTGCTCAGCCGCCGCCTGCACTCGGCCCAGGTCATGGGCTTCGTCGATTGGCCCCTGCTGCTGCTGTTCATCGGCCTGTTCGTCGTCAACCACGCCTTCGAGTCCACCGGACTGGCGGCGCAGGCGGTGGCGGCCCTGGCCGCGCAGGGCGTGCGGCTGTCGGAGCCGGGGGTGCTGCTGGTGGCGGGCGTGGCGCTGTCCAACCTGGTGTCGAACGTGCCGGCGGTGATGCTGCTGCTGCCGCACCTGCAGGGGTTCGAGGCCGGGCTGACGCTGGCGCTGGTCAGCACCTTCGCCGGCAACCTGTTGCTGGTGGGCTCGATCGCCAACCTGATCGTGGCCGACCTGGCCGCACGCGACGGGGTGGCTCTCGGTGCCGGGGACCACGCCCGCCTCGGCGTGCCGGTCACGCTGGGGTCGTTGGCGATGCTGTGGCTGTGGCTGTGAATTCCGTCGCGGGCTTGCGCCGGCGCGACGGGGCGCGGCGCGTCTGACGGTCGGTCACGCCTGCCGGCGCGGGCAGGATCGCCTCTACCGTCGTGCCGCGCCCGGGGCGCGAGCGCACCTCCAGCGTGCCGCCCACGGCGCGCAGGCGCTCACGCATGCCCAGCAGGCCGTAGGTGTCCCGGCGGTTGCGGGCGCCGGGCGCCAGGCCACGACCGTCGTCGGCCACGGCCAGTCGCAGTGCGCCGTTGCGGCGGCGGTGCAGCGCGATGCGCACGCTCCGCGCCCCGGCGTGCTTGGCGACATTGTTCAGCGCCTCCTGCGCCACGCGGTAGACGCAGGTGCCGATGTTGGCCAGGTGCTGCGGATCGGCTCGGCCCAGGCCGCGGGTGTCGACGCGGCAGGCGATCCCGCAGTGGGCGGCGAACTGCTCGGCCAGGGCCTGCAGCGAGGCCTCCAGACCCAGTTCCTGCAGGGCCTGCGGCCGCAGGTCACGGATGATGCGGCGCGTGGCGGCGATCGCCCGTCGGGACAACGCCTCGATGCGCACCAAGGCGTCGTCGGCGCCCGGCAAGGCCGCGCCCGTGGCGGCGATCGCCGCGCGCGCGGTGCCCACCTCCATCACCATCGCCACCAGGCTCTGCTGCATGTCGTCGTGCAGTTCGCGCGCGATGCGCAGGCGCTCGTCCTCCAGTGCGCGGTCCTGCGCGGCGACCAGGCGCTGCAACTCGTCGTGCGCCGCGGCGAGTTCGGCCTGCAGTTGCTTGAAGTGCGTCACATCCCGCGCCGTGATGACCGCGCCGGTGATGGCGCCACCGGCGCCGCGAATGGGTGCGAAGCTGTAGCTGCCGATCCACGTCTGGCCGGTGTCGGGCCTGGTCAGGCGGTACTCGAGGTGGTGACCCGATTCCCCGCGCAGGGCGCGCGGCACGGCCCACTGCGACATCTCCAGCGGTGTGCCGTCGAGGTGGCTGACGTTCACCAGCGGGGCCCACTGGGCCGGCGTGGGCGGGCATTCGGCCTTGCTGCGCCGCCGGTGGAAGCTGACGAAGGCGTCGTTGGTCTGGACGAACCGGCCCTCGACGTCGGTGATGAACACGGCGTCGTTCATGCTGGCCAGCGCCGCCTCGAGCTGGGCGGCGATCGCCCGCTGCGCGGTCTCGGCGTGGGCGCGCTCCAGGTCGGCCCGCAGGCGCTCGGCCACGTCCTCGAACAGGCCCACCTCCTCGGCCGACCAGTTGCGCGCCGCGCGGCTGTGGATGAAGAGGATCGCTTCCAGGCGCTCGCCCTTCAGCACGGGGACGTTGACGGTGGCGCCGAGCTGCAGCACCGCGTGCGAGGCCTTCTCGTGCGCGCTCAGGGACGGGTCGTTCGCGATGTCGGGCCGCACCACCGTGCACCCGGCGCGCAGGGCCTGGACCAGATCCTCCCCATAGTCGGCATAGCGGTAGCGGCCCTCGATCCCGGGCACGCCGAACGTGTAATTGCGTGCCACCGTCACGCTCTGGCCGTCGCCGCCGTCCTCGGCGTAGCCGACGCGGTCGGCGCCGACGAACTCGCCCAGCAGGCGCGAGGCCTCGAAGGCGATGGCAGGTGCCTCGTCCAGGTGCCGCAGCGCATCGCTCAGGCGCACCAGGAAGGCCAGTCGCGCCTCGCGCTCACGCATGGCCTGCAGATGCCGGCGCCGTGCGCTGGCGTCGAGCACGACGGCCTGCACGCACAGCGCCCGGCCCTGCGCGTCGCGCACGACCTGGCCCGCCAGCTCGACCCACACCACGCCGCCATCCTTGCGCTGCAGCGGCCGCTCGCGCAGCCCGTCGCCATCGCCGCGCGCCACGGCGGCGAAGCGCACCGGGTCGAAGCGGTCCTGCGGCGGGTTGAGCTGGTCGATGTCCATCCCCACCAGCTCGTCCACGGCATAGCCGCAGAGGGCGCAGAAACACGCGTTGGCCGACAGGATGCGGCGCGTGACCGGGTCGAGCTGCACCAGACCGATCCCGCACGGCGCAGGCTCGGGCAACAGCGGCAGCGGCGCGCCCGAGGCGCGGGGACCGGCGGCGGGTGCGCCGGGGTCAGGGTCCGTGTCCGTGCCCGGGTCGGGTTCGGGTTCGGGTTCGGGTTCGGGTTCGGGTTCGGGTTCGGGTTCGGGTTCGGGTTCCGTCGGGCGGTCACCCCGGTCCATCCCGTCCGCGGCGCTGGCCTCGCCCTGCGGCGCCGCGGCCACCCGATCCTTGCCCGAACCCGTCATCGTCTCCATGATCGCGTCTCCTCCGGCCTGTCGACGGCCCGTTCGCGCTGGTGTGCCCGACCGCTGCCGTGGCGGCCCTGGGCATGTCCAGTTTCGTGAAATATGCGAACTTATGCAAGATTTCGTGGTGGGTTTCGAGGGAGGGGGCGCAAGGGTCGCGCAGGCGTCGAAGGGGCCCGGCGGGAAGCGAACCGCAAGCCCTCCTCGACGCCGCCCGGCGTGACTTCCGTCGAGGCTCAGAACCGTTTTGGTGAGTTGATCAACGCCGCGCAGCGCGAGCCCGTGTCAGTCACCACACGGGGGCGCACGGTGGCCTTCGTCGTCTCGCCCGCCGAATTGGAAGAACTCATCGATGCACGGCGTGGCCGTGCGGCGGCGGTGGAGGCCTATGGCGAGTATCTGGGCCGAGTCGCCGGGCGCCTGTCCGCCGAGTCGGCCATGCATCCGCGGCGAGCGATGCAAAAATGGCCAGTGGAGAATTGACACGCGGGGGTTGCGCCACACCTCGGGTGTATCGAGTCGGTCTCGGCCGCACGCTGCAGGCGTTCTGATCGCCTTTTCGATCGTTGACTTCCATGCTCGAACCGCAAGCCATCCTCGACGCCGCCCGACGCGCGGCCGACGCTGCCAGCAGTCCGGCCGAGGTGGTGTTGTTCGGCTCCTACGCCAGGGGGGATGCCGATCCAGCCTCCGACCTCGACCTGATGGTGATCGAAGACAGGGTGAGCGACAAGACCGCCGAGTACCTGAGGATCCATCGGGCCGTCGGATCCATGGGTGTGGGCGTGGACATCGTCATTCTTTCGCGCGAAGAGTTCGAACGTCGGCGCGAGGTCCCCGGAACCGTTTCCTATTGGGCCGCGCGTGAGGGCAGGCGTGTCATCGGCTGGGCGAATGGCATGAGCTCGGCCCCGGCTCGTCCTGCGCCCGGTTGAATCGGTGACCCAGCGGGCGGGTGGGGCCTCACCGGGCCGTGGTGGCAGACCCAGGCGCCGTCAGGGTGGCAAACTCGGCTGGCGTCCTCATCTTCCCCTGACGCGCTGAGGCGCTGAGGCGGGGCGATGTGCCCCGGCCTGTCCGACGTTCCACACAAGATCCAGATGCACGCCGCCCCCGCCGCGCAAGTCCCCGTCACGCTGCGCCTGCCCATTGCGGGCATGACCTGCGCGTCCTGCGTCGTGCGGGTCGAGCGTGCCCTTCGGGTGGTGCCGGGGGTGCGGCGGGCGGACGTCCACCTCGGCCAGGAGCAGGCACTGGTCGAGGCCGATGCCAAGGTCGGCCTGGCCGCGCTGATCGCGGCGGTGGAGCGCGTGGGCTACGAGGTGCCGGTGCGCCAGACCTCGCTGCCCATCGAGGGCATGACCTGTGCCTCGTGCGTGGGCCGTGTCGAGCGCGCGCTGCAGCGTGTGGACGGCGTGGTCGAGGCCTCGGTGAACCTGGCCACCGAACGCGCCAGCCTGACGGTGCTGCCGTCTACCTCGGACGCAGCGCTGGAAGTGGCGGTGGAGAAGGCCGGTTACGCGGTGGCGCACGGCGGGGCCGACGCCCTGGCGTGGGCGCGGGGGGGCGCCGCGCCGTCGGCCGATCTGTCGTCCGCCCGCACCCCCCGCGCCACGGGCGGGTGGAAGCAGGTGGGGGAGGGGATGCGCGCGCTGATCCGCGGCACCGATGCCTGGGGCCCCGTCTTCCTGGCACTGGCGCTGGCCTTCCCGCTGGTGGCGCCGATGGCCCTGGCACCACTGGGCATCGACGCGATGCCGCCCGCGTGGGTGCAGTGGCTGCTTGCCACGCCGGTGCAGTTCGTGCTGGGGGCCCGGTTCTACCGCGCCGGCTGGAAGGCGCTGCGGGCCGGGGCCGGCAACATGGACCTGCTGGTGGCCATCGGTACCTCGGCGGCGTACGGCCTGTCGGTCTACCTGATGCTGCGGCATGCCGACCACGGCGGGGCGCCGCACCTGTACTTCGAGGCCTCGGCGGCGGTGATCGCGCTGGTGCTGCTCGGCAAGGCGCTGGAGGCGCGGGCCAAGCGGCGCACCGCCGACGCCATCCGCGCCCTGAACGCGCTGCGGCCCGACACCGCGCGCGTGCTGCGCGACGGCGCGGAGGTGGAACTGCCGCTCGAGCGTGTGCGCCCTGGCGACATCGTGTGCGTGCGCCCGGGCGAGCGCATCGCCGTCGACGGCGTGGTGACCGAAGGCCGCAGCCATGTCGACGAGTCGCTGCTGACCGGCGAGAGCATGCCGGTGGCGCGCGGGCCCGGCGAGCGCGTGACGGGCGGGGCGATCAATGCCGAAGGCGCGCTGCGCGTGCGCACGACGGCCGTCGGCGGCGAGTCGACGCTGGCGCGCGTGATCCGGCTGGTGGAGTCGGCGCAGGCGGCCAAGGCGCCGATCCAGCGCACCGTCGACCGCGTCAGCGCGGTCTTCGTGCCGGTGGTCATGGGTGTGGCGCTGCTGACGCTGGTCGGCTGGGCGGTCGCCGGGGTCGGCTGGGAGGACGCACTGGTCCATGCGGTGTCGGTGCTGGTGATCGCCTGCCCCTGCGCGCTGGGCCTGGCCACGCCCACCGCCATCATGGCCGGCACCGGCGTGGCGGCGCAGCGCGGCATCCTGATCAAGGACGCGCAGGCGCTGCAGGCCCAGGGCCGCACGGTGTCGTGGCTGCTGGACGCGTCA
>CAZFVH010000169.1:0-8832 GCA_964522465.1 uncultured Rubrivivax sp. | reverse complement strand
CCGGCGTTGTTGAGCGCCTCGAAGGCCATGCCTGCGGTCATCGCCCCGTCGCCGATGACCGCCACGACGTGCCGCCGGTCACCGAGGATCTGCGCGGCGCGCGCCATTCCCAAGGCGGCCGAAATCGACGTTGAGCTGTGTCCGACCCCGAAGGTGTCGTATTCGCTCTCCTCCCGCCGTGGGAAGCCGCTGACACCACCGAGTTGCCTCAGCGTGTGCATGCGCGAACGCCGCCCCGTGAGGATCTTGTGCGGGTAGGTCTGGTGGCCCACATCCCAGACGAGTCGGTCGTGGGGCGTGTCGAACACGTAATGCAATGCCACGGTCAACTCAACACTGCCGAGGTTGCTCCCGAAGTGCCCCCCCGTCTGACTGACGGTGTCCACCACCGCCTGTCGTACCTCGTCCGCGACTTGGCGCAACTGGGTGCGCGGCAGTCTGCGCAGGTCCGCCGGAACGTCGATTTGTGACAGCAGGGGCAGGGCTGAGGACATGTCGAGGCTGCAGGTCAGTCAGTGCGAGCGATCCACCACACGGTCGGCGAGCATGCGCAATGCTGCCGTGGCACCGAGGTCGACGTTGGCCAGCGCACCCAGCGCCTGCTCGCGCAGCCGCCCGGCCAGCGCACGCGCCTCGTCGAGTCCCATGAGCGACACATAGGTGGGCTTGTTCTGGTCCTGGTCTTTGCCCGCCGTCTTGCCGAGCACATCGGACGCCTGCGTGACGTCGAGGATGTCGTCGACAACCTGGAAGGCCAGACCCAGCGCATCGCCGTAGACCGAAAGCGCCTGACGTGCATGCAAGGACGGCGTGCCGCAGGCCGCGCCCATCATGACGCTGGCACTGAGCAGGGCCCCGGTCTTGCGGCGGTGCATGTCGCGCAGCGTTTCCTCGGGCAGGGGCTGTCCGACGCTGGCCAGATCGATGGCCTGACCACCCGCCATGCCGGCATGACCGGCCGCGCGGGACAGGATCGCGCAAAGGCTGGCCTGGATCTGTGGGCTCACCTCATTGACCTCCGGCGTGAGCACCTCGAAGGCCAGGGCCTGCATGGCGTCGCCCGCCAACATGGCCTGCGCCTGGCCGAAGCGCACATGCACGGTCGGCTTGCCTCGGCGCAGCACGTCGTTGTCCATACAGGGCATGTCGTCGTGGATCAACGAGTAGGCATGGATCAGCTCCACTGCCACCGCCGCACGCAGGGCGGCAGTACGGTCGCCATCGACCGCGTCGCAGGCTGCCAGCACGAGCATCGCGCGCAGGCGCTTGCCACCGTCCAGGACTCCATAGCGCATGGCTTCGCCCAGACCACCGGGCGCATCGGCCGGCACCCAGCGATCCAGCGCCTGCTGGACATCGCCGAGCGCATGGCGCAGCCAGAGCTCCGGCGGTGCGCCGTTCACGGGGACTCCAGGGTGTTCAACTGCCCGTCCTCGAGCACCCGGACCTGCTCCTCCACCGACTTCAGGCGCTGCCTGCAGTAATTGAGCAGCATTGCGCCACGCTGGTAGCCCTCGAGCAACTGGTCCAGAGGCATCCGGCCCGATTCCATCGCGCCGACCAGACGGTCCAGCTCAGCCACGGCAGACTCGTAACTCTCGGGCTGTGCAAGGGACTCGACGGGGACAGGATCGTGCATCGGGTGGTCGGGATACGAGATGAAAACCGCAAGGATTCTAGGCGTTCGACCGCGGTACGCCGTACAAAGGCCCGACGGCTAGAATGCGGCGCTTTTCCGCGCGGGTCGCGGCCCGCTATCGGGTCGCCCTCGCAAACTCACCCGCAGGGCCTCCGGGTGGGGGTTTGACATCCTGTTCATGGAGATCCCCTGGATCATGTCCGACCTGAGCCTCAGTCTCCGAGCTCTGGAGCGCAGCCGCTCCCAACTTCCGGCAGCCGCCTACTTCGATGAAGACGTTCACCGTCGAGAACTGGCGCAGATTTTCCGGCAGACACCGTCCTACCTGGGGCACGCGCTGAGCGTGCCGGAATCGGGAGATTTCCTCACGCTCGCGCAGGAAGGCAACGGACGCGCGCTGGTGCGTGACGCCCAAGGGGTCCGGTTGATGTCGAACGTCTGCCGGCACCGACAGGCCGTGATGCTGCAGGGGCGGGGCCGGGCCGGGTCGCACATCGTCTGTCCGCTGCACCGCTGGACCTACAGCCTGGACGGCCAGCTCGTCGGAGCCCCGCATTTCGCACAGGATCCGTGCCTGCATCTGCGCCAGTGGCCCGTGGAAGACTGGAACGGACTGCTCTTCGAAGCTCGGCCGGGCGCGCCCAGCGTGGGCTCGCAGCTCGGCGGCCTGAGGTCAGCGTCTTCGCTATCCTTCGACGGCTATGTATTCCATTCATCGCAACTGCATGAGTGCGACTACAACTGGAAAACCTTCATCGAGGTCTATCTCGAGGATTACCACGTGGTGCCCTTCCATCCGGGCCTGGGCGGCTTCGTGGAGTGCGGTGACCTGCAATGGGAATTCGGCCGGCATTTCTCCGTGCAAACCGTGGGCATCCACCAGCATCTGCACCGGCCTGGGTCGGAGGTCTACAAGCACTGGCACCGCGCCGTGATCGACCGTCACGAAGGTCGGGATCCGGCGTTCGGTGCCGTGTGGCTGACCCTGTACCCGACGGTCATGGTCGAAGCCTACCCGCAGGTGCTGGTCGTGTCATCGCTGTTCCCGCAAGGCCCCCGCAAGACGCTGAATCTGGTCGAATTCTTCTACCCCGAGGAGGTCATCGCCTTCGAACCGGAGTTCATCCAGGCACAACAGGCTGCCTACGCCGAGACCATGGTCGAGGACGACGAGATCGCCGAGCGCATGGACGCGGGCCGACTGGCCTTGATGCGCCGGGGTGAGGATGACGCCGGGCCCTACCAGAGCCCGATGGAAGACGGCATGCAGCACTTCCACGAGTGGTACCACAGCGTGATGACGCCCAGCGGGGACTGATTTCTGCGAACGACCACGATCTGCTGCGAGCTGGCACGGCGGTAACGCATTCGTCTCGGAGCCGACGCGCCACTAGCGCGATGGGCGCGGAAGCGCTTGACGGGGGTCAACCCGTCGGCCGCCGATCTTGCGCAGACTCCCCGGTGGGCCTGACGATTCGCGTCGGTCCGTCCCAACCGGAAGGAGTCCAAATGTACAAGCGTATCCTCGTGCCGACCGACGGCTCGGAGATCTCGGCCAAGGCCGTGGAGTCGGCCGCCTCACTCGCCCGCCTGCTGGGGGCACAGGCCCGCGTGCTCAGCGTGAAAGAGCCGTTCCCGTACAGCGCGATCTCCGAAATGCAACCCGTTCCGCCACAGGAGTTCTACGACGCGCAGGAGCGAATCGCACGGGGCCGCGTCGACGCAGCCGTACAGGTTCTGGAAGCCGCCGGCGTCAAGGCCGAGGGCTCGACGGTGGAGTCCTTGCACCCGTGGGAGGCCATCATCGCTCACGCCAAGGATCAGGACTGTGATCTCATCGTGATGGCGTCACACGGTCGACGAGGGTTCAATGCCCTGCTCCTGGGCAGCGAGACGCAGAAGGTGCTCACCCACAGCACGCTTGCGGTACTGGTCGTTCGCTGAAAGCAGGACCGCGCGCGCGTTCCTGCGTGCGGTCCTCGCAGCCGAACGTCAAACGCCCTGGGCCTTGAACCACTCGAGGCAGCGCCGCCAGCCGTCTTCGGCCGCCTCCTTGCGGTAGCTCGGACGGTAATCTGCGTGAAAGGCGTGCGGCGCTTCGGGGTAGACATGGAATGCGCTGCGCCGCGCGGCCTCGCTGCCCCCAGCCAGCGCCGCCTTCATGCGCTCGACGGTGTCGAGCGGAATGCCGGTGTCCTTGCCTCCATACAAGCCCAGCACCGGCGCCTTCATCGCCCCGACGACATCCACCGGGTTGGTAGGCGCCAGCGCGCTGGGCTGTCCGACGAGCCTACCGTACCAAGCCACGCCTGCACGCACGGCGGGGCTGTGCGCGGCGTACAGCCAGACGATCCGACCTCCCCAGCAGAAGCCCGTGATGCCGACCCGCGTCGTGTCCGCCCCCTGGCCGGCGGCCCAGGCGACGCAGGCGTCGAGATCTCCCATGACCTGAGCGTCGGGCACCTTGGACACCACCTCTGCGATCAACTTGCCGATTTCGCCGTAGGACTGAGGGTCACCCTGACGCGCGAAGAGTTCGGGCGCGATGGCGAAATAACCCGCTTTCGCGAAGCGCCGGGCAATGTCGGCAATGTGCTCGTGCACGCCGAAGATCTCGCTGATCACGAGCACGACCGGAGCGCCGGAACGCCCCGCTGGCGCGGCCCGATACGCGGGCATCCTGAAATCGCCCACCGCGATCTCGACCTCGTCCACTATCAGCCCCTGGCTGTCGGTCTTGATCGTGGTCTGCCCGACCACGGGCAAGGCCGCCGCCGCAAAGCCGGCGCCGAGCGCCGTACGGGTGAAGCCGCGGCGGCTCAAGCCACCTGACGGCACGAGGGTGTCGAATTCTTCCTTCAGCATCGCAGGCCTCCGTGGACGCAAACAGATCGGATGGTCACGAGTCTACGGACAGGACCCCAACCGATCACGGCACGGGGACAAGCACGGCGGGCACGAACGGCGCCACCGGTGAAATCCGCCTGCCGCGTCAGGCCCGGTCTGCTCAATGTGCCTCGTCCCAGTTGCTCCCCACGCCCACCTCGGCCAACAGCGGCACGCTCAGGTCGGCCACGGCGGCCATCAGACGCGGCACCGCTTCGCGCACCCAGTCGACCTCGTCGAGCGGTACTTCGAGGACGAGCTCATCGTGCACCTGCATGACCATCACAGTGGCGCGCCGCTCACGGTCGAGCGTGTCCTGCACGGCAATCATCGCCAGCTTGATCAGGTCGGCGGCCGTGCCCTGCATCGGCGCGTTGATCGCCTGACGCTCGGCGCCGCTGCGCCGCGGACCACTGCCGCCGCGGATTTCCGGCAGATACAGGCGCCGGCCGAAGACCGTCTCGACATAGCCCTGCTCGGCCGCGCGCGCCTTGGTCTCCTCCATGTAGCGTCTGACGCCCGCAAATCGCGAGAAGTAACGATCGATGTAGTCGCGCGCGGCTTTCTGCTCGATCCCCAGGCTCTGCGACAGACCGTAGGCTCCCATGCCGTAGATCAGGCCGAAGTTGATGGTCTTGGCGTAGCGGCGCTGCTCGCTCGTGACTTCGGCTGGGTCCAGACCGAAGACCTCGGCCGCGGTGGCGCGATGGATGTCCAGACCCTGCGCAAAGGCCCGACGCATGCTCTCGTCACCACTGAGGTGCGCCATGATGCGCAACTCGATCTGGGAATAGTCGGCGCTGACGATGCGGTGTCCAGGGGGGGCGATGAAGGCCTCTCGAACGCGCCGACCTTCGGGTGTGCGGATCGGGATGTTCTGCAGGTTGGGCTCGTTGCTGGCCAGACGGCCGGTCACGGCCACGGCCTGCGCGTAGTTGGTGTGCACACGGCCGGTGGCCGGGTTGACCATCAGCGGCAGCTTGTCGGTGTACGTGCCCTTGAGCTTGGCCAGGCTGCGATGCTCGAGGATGCGTGCAGGCAGGGGATAGTCGGCGGCGAGTTCCTGCAGCACCTCCTCGTCGGTGCTGGGCGCGCCGCTGGCGGTGCGCTTCTTCACCGGCAGACCGAGCTTGCCGAACAGCACCTCGCCGATCTGCTTGGGCGAGCCGATATTGAACGGCTGCCCGGCGAGTTCGTGCGCCTGCTGTTCCAGCGCGACCATGCGCTCGGCCAGTTCCCGGCTCAGCCGAGCCAGCCGGTCCACGTCGACCAGCACGCCGTGGCGCTCGATGCGACCGAGCACCCGACTGGTGGGCATCTCGATGCGCTCGTAGATGTCGCGCAGCCGGGGCTCGTCCTCGATGCGTGGCCAAAGCACCTGATGGACATGCAGCGCCATCTCACTGTCCTCACCCGAATAACGCGTGGCCTGCGCGAGATCGACCTGCGAGAACGGAATCTGCGCGGCACCGCGGCCGCAGAGGTCCTCGTAGGCGAGGCCCTTGCGGCCCAGATGACGCTCGGCAAGGCTCTCCAGGCTGTGCGGCCGGTGTGCCTCCAGCACGTAGCTCTGGAGCATCGTGTCGTGCCGCACGCCGGCCAGGCGGACGCCGTGGTTGGCCAACACGTGGGTGTCGTACTTCAGGTGCTGACCGAGCTTGGGCGCGGCTTCATCCTCGAGCCAGGGTCTGAGCACCTCGAGGACGACCTCGCGCGAGAGCTGTTCGGCGACGCCAGGACCGTCGTGTGCGACGGGCACGTAAGCCGCACGCCCGGGCTCGACCGCAAAACTCAGGCCGACGATGCGCGCGCGCATCGCATCGAGCGAGTCGGTCTCGGTGTCGAAGGCCGCCAGCGGGGCCCGGCGCAGCACCTGGAGCCAGTGCACCAAGCGCTCGCGTGTGAGCACGGTTTCGTAGTCATGGGCCAGCGGCAAGGCACGGACGGCGGCGATATGCGCCTCCAGCGCCGAGGCCGGCACGGGCGTCTGCACGCCCGGCTGGTCGGCGGACACCTGGAGGTCACCCGAGGCTTCGAGCTCGCGCCGCCAGGTGCGAAAACCATACCGGGCGTAGAAGTCCAGCAAGCCTTGGGCATCGACGTCGCGCAGGGCCAGCGCCTCGAGCGAAGGCCAGCCCGACAGATGGGCCGAGAGGTCGCAGTCGGTGGCCACCGTCACGAGACGGCGGGCCTGGGGCAGCCAGTCCAGCGCCCGTCGCAGGTTCTCGCCGGTGGCGCCCTTGATCGTGGCGGCCGCCGCGATCACCCCGTCGAGTGATCCGTGCTCGGTGAGCCATTTCACCGCCGTCTTCGGCCCCACCTTGTCCACGCCCGGCACGTTGTCCACGGCATCGCCCACGAGGCTGAGGTAGTCGACGATGAGCCCGGGAGGCACGCCGAACTTCTCTCTGACGCCGGCCTCGTCCAGGGTCTCGCCGGTCATCGTGTTGATCAGCGTGACGGCTGGCGTGACGAGTTGTGCCAGGTCCTTGTCGCCGGTGGAGACGACCACGCGCAGGCCCGCGCCCGCCGCCTGTCGCGCAAGCGTGGCGATCACGTCGTCGGCTTCGATGCCAGGGACTTCGAGCACGGGCCAGCCCAGCAGGCGCACGACCTCGTGGATGGGTTCGATCTGCTGCGTCAGTGGCTCCGGCATGGGCGCGCGATGGGCCTTGTACTCGGCATACCAGGCATTACGGAAGGTGTCTCCCTTGGCATCGAAGACGCAGGCTGCCCGTGCAGCGGGCACCTGCTCGCGCAGGCGCTTCATCATCGCGACCATCCCGTGGATCGCACCCGTAGGAAAGCCCTCCGGCGACCGCAGGTCCGGAAGCGCATGGTAAGCACGGTAAAGATAGCTGGAGCCATCGACCAGCAGGAGAGTGTCTTCGGGCATCGAGGAATCCGGATCTGTTGCGGGGGCACGCCTGCGCTCGACGGCGCTGCGTGCGGGCACGGCCCAGGCTGTAACGCTCGGGCGTGCATTATTTGCCCGGCTCGTCCGAGCTCGACCCCGGACGCGGACAAGCCGGGCCATAGAATCAATCCATGAAAGTTGCGCGCATTGCAATGAATCGGTTCATCATCCGGCCGCTCCCCGCCACGCGGGGACTGGCTGGTTTGGGGTGCGCCTGGCTCGCGTTGGCGTTGGTGTCGCCCTCGGCCGCGGCCGCATCGGACACCCCCGAACCCGTGGTCGTTCTTACCGTGACCGAGGACGCCAACGCCCGCATCGAGGAAACCCGGGTGCGCGGCGCCCTGCAGCGTATCGTGGTCCACCCCAAGGGCAACGCGGCAAGCTATGAGATCACCCCCCCCACGGGCGCGGTGGATCCGTCGCAGTCGGCCGTGTCGCGCTCGGGCGAGCGCCGCTGGCGTATGTTGTCCTTCTGAGCCCGCGCCGCGATGGCGGTCTACACCGAAGTCGCCTTCGACGAGGCGAGGGATCTGCTCCAACGGCTCGGGCTCGGCCTGCTGACCGACCTGCGCGGCATTCGCTCCGGCATCGAGAACACCAACTATTACGCCGTGACGACCCAAGGACAGTGGGTCCTGACCCTGTTCGAGCGGCTGGGACCGGCGCAGCTGCCCTACTATCTCGGTCTGATGCGCCACCTCGCGCAGCGGGGCATCCCGGTACCGGCGCCTCAGGCGGATGCGGGGGGCTCGCTGCTGCACCACGTTGCAGGCAAGCCCGCAGCGGTGGTCACGCGCCTGCCCGGCGGGCACCGCTTGCAACCCCGACGCGAGCACGTCACGCAGGTCGGCGCGATGCTCGCGCGCACGCATCTGGCAGGGTTGGACTACCCGCAGGCGCAGGCACATCTGCGGGGACTGTCTTGGTGGATCGAAACCGTGCCGGTGGTACTGCCGCATGTCGACGCCCGCACGGCGGATCTTTTGCGCAGTGAACTCGCCTTCCAGTGCGAGACCTTCGACTCCGCGCCCGGTCGCGCCTTGCCTCGCGGGCCGATCCACGCCGACCTGTTCCGCGACAACGTGATGTTCGACGAGACGGCGGGCGAAGACCGCTTGTGTGGCTTCTTCGACTTCTACTTCGCCGGCACCGACGCACTCCTGTTCGACGTTGCGGTCTGTCTGAACGACTGGTGCATCGATCAGGCGAGCGGGCGTCTCGTCGACGAACTGGCACGCCCGTTCCTGCAGTCCTACGCCGATTTGCGTCCGCTCTGCGACGCAGAGCAGGCTTTGATGCCGGTCATGCTGCGCGCGGCGGCATTCCGGTTCTGGCTGTCGCGTCTGTGGGACTGGCACCTGCCTCGCGCTGCCGCGATGCTGCAACCCAA
>CAZFVH010000168.1:0-8913 GCA_964522465.1 uncultured Rubrivivax sp. | reverse complement strand
GATGGTGATACAATGACCTCGGAGGCCCCGCGCCGTCGAGGCCGCCCGCGCACGGCTAAGGACGACTGATATGGCGACGGCAGGCGACATCATCAACGGATCGCTCCGGCTGCTGGGCGTGCTGGCGGAAGGCGAGACGCCTTCGGCCGAGACGTCGCAGGACGCGCTTGCCGCCATGAACCAGATGATCGACAGTTGGAACACGGAACGGCTGGCGGTCTTCTCGACAATTGACCAAGTTGAGACGTGGCCCCCCGGCCAGCGGTTTCGCACTTTCGGCCCGACCGGCGACATCGTGGGGCAACGCCCGATTTTGGTAGACGACGCCACTTACTTCCGCGACCCGGCGTCTGGCATCTCCTACGGCCTCAAGCTGATCAACCAGCAGCAGTACAACGGCATCGCGGTGAAGACCGTGACCAGCACCTACCCCCAGGTGCTGTGGGTCAACATGACCTATCCGAACATCGAGATGTACGTCTATCCGGTGCCGACGCGGGTGCTGGAGTTCCACATCGTGTCGGTGCAGCCGCTGTCGGCCCCCGCCAATTTGGCCACCGACCTGACGTTCCCGCCGGGTTACCTCCGCGCCTTCCGCTACAATCTGGCCTGCGAGATGGCACCTGAGTTCGGCATTGAGCCGTCGTTCCAGGTGTCGCGCATCGCCATGACGTCGAAGCGCAACCTCAAGCGAATTAACAACCCGGATGACGTAATGGCGCTGCCCTACAGCATCGTCGGCACCCGTCAACGGTACAACATCTTCGCTGGCAACTACTGATGAAGACGCCGATCCTCGGCTCCTCCTACGTCGCGCGGTCGGTCAACGCGGCCGACAGCCGCATGGTGAACCTGTTCCCCGAGATCGTGCCAGAGGCGGGCAAGGAACCGGCGTTTCTTCAGCGGGCACCAGGTCTTCGGCTTCTGGCAACCGCCGGCACCGGCCCGGTGCGCGGCCTCTGGCAGTTCGGCGGGTTCGGATACGCCGTGTCAGGCAACACGCTCTACAAGGTATCGCCTAGCTGGACGGTGACGTCGCTGGGGACCGTTGCAGGGTCTGGCCCTGTGTCGATGGCCGACAACGGCACGCAGCTATTCGTCGCTGCCAACGGCCCCAGCTACATCTACAATGCCAATACCAACGTTTTTCAGCCGATCACGGATCCCGACTTTCCTGGTGCAGTGATGGTTGGTTATCTCGACGGCTACTTCGTCTTTAACGAACCAAACAGCCAGAAGATTTGGGTGACGAGCCTGCTAGAAGGTACGCAGGTAGATCCGCTCGACTTCGCCAGCGCCGAAGGTTCGCCTGACGGGCTGATATCGGTCATCGTCACCAACCGCGAAGCGTGGCTGTTCGGCACCAACTCGGTCGAAGTCTGGTACGACGCTGGCACCGCCGACTTTCCGCTCCAGCGCATCCAGGGCGCGTTCAACGAGCTTGGCTGCGCCGCCCCCTACTCTGTCGCCAAGATGGACAACACCGTCTTCTGGCTGGGCGCTGACGCCCGCGGTCGGGGCATGGTCTACCGTGCCAATGGCTATGTCGGCCAGCGCATCTCGACGCACGCCGTCGAATGGCACATCCAGCAGTACGGCAACCTGTCCGACGCGATCGGCTACACCTACCAGCAGGACGGCCACAGCTTCTACGTCCTTATCTTCCCCCAGGCCGACACGACCTGGGTGTACGATCTGGCCACGCAGGCGTGGCATGAGCGCGCGGGCTGGGACAACAGCGAGTTCACGCGTCACCGCAGCAACTGCCAGATGTCGTTCAACAACGAGATCGTCGTAGGCGACTACGAAAACGGCAACCTCTACGCCTTCGACCTCGACGTCTACGCCGACAACGGCGCGATCCAGCGGTGGTTGCGGTCCTGGCGCGCTTTGCCGACCGGCACCAACACGCTGCGCCGCACGACGCATCACAGCTTGCAACTAGATTGCGAAACCGGCGTTGGGTTGAACAGCGGTCAAGGTAGCAATCCGCAGGTTATGTTGCGGTGGTCCGATGATGGCGGCCACACTTGGTCAAACGAACATTGGACGTCGATTGGGCGGATCGGCCAGTTCGGGAAGCGCGCCTTCTGGCGCCGACTGGGCATGACCCAAAAGATCCGCGATCGCGTGTACGAAATCTCCGGCACGGACCCGGTAAAGATCGCCATCATGGGCGCGGAACTCAGGGCCAGCCCGACCAATGCCTAGCCCGCCGAACATTACGAATATCCCGGCGCCGCGCGTTCCCATTATCGACGAACGCACTGGGCTGATCTCGCGTGAGTGGTATCGCTTCTTTTTCAACCTGTTTAACCTGACCGGCGGCGGTTCCAACGAAACGTCGCTGCAAGACCTACAGGTTGGACCGCCGGGCGGCGGGGACGAGCAGGCCGCGATTGCCCAGCGCATTGAAGGGCTGCTGGCCAACCCGGACGGGTCGTCGCAAGAGTCGCAGATTGCAGAGCTTCAGAAGCAGGTCGAGAGCTTGTCTCTTGGACCGCCGATGACGCCGCACAGCCCGTCACCCATCTTCGGCGCGTTCTACAGCACCGCTAACCAACCCGACGGGTCCACGACGACCGCCTATCCGATCGTCATGGACACCGTGCAGAACAGCAACGGCGTTCTGCTGCAAGATCGTGTAGCTGTGTTCACGGCGTCCATCGGCCCCGCCAGCACGACGATGGTGGTCACGGCGGTCGCGTCTGGGACGATTTACCCCGGCATGGTCATTACCGGCACGGGCGTAACCGCCGGCACCTACATCGTTTCGCAGACGACCGGCACCGCGGGCGGGACCGGCAACTACGTCGTCAGTGTCTCGCAGACGGTCGCGTCCACGACGATTACGGGCACCTGCAAGTCGATTATCCAGGTCGAGAACGCCGGGACGTACAATGTCCAGTTCAGCGTGCAGTTCGTGAATACGGACGTCCAGATCCACGACACCGACATCTGGCTGCGGAAGAACGGCGTGAACGTAGTCGATACCAACAGCCAGTTTTCGGTCCCAGAACGCCACGGCGGCGTAGACGGCACCCTTATCGCGGCGCTGAACCTGTTCGTGACCCTCGCGCCGAACGACATCATTGAACTGATGTGGGCCACTAGCAACTCTGCTACAACGATCAAGTATCTGCCCGCTAGGTCCAACCCAACCCGCCCGGCCACGCCTTCGGCTATTGTAACGGTTTCTTTGGCGTCCGTGCCGTCTAACCAGGGAGTGTAGACATGGCCGTTCTCGTCCGGGTGCTCATTCCCGCCAAGACCGCCGAAGCCACGCAGACGACGCAGTACACGGCGAACGGCGTGACGACGATCATCGACAAGTTCACGGCCACCAACTACAGCGTTACCGCGGCGACGATCAGCATCAATCTGGTCACGGCGGCGGGCGTGGCAGGCAACGACAACTTGATCGTCAAGACCAAGACCCTGTTGCCGAACGAAACCTACACTTTTCCTGAAATTGTCGGACAGGCGCTGTCGCCTGGCGGTTTCATTTCCACTATCGCGGGTACGGCGTCTGCGATTAACATTCGCGCCAACGGCCGCGAAGTGACGCAATGACCCCCAGCGAACTCAAGCTCCAGAGCCTGTTCGATGATGGGTTGGGGCTTCCGCCCGAAGCAACCGATTGGCTACTAGCGGTCTGGGCGGTCTTCCAGGTATTTGACGACGTGGCCGATGGCGACGAGGTGCGCCGGTCGGACCTTCACGACGCCATTTGGAACAGCCTCGTTCGGATGCCGTCTAACCCGTTTTACATGGCGAATAGTGGGGCGCTGCTGCCGATCATGGCCAGCGCCATTCTCAAGTGGGTCGCGTCCGACGACGCCGAACGGGCTGGTCGGGCGGATGAAAAGTCCTTTGTGTGGCGGGCGTCTTACTATGATATCGTTCTGTTGGTAGTTTTGCTGGCCCAGGGTAAAGACGCTGCGTTGGCGAAGGCGGCGACCGTGATGTCGCTCTACGGTGAAACCTTCGAAGATTACAGGAAGGAGTTTCCGCTGTGCCCGAGCCCATAAGCGCCGCGATTTCGGGCGCAGCGACTCTTGGTA
Organism: uncultured Rubrivivax sp.; assembly: GCA_964522465.1. Lineage (GTDB taxonomy): Bacteria > Pseudomonadota > Gammaproteobacteria > Burkholderiales > Burkholderiaceae_C > Rubrivivax. The sequence goes on along the minus strand of CAZFVH010000168.1, from coordinate 4,849 downwards.
GCGCCCTCTTGGGCCGTTCGGCGGCTCGCTCTGCCGCCAGCGCGCAGGAGCGCGCCGCGCAGCAGGCGGGCGACACGCAGCGGGCGATGTTCGAGCGCCAGGTCGAGCTTCAAGAACCGTTCCGCCAAGCAGGCATGACCGCGCAGAACCGCCTGATGACGCTGCTCGGGCTGGGCGGCGATCCGAACGCGCCGGGCTACGGCACCGCCGCGCGCGACTTCACTATGGCTGACTACACGGCCGACCCCGGCTACGGCTTCCGCATGAGCGAGGGCATGAAGGCCTTGGAGCGGTCGGCGGCGGCGCGCGGTGGCCTGCTGTCGGGCGCGACCCTCCGCGGCGTCCAGCGGTTCGGGCAGGATCTGGCCTCGCAGGAGTACCAGAACGCCTTCAACCGCTTCTACGCCATGCGGAACGCCCAGCTTAACCCGCTCCAGAGCATCCTGGGCCAGGGCCAGACCAGCACGAACGTGCTGACGGGCGCCGCCGGCGAAGCTGGCCGCGGTATCGCTGGCGCGCAGATGGGCGCCGGTCAGGCCCGCGCGTCGGGCTACGTCGGTGGCGCGAACGCCCTGACCAGCGCGCTGCAATCGGGCGTGCCGAACTATCTGATGTACCGCTACATGAACCCGTCTACTGGTGGGGTTGGGGCGTTTGGCGGCATGGGCGCTGGCGACATTAGCCAGATGCTGACGTCGCAAATGAACACTGGCGGTACGGTGTAAGGGGCTACGCACATGGTCGATAACACCATCGCCTTGCAGGTCCGTCCGTTTCAGATGCCCGACATCGGGCAGATTTACGGCAACATCCAGAACATCCAAATGAACCGGATGCGGATGGCTGAGGCGCAGGAGATGGCGCAGGAGCGCAACGCGCTTCGTGGTCTGCTGTCGTCGGGCGTGGATGTGAATACGCCGGAAGGGCTGTCGCAGATCCGCCGCGTGGCGCCGATGCTGGCCGCGCCGTTTGAGCAGGCGGCCAGCCAGCGGGCGTACCAGCGGGCGCAGATATCTCGCATCGAGTCTCAGAACGAGCGTGAGGCTCTTCAGACGGCGCAGACCCTGCTGGCTTCAGTCCGCGGCCCCGAAGACTATGCGGCGTTGCGGCCCGCGCTTCTGGCCCGCTTTCCGCAGTACGCGCAGTTCTTTCGCCCGGAGTATAGCCCGGAGTTGATCCGCAGCCTTGCGCTGGGGGCGCAGAGCTTGGCTACGCAGGTCGTCCAGCCGGGCGGCACCGTTTACGACCCCATCACTAACACCGCGCGCTTTACTGCGCCTGAGCGGCCACAGCGTCCGGTAGTTGGCCAAGGTCCGGGCAATATCCCAACAATAACGGACCCCGAAAGAGGCACTTTTCGACTGGCTACGGAAGTGCCCGCCGGCGCCGCAGGGTTGCCCGCCGCTGCTTCTGGCGCCGCAGGCCCCCGCGTTCCAACGTCGCAGTCGGACGACCCGCTGCGTATCGACTCCGCTATTCGCCGCGCGGAAGGCACGGGCCAGAACCCGCGTTCGTCGGCGCGAGGGCCGTATCAGTTTTTGGACAGCACTTTTGTTGAGCAGTTCCGCCGCGCATTTCCCGACGCGGCGCAGGGGCGCTCGGATGCGGAGGTGCTGCGGTTCCGCAACGCGCGGCTTGCCGACGGGCGCCAAGTTGAGGACGTGCTTGGCCCGGCGTTTACGCAGCAGAACATGCAGACGCTGACCCGCGCCGGCGTCAGCCCGACCGGCGGCAACGTCTATTTGGCGCACCACTTTGGCGCCCAAGGCGCACTAAACCTTCTGCAAGCCGACCCGAATGCGCCGATTGAGCGGGTCGTGTCGCGGCAAGTGCTGGACGCCAATCCGTTCCTGCGTGGGTCCAGCGTTGGGCAGGTCACGCAGTGGGCCAACAACGCCGTGGACTACGGCCCCGGCGAAGCCCGCCGTCTGCTGGTGGCCGCGCGTCAGCCTTCGGCAGAACCCGGCGCGCCTAGCCCGGTTAACCTCATGGCTCCGGCTCCCGCCGGCGCCAACGCTATGCGCCCGCCGACAACGGTGGCCGAGGCGCTGGAGCAAAGGATGCTCCGCGAACTGGAGCAGAAGCGCGGCGAACAGCGCGTTGCGCGAGAGGATCAACCCGGCCGCGTCGAAGAAGCCGGGCAGCGCGCCGAGGCCGAAGCGCGGGCTCGCGCGGCCGTCACGCAGGAAGAGGACGAGCGCAAGCGCCGCCGCGGGCAGGAGAGCATTGAGCGGGTTCTGTCCGATATGGTGGCGGCCTATCGTCGGCTGGACGAGTTGGGCGGCATCCCCAGCGAACGGCGGTCGGGGCTGGCGAATGTGCCCGCGTATCTGGCAGGCACAACACCCGGCCAGGAGGTTGGTAAGGCGCTGGGCACGCAGACGCAGACGCAGCGGAACCAAATCCAGGCGTCGGTGCGCCAGCTTCTGACGGCGATCAAGAACGCCACCGGCATGTCGGCGCAGGAGATGAACTCCAACGTCGAACTCCAGCAGTTGCTGGCCGCCGTGTCGAGCCCGACGCAGAGCATCGAGTCCGTCCGCGGCATTCTGGCCAGCATCAGCCGGCAGTACGGTCTGGGGCAGTTGAACTTCCCCGAAACGCCCGCACCGACCGCCGCACCCAGCCGCGAACAGACGCCCGGCCCCCGCCGCGGCGCCGCGCCGCCCGCCGCCTCCACCACCGGAGCCCGCCCGACGCTGGAGCAGTTTTTGACGGCGGCGCGGCGGGCCAACCCGAATGTTTCCGATGACGCGCTGACTGAGTACTATAACCGGACCTATGGAGGCCGGTGATGGTAGAGATCGTCGATCCGTTCCGTACCGCCGCGCCACAGATCGTTGATCCGTTTGCAGCAGGCGCGGCTGCGGTCACCGATCCTTTCGCCGCGCCGACGCCTCGTCAGCCCGACACGTCGGTCGCACAGAACGTCGGCGTCGCGGCCCGCGCGGCGTACCCCTACGCGACCGCTGCGGGCCTTGGCGCTGCTGCTGGCGCGCCATTCGGCGGCCCGGTAGGCGCTGCGGCTGGCGCCGGCCTTGGTACGCTCGGGCTCGGCCTCGCTGACATCGCCACGACCGGCTACAACGTCGCCACGCCGCTGTTTGGCGGCAGCCGCATCCCGCTGCCGTCCGAAAACATCCAGGCCCTGTACGAACGCCTTGGCTTCGGCCGCCGCCCGCAGACGCCGGAGCAGGAACTGTTGTCGGCGGGCGTGTCGGGAGCGGCGGGCGCAGCCGGTCAGGCCGGCGCGTTTAACGTCCTGGCGCGGCAGCTTTCGCCGTCGGTGACGCGCAACGTGATGACCGAACTTAGCCGTCAGCCTGCCGTCCAAGCTGGCGCTGGTGCTGGCGCCGCTGCGGCTCCAGCGGCGCTGCGCGAGTACGGCGACGTTGAAGACCCTCTTGCGGGCATGACCGCTAGCTTGCTTGGTGCGGTAGCGGGCGGGCGGGCCGTAGCCGGAGCGGGTAATGTCGCGCGCGGTGTCGCCGCTACGGGCCGTATGGCGGCAACGCCGACACCGCAAGAACTTCGGCAGGAGGCCCGCACGGCTTACGCCCGCGCTGAAAACGCTGGTGTGACCTACGACCCATCGGCCATGCAAACCTTCGGGATGAACTTGGCCCAGCAGCTTCGCAGCGCGGGGTTCGACGAAGGACTTCACCCTAAAGCTGCGGTCGCGCTGCGTCGCATTCAAGAAGCGGGCGCCATTCCGCCCGGCGCGTCAACGGCGGCGCCTGTTCGGTTTGAAGACCTCGACATCCTGCGTCGGATTGCGCGCAACGCGCGCCTTAGCCTGGACGCGGACGAACGCCGCATCGGCGGCATCATCACCCGTGAGATCGACAACTTCGCACTTCAGCCGCCGGCTAATGCCGTTGCCAGCGGCGACAGCGCCGCGGCGTCGGCGGCGATCCGCGAAGCCCGATCGGCGTGGTCGCGGATGCGTAAGAGCGACGAGATTGAAGACCTAGTTGAGCGGGCGCGCTTCTCAGCCACGGCTACCAACGGCCGCATGGACGAGGCGCTGCGGAACGAGTTCGCCAATCTGGCGCGGTCTATCCAACGCGGCAACAACCCCGGCTTCACGCCGGCAGAGGTGGCTAACATTGAGCGTATCGCCCGCGCGGAAGGTAGCCGAGGCGGCACACGGCTTCTTAGCCAACTAGCGCCAGGTTTGACGCCGCGCGGCATGATGTCGGCGGCGGCGCAGGCTGGAGGCATGGCGGCGGCGTCCGGCAGTCCCACTATGGCCGCGTTGGCCATTCCGACGATGGCGACCGGCTACGGCGCGCGGCAGTTGCGGAATGCCTTGGCTGAGTTCGAGGCGGCGCGCCTTGGGGCCGGTATGCGTCGAGGCGATGTGACTGCGCCACTCGACCCCCGCGCCCGCAATTTGCTGTCACCCACGGTCCAGCAGATGCTGCTTCAGTCTGAGTAGGGTTGCCGCCTATGTCACAGGATCTGCTGAACATCATCATCGGCGTGGCTGGCACGGCGATGGGGTGGATGCTCAAGGTGGTCTGGGACTCGATCCGGCTGTTGCAGGACGAGATGAAGACCCTGGAGCGGGTCATCCACACGAAGTACGTCACCAAGGACGACTACAAGGACGACATCCGCGACGTCAAAGACATGCTCAACGCCATCTTTAAGCGGCTTGAGCAGAAGGCCGACAAGTGATGGAACTGCCGAAGCTCACGCCTGTCGTGCAGTTCGCCACGGCGACCTTCGCGCTCGCTGTTGGTGGCTACACGGCCGGCGAGAAGTTCGGCTGGTTCCGCAACGAGATCATCACCTGGACGCCCGAGCACTTTCGCATCTCCGATGCCAAGATCGGCGAGCCGAT
>CAZFVH010000167.1:0-9013 GCA_964522465.1 uncultured Rubrivivax sp. | reverse complement strand
TGCCCACCGGCACGATCGTGGCCTACGCCACGGCGCCGGGCAGCACGGCCGAGGATGGCACAGGCGACAACGGCACCTACACGGCGGCGCTGGCCCGACACCTGGCCACGCCGGGGTTGGACATCAAGGACATCTTCGACCGCACGGCGCAGGAAGTGGAGCGGGTGACCAACGGCAAGCAGCGCCCGCGGGAGGAGATTGGTCTGCGGGGGCGGTTTGCCTTGCTGGAATCGGCAAGTGAGCCGGGTGCGGGGCAGGGGGCGGTGGCCTTGGCGACGGCCTCGACGGGGGCGCCTGCTGCAGTGGCAGGGGTGACGCAAGCGCCTGCGGCGGACGCGGGCGCCGAGCGGACGGCTTGGGATCTGGTGGTGCGCCGGGATAGCGCGGCGGCCTATGAGGCCTACCTTCGGGCGTATCCCCAAGGTCGCTTTGCGACGGCGGCGCGGGTGGCGCTGGAGACTTTCCGGGTGCCTTTGGTGGCAGGGGCGGGGGTTGGGGTGACTGCGGCTTCCGGGGTCGGGACCGGTGGCGGGGCTTCTGCTGCGGCGACGGGTGCTACGAGTGCCAGCGCCAGCCGGCAGCCGGGTGAGGTATTCAAGGATTGCGCCGAGTGTCCGGAGATGGTGGTAGTGCCGGCGGGGCGGTTTTTGATGGGGAGCCCAGATGTTGAGGCCGGACGACATCCCTCTGAAGGTCCCCAGCGCTGGGTGCGCATACCGAAGTTCTCAATGGGCAGGTTCGAGGTGACCCAGCGTCAGTGGGAGGCTGTTATGGGCGGCAACCCGAGCAGATTCAAGGGCTGCGGACCTGACTGCCCGGTGGAGAGCGTTAGTTGGAACGAAGCGCAGGAGTTCGCTCGTAGGCTCAGCCAGAGAACGGGGCATAGCTACCGCCTGCCGAGTGAGGCGGAGTGGGAGTACGCGGCGCGAGCGGGTACGACGACAGCGTACTTCTGGGGCGACACTTTCGATTTGGGATCGCCAGGCCAAGCGAAAAACGGGCGGGGTACCTTTCGTGTTGGCAGCTACGGCGCGAACGTCTTCGGTCTGCACGACATGCACGGCAACGTCTGGGAGTGGGTGCAGGACGTCTGGCATGACAACTACGCCGGTGCGCCGAGCGACGGCTCAGCGTGGATGTCGGGTGGAGATCCGGGGCGGAGGGTCCTTCGCGGCGGTTCGTGGGTCAATGCTCCACTTAGCCAGCGCTCGGCGATTCGCATCAGGTACTCGCTCGACAACCGCGACTACGACGCAGGCTTCCGTATTGCAAAGGACCTTTAGTTTCTTGTCGTCCGGCTCCGGCCTTCGCGAGGTTCGATGCGTCTAATCCAGTCGCACCACGGAGCACGCGCTCCCGCCTTTTTCTTGCGCACAACCTGCCGACAGATCCCGATTTTTTGTTGGTACCGCCATCAACCGATCTAACAGTCTGAATCTTTCAGACCTGCCTCACCCATGGCCCCGCGCTTTAAGCACCCGTTCATGACCAACGGTCACCTGTCCCGATTCATCGTGACAGTCGCAGCAGGGCTGCTCGCCCCGGCGGTGGCCCTTGCGCAGTCGCTACCCGTCCCACCTGTTCCCCCTGCGATCTCGCAAACCATCGCAGACACCACCATCGAGCGCCTGCAATCGGAGTTGGACGCCAGCCGGAAAGCCTTGCGCGACTTGCAGTCGGCGGCGCAGTCGCAGGGCGATGCGCGCAAGGCGGCGATTGGAGCGCTGGAGGTGCAGGCGCGGGCCTTGCAGGCGGAGCTCGAGGCGCGTCGGCGTGCCGACGAGCGCGAGACGGCCGATGCGGCGGCGAGGGTGACGGCTGCGCAGGCGACGGTGGCGCAGGTGCAGTCCCGGCTCGACCAGGCGCGCCAGCGCGTGGCTGCGGAGCAGTCCGAGCGCCTGCGCCAGGAACTCGAAGCCCGCCGCCAGGCCGAGGCCGCCAAGCCGGTGATCCCGCCCGGCACGGAAAAGCGCGTGGCGCTGGTGATGGGCAACGCGCGCTACGCCGACCGGCCGCTGCGCAACCCGGTCAACGACTCGGCGCTGATGGCGCGCACGCTGCAGGCGCTGGGCTTCGAGGTGCAGGTGGCCAATGACGTGGACCGCCGGGGCATGCTGACCGCGCTGCGCGATTTCGAGAACCGCTCCCGCGGGGCGGATGTGGCCTTGTTCTATTTTGCCGGTCACGGCGCGCAGGTGGGGGGCGCCAATTACCTGATCCCGGTGAACGCCGGCATCCGCGTGGAGAACGACGTGCCCGACGAGGCGATCGACGCGGCATCGGTGCTGCGGCGCATCGAGGACACACGGGTGAAGGTGGGGCTGGTGGTGCTGGACGCCTGCCGCGACAACCCCTATCCCGGCGCCAGCCGCTCCACGGCGCGCGGTCTGGCGCGGATGAGCGTGCCCACCGGCACGATCGTGGCCTACGCCACGGCGCCGGGCAGCACGGCCGAGGATGGCACGGGCGACAACGGCACCTACACGGCGGCGCTGGCCCGACACCTGGCCACGCCCGGGCTGGACATCAAGGACATCTTCGATCGCACGGCGCAGGAGGTGGAGCGGTTGACCAACGGCAAGCAGCGCCCGCGCGAGGAGGTGGGGCTGCGCGGACGCTTCGCCTTGCTGGAGGCGCCGGCGGTGGTGCCATCGGTGCAGATGGCGGCGCTGTCACCCGCAGCGGCGGCGACGACGGCGGCGCAGCCTGCACCGGGCACGGCGGGGCAGGGCGGCCTACCCTTCTGCGTAGCCGGCGAGGCCATCTCGGGTCGCTGCCTGGCCACGCGCATGCCCTGGACCCGCGGCTCGCTTTACACCGGCGAGGTCTGGAACGGCAGGGCGGTGGGCCCCGGCAAGCTGTACTTCGCCAACGGCGACGTCTTCACGGGCGAGTTCGACTCGATGGTGGACGACCGCGTCAACGGCACCGGCACGCTCAAGACCGCCGAATGGACCTACGAGGGCGCCTTGCGCAACGGCAGCTTCCATGGCCAGGGCACGCAGCGCTTTCTGGACGGGCGGCCCGAGCGTAGCGGTGTGTGGGTGGCCGGGCGCTTGCAGTCGGCACCCGACCTGCGCCAGGCAGGCGAGGTCTTCAAGGACTGCACCGAGTGCCCGGAGATGGTGGTGATCCCGGCGGGACGGTTCCTGATGGGCAGCCCGCCGAGTGAGGCGGGGCGTTCAGCCGACGAAGGCCCGCAGCGCTGGGTGGATGTGCCGCGCTTTGCGATGGGCAAGTTTGAGGTGACTCAGCGCCAATGGGAAGCCGTGATGGGCAGCAACCCGAGTCATTTCCGGGCCTGCGGACCGGACTGCCCGGTGGAGAACGTCAGTTGGAACGACGCGCAGGAGTTTGTTCGCAGGCTCAGCCTGCGCACGGGAAGGGACTATCGGTTGCCGAGTGAGGCGGAATGGGAGTACGCGGCGAAGGCTGGTACGACGACCGCATACTTTTGGGGCGATGCGTTCGATTCAGGTCGAGCGAACAACGGGGGGCAGGCGGCGCGTGTCGGTCGTTACGGCGCGAATCCTTTTGGGCTGCACGACATGCACGGCAATGTCTGGGAGTGGGTACAGGATGTTTGGCACGCCAACTACGCCGGTGCGCCGAGCGACGGCTCGGCGTGGGTGATCGGCGGCGATCAGTCGCGGCGGGTCCTTCGCGGTGGTTCGTGGAACCTCACGCCCCAGTTCCTGCGCTCGGCCATTCGCAGCGGGCTTACGCCGGGCAACAGCTACGGGACCGGCTTCCGTATCGCCAAGGGAATTTAGCTTTTCCCCTCCTACGCTCTTACTTTATGACCATGGTGGACAACGCGAAGAGGCAGGTATGGAGCCGCGCTTTCCGGGGCGACTTCGCAGAAAGCGCTTTTTCTCAGATCAGGCTGCTACGAGCGATCGCGTGGAGTCTGAGCGGCTGGCTGCCTGATCGATGCTTAGTAGATCTTCAACCGCGGCCGTTCATTGCTTTCTTCCTCTTCCTCGCTACCCTACTGCTGCTCCCCCAGACTGCCTGGACTCAGCGCATTGCCCTCGTCGTCGGCAATGCCGCTTATGCCGACCGCCCGCTTCGCAACCCTGTCAACGACGCGCGTCTCATGCAAGCCACGCTTCGTGACCTTGGCTTCGAGGTCCAGTTGGCCACAGACGTGGACCGCCGGGGGCTACTGGAGGCGCTGCGAGCGTTCGAGAGTCGTGCCCGCGGGGCGGAGGTGGCGTTGTTTTACTTTGCCGGTCACGGCGCGCAGGTCGCGGGCGCCAACTATCTGATCCCGCTGAACGCACCCATTCGCGGCGAGAGCGATGTGCCCGATGAGGCCATCGACGCGGCCTCGGTGCTGCGCCGCATCGAGGACGGCCGCGCACGCGCCGGGTTGGTGATCCTGGACGCTTGCCGCGATAACCCTTATCCGGAGGCCAACCGTTCCATCACGCGTGGCCTGGGGCGAATGAGCGTGCCCTCCGGCACCATCGTGGCCTACGCTGCTGCACCAGGTAGCACCGCGGAGGATGGTTTCGGTGACAACGGCACCTACACCGCCGCACTGGCAAAGCACTTGTCCATGCCCGGTCTCGACATCAAGGATGTTTTCGATCTGACGGCTCAGGAGGTGGAGCGACTGACAGGCGGCAAGCAGCGTCCGCGCGAGGAGATCGGGCTGCGAGGGCGTCTGGTCTTACGCGAGGATGCGGCGTTGTTGGCAGTCGCCCCGCAAGTTCCTGCCGAAATCACCTTCAGCCCCGAACCTTCGTCCGCCTACGCCAGCGAGTTGAGCGCGTTCTTCCGGTCCAGCGTCGTCTTTACTGGGGCACTGAGCGGTAACTTCGCAACCGAAGTCGAGATCATGGTCGCCCCGGATGGCCAGGTCACCAGCCGTCGAATCCTGAGCGCCAGCGGCCGGCCCGACTGGGACGCAGCGGTGCTGCGCGCCGTAGATCGTGCTGCAGCACTGCCGCGCGATATCGACGGGCAGGTGCCGCGCTGGATCGTCGCCGTTTTCCGCCCGAACGACTGAAGCGGGACCGCCAGATGCCGTCCCTGATGCAATCCCTGGTTGTGTAACATTTAGCGTTTCGAATTTCGCCGTCCGAGCCGTTCTCTCCAATGCATCCTCTTCGCCCTGGCTCACGTGTCCGCGGCGTGCGCGCGGAGGCTCGTTTCTGGCACAAAACCGTTCTTGCGTTGGCGCTGTCTGCGCTACTTGGGGCGCCCGCACAGGCGCAGATCATCCACAGCATCGAGACGGCCGGTGGGCAGCGCGTCTTCCCGCTCGGGGTCGGGGTCACGTTCCGGATCGAGTTCCGGGAGCTCGCGGGCTCGCCCTGGTGCGGCTTCGCCGTCGATTTCGGCGATGGGGTGATCCGCGAGTTCCGCGCCGGGGCCGGTGGCGTGCTGGACTTCCCGATGATCCTGCCTTACGCCTACACCGCCGAGGGCGACTACACGGTGCGCGTGTCGGGCAAGATCGTCGTGATGGGTGGCTTGGTGCCGGTCCAGCCCTGCCGCGGGGAGTCGCCGTTCGTTCGCATCCGCATCCAGGACGAGAAGAAGCGCGCCGATCAGGACCAGCAACTGCGTGCCCGCCTCGACGAGATCGACGCCCGACTGGCGCAGCAGGCCGCGGTCATCAGCCAGTACCAGCAGCGCGAGCAGCAGCAGCGCGCGCGGCAGGATGAACTGGACGCCAGGATCGGCCGCCAGGCCGCGGTGATCGAGCAACAGCAGCGCCTGATCGACACCCTGCAGAAGCGTGGGGAGAGTCAGGCCTTTCCCGTTGGGCTGATCGTCGAGATCCAGGCCTTGCGCGAGCAGGTGCGACAGGCGCAGGCCGATCTGGCGCAGGTGCGGCAATCGCAGGCCAGCGCTGCCGGTGCGAGCGAGCAGCGCCTGCAGGCGATGGACCAGCAACAGTCGGCCATCGACGGTCGACAGCGACTGCTGGACGAGCGCTTCCAGTTGCTGAGCGAGCGGCAGCGCCTGCTGGAGGGCCGCATCGGCAGTACGCCCTCGACGCAGGTGGCACCGGTGAGGTGAGCGCCATGCCTGCCGTGGGACATCTCCGTCGGCGGCCGGCCATGTGGTCATTGCCGATGTGGCGCGTCTTCTGGATGCTGATGGTGTGGCTCGTCGTCATGCCCGCATCCGCCCAGTCGGACAGGCGCGTGGCGCTGGTGGTCGGCAACGCCGCCTACGCCGACCGGCCCCTGCGCAACCCGGGCAACGATGCGCAATTGATGCAGGCGTCGCTGAAGCAACTGGGCTTCGACGTCAAGGTGGTGCTGGACGCGAACCGGCGGGCGCTGCTGGACGCCCTGCGTGAGTTCGAGGCGCGCGCGCGGGGGGCCGAGGTGGCGCTGTTCTACTTCGCCGGCCACGGCGCGCAGGTGGGTGGGGCCAACTACCTGCTGCCGCTGGGCACGCGGATCCGCAACGCGGCCGAGGTGGCGGACGAGGCGCTGGAGGCAGCCAGCGTGCTGCGGCGCATCGAGGCATCGCGCCCCAAGGTGGGCCTGATCATCCTGGACGCCTGCCGCGACAACCCCTACCCCGGTGCGGAACGCTCGGCCGCCAAGGGCCTGGCGCGGATGGATGCGCCCACGGGCACCATCGTCGCCTATTCCACCGCGCCGGGCAGTGTGGCCGACGACGGCCGAGGCACGCATGGGGTCTACACGGCGGCGCTCGCGCGCCACCTGGTCGAGCCCGGCCTGGACATCAAGGAGATCTTCGACCGCACCGCGCAGGAAGTCGAGCGCGTGACCCTTGGCCGGCAACGTCCGCGCGAGGACGTCGGGCTGCGCGGGCGTTTTGTGTTGAGGCCTGCGATGGCGGTCGAGGTGGCGGCTGCGCCGGTGAGCCGTCCGCAGGCTGGGTCGATTTCTGTGCCCACTGCCGTTGAGGGGGCGGCATCGGGTGGCGGTACCGGGTCGGGTGTGGGTGCGGGTGGGACTAGCGTGCCTGCCACCATGGGCCCGGGGACCGTCGCGGGATCGACCGCGGCTTCGATCGCAGCGGCGGGCGCGGCAACGGCCCCGAGCGCCGCCACGGGTGCCGCAGCCTTCCGTGACTGCCCGGACTGCCCCGAGATGGTCCCGCTGCCCCCGGGGCTGGTGCGGGGCGTGACGGCTGGGCCGGGCGGCTCGGGCGGCGCCCCCGCCTTTCCCGTGGCGGTCGGCGCCTTCGCCATCGGGCGCTACGAGGTCACCGTCGCCGAATTCCAGCGGTTCGTCAGCGACAACCCCGCGAGTTCACGGGTGCCGTCGGGTGACATCGCCCTGGGGTGCTTCTCCTCGCTGGATGGGCGTTGGGCGGCGCAGCGCACCTGGCTGGCGCCGGGGTTCGCGCAGATCCCCTCGCAGCCGGTGGTCTGCGTGACCTGGGCCGACGCCCAGCGCTATGTCGAGTGGTTGAGCCGCAAGACCGGCCAACGCTATCGGCTGCCCTCGGGCAGCGAATGGGAGTACGCCGCCCGCGCCCGCGCCACCACCGCCTGGCCCTGGGGCGACAGGGCCGATGCGATCTGCGAGCATGCCAACGTTGCCGATCTGCAGGGCATGGCTGCGCTGAAGGACTGGCGCCCGATCGGACACGAGTGTGACGATCGCCACGCCCACACCGCACCCGCCGGGTCCTATCGTGCCAGTGGATTCGGAGTCCACGACATGATCGGCAACGTCGCGGAGTTCAGCAGCGATTGCGAGGGGGAGGGCGGCGGCGCGGTGGCCGCCGGGCCGGTGGCCGCTGCTGGTGCGCCATCCGTCCAGTCGCCCGTCGTCCAGGCGCCGGCCACCGCCTGTCCCCGCCGCGCCGTCCACGGCGGCGCTTGGGTGCTGTCCGGGCCGATGACCCTGCCCGGGCACCGCTTCGGCGTCACGCCCGGATTCCGCAGCGACTTCGTCGGCTTCCGGGTGGCTCGGGATCTGCGTTGAAGGCGCCGTGGAGCGCGACGAGGGGCGACCTCAGGGGCTGCTCGGTGCAGGCTGCGGCTTGCCCTCGGGGTCGGAGGACGGGGTGCTGCTGGTCGGCGGTGCATCATTCAGCCGAGCCTGTAGCTTCTCGACGACGGTCCGCAATTCCGCTTGGTCCGCCAGGAGTTGTGCCTGCTGGCTGCGCATCGTCTCGAGCGCAGTGCTCACTTCTACGAAACTGCGTCTCAATGCAGCCATCGTCGAGACGAACTGCTCGATCTCGGTGCCGAGACGGTTCTTGAACTCTTCGGACATCTGTTCTCGGGTCTGCTTGACTGCTGCGGCAGTCGCAGCCTGTGCATCCGTCTGGCGGCGCGAGTTCTGCCGGTCTGACTCCTCTACCTGACCCCTAAGCTGTGCCTGTTCGCCACGCAGCGCCTCAATTTGGTTGTTCAGGTCGAGGAAGCTACGGCGCAGCGCGGTCACCGTTGAACCGAACTGGCGAACCTCCTCTGCGAGCAAGTCTTTGAACTGGGCAGCCATTTGGCTGCGAGCACTTGCTCCGGATTGCGACGCTGCCCCCATCGCCTCCGCGTAGCGCGCCTGTGCGGCTTGCTCGACCTCGGCGATACGGGCGCGCAGTTCGATGATTCCCCGGCGAGCGTCCGTGTCTTCGGACTTGAAGAGCTGCGCTGCAGCGGTCAGGGGGATGAGTCCGGCAGCCACCACACACAGGACTCGGTGCACCAAGGCTTGCATCTACATGAACTCCGCGGACTTGAACTGCACGTGTGGCCGGTGTAGGGCGGCGGTCGAGACACCACTTTGCGTAGTCTATGGCGACGCTGCAGCTCGACGTGAGCCGGATGCATAATCGAGGGCCGTTCGGGCGGTAGTCGGTGAGGCTTGCTCTGCGACGCGTGCGTTATTGAGGAACTCGTTCTTCGGGATGCAATGCGAAGTTGACCGTAGTGCTCGAATTGTGGGGAAGGTTGTGGGGTACGCAGGCTGAAATCCTGAAAATCCCAATCGGATCAAGCACCTGTACATCCCTCCCTTTCCGCCAGCCGTCGCGCTCTGGCCCTCGACACCTGATGGATGAG
>CAZFVH010000166.1:0-9028 GCA_964522465.1 uncultured Rubrivivax sp. | reverse complement strand
CACCTGCTCGACGAGCCCGAGCATCTGCATTTCGCCCTCGAGCCGGGCGCGCAGCCGGGTCGCGCCGCCTGGGTGGCGGTGATGCGCGCCGACGTGCTGCGCGCGACGCTGCAGACGCTGGAACGGGCCGGTGTGGACTGCGACCGGGTCGTGCCGCAGTGGTGGCCCGAGGCCGTCGCCCACGGGCATTTCCGTCCCGGGGCGGCCGGCGACGAGGACGACGTCCGCTTGACCTGGGCCGGGCCCGAGGGGGTGGTCGTGCTGCCCCTGCGCGGTGGGGCGGCGCGCGCCTGGCTTGGCGTCCACGCGGGTCCAGGGCGTGGCGCAGCGGCGGTCGAAGGCGTTGCCTCGAACGTGCCAGCGGTGAGCACCCGCGCGGCGGACGCCCCCGTGCAGTGGTCAGCGCAGCCGGCAGTGGCGGCCGCCGCGGAACGCTGGCTCGACGGTGCCGTGCCCCTGTGGGGTGAGGCCGAGGTGGCACTGCGCGCGGCGCGACAGGCCTGGGACCTGCGGCAGTTCGCGCTGGCGCCACGGCGCCGCGGCGTGCGCCGCCTGGCAGGGGTCTGGCGCGCCTGGCGCGCGCCGGCCTGGCGCCCGGTGCGCATCGGCTTGGTGACGCTCCTGGCGCTGCAGGTCGTGGGCCTGAACGCCTGGGCCTGGCAGCAGGAGCGCGCGCTGGCGCAGCGCCGCGCCGAGCAGGTGACGTTGCTGCGCACGGCGCACCCGCAGGTGCGGGTGGTGCTGGATGCGCCGCTGCAGATGCAGCGCGAGACGGCCGCCCTGCGCGCCGCGTCCGGGCGCGTCGGCGAGGAGGATCTCGAGTCGGCGCTGGCCGCCGCTGCGTCGGCCTGGCCCGAGGGCCGCGGGCCGGCGACGGCGCTGCAGTTCGCACCGGGCCGGCTGACGCTGGCGGTGGAGGGCTGGCGCGATGCCGACGTGGCCGCGCTGCGCTCACGCCTGCGGCCAGCCGGCTGGGAGGTCGACGCCGCGGGCGGGCGCCTGACGCTCACGCGCAGCGCGGCGGGGGGCGTGCGATGACCGGTGATCGGTCTTCCTTGAAGCCATCGGCCGCGTCGCAGCGCCGGGCGCTGCCGAGCGCGCTGCGTGCGGTCTGGGCTGCCCGCTCCCCACGCGAGCGCACCGTGTTGAGCCTGGCCGCCGGCGTCCTGGGCATGGCGCTGCTGTGGGCGCTGGCGGTGCAGCCGGCCTGGCACACGCTGCAGCGCGTGCCGGCGCAGATCGCCGCGGCTGACGCGCAACTGCACGCGATGCGCCTGCTGGGCGACGAAGCGCGTGCGCTGCGCGCCGTCCCACCGGCCCCGGCCGGGCAGGGCGCGGACGCGGCGCAGGCCGTCCAGGCCGCTGCCGACCGCCTGGGGCCGCGGGCGCGCTTGTCGCTGCAGGGCCGGCGTGCGGTGCTGACGCTCGACAGCCTCAGCCCCGAGGAATTCACCGCCCTGCTGGCCGAGGCCCGTGCCGGTGCCCGTGCCCGCCCGGTCGAGGCCCGCCTCAGCCGCAGCGACCGCGGCTTGAGCGGCACGCTGATCCTTGATCTGGGGGTGGGCGGATGAGCCCGGCAGCTCGCTGGGCAGGCGCGGGCGCCCTGCTCGGCACGCTGGCATGCCTGGTGGCGCTGGCCCCGGCGCAATGGTTGGCCCGGCCGCTGGCCACGGCCACGGCGGGGCGGCTGCAATTGCACGAGGCCAGCGGCACGGTGTGGCGTGGCGATGCACGTCTGGTGCTGTCAGGTGGCGCGGGCAGCCGCGATGCCCTGCTGCTGCCCGGGCGCGTGGGCTGGGCCCTCGGGTGGGGCGATGGTGCCCTGGCTTTGACGCTGACCCAGCCCTGCTGCCTGAGCGCGCCCTTGCCGTTGCGGATCGAGGCCGGCCTCAGCCGCCTGGCGGTGGCGTTGCCGGCGGGCACCGACGCCGGCGCCGGCATCGGGCAGTGGCCCGCCGCCTGGCTGGCGGGCCTGGGCACGCCCTGGAACACGTTGCAGCCCGGCGGCACCCTGCGTCTGTCCAGCCCCGGCCTGCGGCTGGAGTGGGTGCAGGGCCGTGCGCGCCTGGAAGGCGCTGTCGTGCTGGACTTCGCCGATGCCTCGTCGCGCCTGTCGACGCTGCCGGTGCTGGGCAGCTACCGCGTCGCGGTGCAGGGCGCGGGCGCGGGCGGCGACGTCGCGACGCTGCGCCTGAGCACCCTGGAAGGCCCGCTGCGCCTGAGCGGCGAGGGCCAGTGGACCGGCCCGCGGCTGCGCCTGCGTGGCGAGGCCCGCGCCGACGCCGGCCACGAGGCCGTGCTGCGCAACCTGATGAACCTGCTGGGACGGCGCGACGGCGAGCGCGTCCTGTTGTCGATCGGATGAGCATGAACACCCTGCCCAAGCCTCCCGTGGCCGTCGCCGGTGGCGGCCGCGCCGCCTGTCTGTCCAAGCTCTCGGTGCTGGCCGCGGCCGTGACGCTGCTGTGGTCGACCTCCATGGCGCAGGCGCAGTCCCAGAGCCGGCCGGCCGCGCCGCGCGCGGGAGCCCCTGCCACCCCGCCGGGCGCCGATCCGGCGGCCGCCGTCGACAGCCGCGCGCTGCGCTCGAGTGCGCGCGTCACGGTGAACTTCGTTGACGCCGACGTCGAGGCCGTCACCCGGGCCTTCGCCGCAATGGTCGAGCGCCAGATCGTCGTGGACCCGCGCGTGCGAGGCAAACTCACCGTCACGAGCGAGCAGCCGCAGACCATCCGCGAGGCTTTCCGCAGCTATGCCTCGGCGCTGCGCGGCCTGGGTTACGCGCTGGTGGAGAACAACGGCTTGCTCAAGGTCGTGCCCGAGGCCGACGCCAAGCTGCAGGCTGGCACCGTGGCCGTGGGCCCCGCCGGCGTACGCCCGGACCAGGTGCTCACGCAGATCTTCACGCTGAACTTCGAGAACCCGAACAACCTGGTGACGGTGCTGCGTCCGCTGATCGGTGCCAACAACACCATCAACGTGAGTCCCGGCTCGAACGCGCTGGTCATCACCGACTACGCCGACAACCTGGAGCGCCTGGGACGGATCATCGCGGCGCTGGATCGCCCGGTGGGCACGGACATCGAGATCGTGCCGCTGAAACACGCGGTGGCGGCCGATCTGGCCGTGCTGGTGCAGCGCCTGGCCGATGCCTCGGGCGCCGGTCGGGTGGCGGCCCAGCCTGGCGCCGCCGCGTCCGCAGGCGTGACGATCCTGGCCGATGCGCGCAGCAACGCGTTGGTGGTGCGCGCGCCCAACCGTGCGCTGCTGGCGATGACGCTGGCCCACATCGACAAACTGGACCGCCCGCTGCCAGCGGGTGGGGACGGCGGCAACCTGTGGGTCATCCACCTGCGCCATGCCGAGGCCACGCGCCTGGCCGAGGTGCTGCGCGCGGCCTTTGCGGGCGGTGCCTCGGGGGCATCTGCCGCCGCTGCGACCGGCCCGTCGGGCGCCGCGGCGCGCCCGGCCACGGTCGGCCCCACCGTCGCCGGGGGCACACCCGGCACCGCGCCGGTGGTCGGCGCCGCCGCGCCCACCACCGGCGGCTTCGTACAGGCCGACCCGGCCACCAACTCGCTGGTCATCACCGGCCCCGAGCCGCTGTACCGACAGGTGCGGGCGATGGTCGACCAGCTCGACTCGCGCCGCGCGCAGGTCTACATCGAGAGCATGATCGTCGAGGTCAGCGGCGACCAGGCGGCCGATTTCGGCTTCCAGTGGCAGGGCCTGATCGGCAACCGCGGCGACACCAACCTGATCGGCGTGGGCACCAACTTCGGCACCACCGGCAACATCGTGCAGTTGTCGCAGGACGCCGCGGCCGGGCGCGTGGCGCTCGGCCAGGGGCTGAACCTCGGGCTGATCCGCAACTTCGGTGGCACCTATGCGCTGTCGGCCATCGCGCGCACGCTGCAGAGCCAGGCCAACACCAACATCATCTCCACACCGAACCTGATCACGCTGGACAACGAGGAGGCCAAGATCGTCGTCGGCAGCAACGTGCCCTTCATCACCGGGCAGTTCACCGCCACCGGCACCGCCACCACCAACCCCTTCCAGACCATCGAGCGCAAGGACGTCGGCATCACGCTGCGCATCCGCCCGCAGATCGGCGAGGGCGGCAGCGTGCGCATGACGATCTACCAGGAGTCTTCCAGCGTCTCCGAGGATGTGGCCCCGGGTACCAGCAACGCCGGGCCGACGACCAACAAGCGCCAGATCGAGACCAACGTCGTCGTCGACGACGGCGGCATCGTCGTGCTGGGCGGCCTGATCGAGGACCGTTACACCGACAACCGCTCCAAGGTGCCGCTGCTGGGCGACCTGCCCGGCATCGGCGTGCTGTTCCGCAGCGAAAGCCGCACCAAGACGCGCACCAACCTGATGGTCTTCCTGCGCCCGGTGGTCATGCGCGACGCCGCCGCCGGCGACCGCCTGACGCTGGACCGCTACGACCGCATCCGCGCCGTCCAGCAGGGCGCGCAGCCCGTGCCGAACCCGATGCTGCCGATCGGCCAGGCGCCGGTGTTGCCGCCGCTGCCCGCCACCGGGCAGGCGCCCGCTGCGGGGACTGCACCGGGGGCGGTACCGGCGCCGGCGCAGCCTGTGGGCCCGCTCCAGCCTGCGACCGCTCCGGGCGCCCCCTCGATGCCGCTACCGGGGCGTGTGCAGACGCCGACGTCGCCGGCACCCCCGCCTCAGCCTGCGGCAGCCCAGGGCACCACCGGGGTCCCGGTCCCGGGGCGCGTGCAGACGCCGCCGCCGTCGATGCGGCCACCGGCGGCCGTGTCCCCGTCCGCTCGACCTGTGGCGTTGCCTCCGGTGGCGGTACCCGCCCCGATGCCCGCCCCGGTCGCCCCCGCGCCGTCGCCTTCGGCATCCGCCGCGCCCCCGGGCCCGACGCGTGCGGCGCCGGCCCCGGGGGGGCTGCAACCCCTGCCGCCCTTGCCCATGCCCTCGCTGCCGTCCCTGCCGGTTCGCTGACGGTCCGGCCGAGGGCTCTTCACGCCGCGCATCCCGCCTCGATCCCGCCATCTGTCGCCCATCCACCCGATGAACGCCCGCCTGCCCCTGCCCTACGCCTACGCCAAGGCCCACGGCGTGCTGCTCGAGGACGACGGCCGACAGCGCGTGCTGTGGACGGCGCCCGACACGCCGCTGTCGGCGTTGTCGGAGGTGCTGCGCGTGCACGCGGTGGATGCAGTCGAGCGCGAGGCGGCCGAGGCGCTGGCCGCGCGTATCGCCGCGGCCTATGCCGGCGGCGAATCGAGCGCCGCCGCCGTCGTGGGCGAGGTCGAGAGCGCGGTGGACCTGTCGCGCCTGATGCAGGACCTGCCGGCCGTGGAGGACCTGCTCGAGGCCGCCGACGACGCGCCCATCATCCGCATGCTCAACGCGCTGCTGACCCAGGGCGTGCGCGACGGCGCGAGCGACATCCACATCGAGCCCTACGAACGCTCGAGCGCGGTGCGCTTCCGCGTCGACGGCACGCTGCGCGAGGTGGTGCGGCCCAACCGTGCGCTGCACGCGGCGCTGATCTCGCGCCTGAAGATCATGGCCGAGCTCGATATCGCCGAGAAGCGGCTGCCGCAGGACGGCCGCATCTCGCTGCGCCTGGGCGCGCGCGCGGTGGACGTGCGCGTGTCCACCCTGCCCGGCGCCCACGGTGAGCGCGCGGTGCTGCGTCTGCTGGACAAGAGCACCGAGCGCTTCACGCTCGAGGCGCTGGGCATGAGCGGGCAGGTGCTGGAGGGCTTCGACCGCCTGGTGCGCCAGCCGCACGGCATCGTGCTCGTCACCGGGCCCACGGGCTCGGGCAAGACGACGACGCTGTACGCGGCGCTGGGCCGGCTCGACACCGCCACGACCAACGTGCTGACGGTGGAGGACCCGATCGAGTACGAGCTGCCCGGCATCGGCCAGACGCAGGTCAACCCGCGCATCGACCTGAGCTTCGCCAAGGCGCTGCGCGCCATCCTGCGCCAGGACCCGGATGTGATCATGATCGGCGAGATCCGCGACGTGGAGACGGCGCAGATCGCGATTCAGGCCTCGCTGACCGGGCATCTGGTGCTCGCCACGCTGCACACCAACGACGCGCCCTCGGCGGTGACGCGCCTGGTGGACATGGGGGTGGAGCCTTTCCTGCTGAGCTCGAGCCTGCTGGGCGTGCTGGCGCAGCGCCTGGTGCGCCAGCTCTGCCCGCACTGCCGGCGCCAGGACGCCGACGGCCTGTGGCACCCGGTGGGCTGCGACGCCTGCGGCCACACCGGCTACAAGGGCCGCACGGGGGTGTACGAGCTGATGACCGCCGGTGCCGAAGCGCGCGCGCTGATCCACGCCGCAGCCGCCGAAGCCGACCTGCGCGCCCAGGCCCAGCGCGACGGCATGGTGCCCATGCGCGACGACGGCGAACGTCTGGTGCGCGCCGGCGTCACCAGCCGCGAGGAACTGCTGCGGGTGACGCGGGAGTGAGCGCCCGGGGCCTGGCCATGATGCGCGTCGTCCCCTTCGCAGGATCCCGCTTGCCTTCGGCAGCCAACGGCGTGCGACGGCTGACCGCATGCCACGACGGCCCGGTCGCCAGCCTCGAAAGCGCGCCCGGCATCCCGACCCATCGACCACGAGGAGCCCTGTCATGGCACTGCCCCAAGTGAAGCGGCCCGCCTTCTCGGGCGAGGACTATCTGGCGTGGGAAGCGCAGCAGCCCGAGCGCAGCGAATACGTGCGTGGCGAGGTGTTTGCGATGGCCGGCGGAGAAGACCGGCACGCGACGGCCGCCCTCAACCTGGCGATCGCCCTGCGCACCGAACTGCGCGGCAGCCCTTGCCGCGTCTACATGAGCGAGGTGAAGTTACGGGTCGAGGCGGCCGACGCCTACTTCTACCCGGACGTCTTCGTCACCTGCAGCCCGGCCGACCGCGCGGACCGCCTCGTCAAGCGCGAGGCCGTGCTGGTGGCCGAGGTGCTGTCGGAGAGCACCGAGGCCTTCGACCGCGGCGACAAGTTCGCCGCCTATCGGCAACTGCCCAGCCTGCGGGAAGTGCTGTTCATCGACCTTCGGCGGCGCGCGGTGGACCTCTACCGCATCGGAGATGACGGCCTGTGGGTGCTGCACCCGCTGCTGGCCGGCGACGCGCTGGTCTTGCAGAGCCTGGGCCTGACCCTGGCGGTGGA
The DNA here is from genome assembly GCA_964522465.1 of uncultured Rubrivivax sp. Lineage (GTDB taxonomy): Bacteria > Pseudomonadota > Gammaproteobacteria > Burkholderiales > Burkholderiaceae_C > Rubrivivax. Next base: position 1,849 of record CAZFVH010000166.1, on the reverse strand, counting down.
CGTGCTCTTCGACGATCTCGAGGACGAGGATGCCCGCCTTCCGGTATGACGCCGTCGACGCCGCCGGGCAGGCGCGTCGCGGCGTGCTGGAGGGCGACACGGCGCGGGCCGTGCGTGCGCAATTGCGCGCGCAGGCCCTGGTGCCGCTGGAGGTGCAGCCGGTGGCCGCAGGGGCCGGTGGTGCAGGCGCCGGGGCCGGGATGGGCGCGGCCGGGGCCGGGGCTGGCGGCTCTGCAGCGGCCCGGCGCTGGGGCCGGCGGGTGTTCGATGCGGCGACGCTGGCCGTGTGGACGCGCCAGCTCGCCGGCCTGCTGGGCGCAGGCCTGCCGCTGGAGCGCGCGCTGACGGCGCTGGCCGACGAGGCCGACGACACCCGGCAGCGCGATCTGGTGGCGCAGTTGCGCAGCGCCGTCCAGGCCGGCGAGCCCTTCGCGCAGGCGCTGGCCACGGCGCCGCGCGAGTTCGACGAGGTCTATCGCGCCGTGGTGGCCGCCGGCGAGCAGGGCGGGGCGCTGGCCGAGGTGCTGGCCCGGCTCGCCGACGACCTGGAGGCGCGCCAGGTGCTGACGGCGCGCCTGGTGGGCGCCTCGCTCTACCCGCTGATCGTCTCGGCCATCGCGCTGCTGATCGTCATCTTCCTGCTGACCTATGTGGTGCCGCAGGTGGCCGGGGTCTTTGCCGGCACGCGGCGCGCGCTGCCCTGGTTGACCACGGCCATGCTGGCCCTCAGCGGCTTTGCACGCGACTGGGGCTGGCTCGTCGCGCTGGCCGCGGGCGGGGCGGTGGCGGCGCTGGTGGCGCTGCGCCGCCAGGAGGCCTTTCGCGAGCGCACCGACGCCGCCTGGCTGCGCCTGCCTCTGGTGGGGCGCCTGGCGCGGGGCTACAACGCGGCGCGCTTTGCCGGCACGCTGGCCATGTTGGCCGGGGCGGGCGTGCCCATCCTGAAGGCGCTGCAGGCCGCGGCGCAGACGCTGGGCAACCGCGCGATGCGCGCCGACGCGATGGACGCGCTGGTGCAGGTGCGCGAGGGCGCACCGCTGGGCGCGGCGCTCGCGGCGAAGAAGCGCTTCCCCGGCCTGCTGGCCATGTTCGCCCGCCTGGGCGAGCAGACGGGCCAACTGCCGCAGATGCTGGGCCGCGCCGCGGCGCAACTGTCGGGCGAGGTGCAGCGCCGCGCGATGGCCCTGGCCACCGTGCTCGAGCCGCTGCTCATCGTCGCCATGGGCGCGGTGGTGATGCTGATCGTGCTGGCGGTGCTGCTGCCCATCATCGAGCTCAACACCTGGGTGCGGTGAGCGCTCGTGTCGATCCGCGTCAGGTGTAGAACGTTCGGTACCAGTCGACGAAGCGGGCCACGCCCTCGCGCACCGGTGTGGCGGGCTTGAAGCCGACCCAGGCGTCGAGTTCACGGGTGTCGGCCGCGGTGGCGGGCACGTCGCCGGCCTGCATCGGCAGGAAGTTCTTCACCGCCCGGCGGCCCAGCGCTGTCTCGAGCGCGTCGATGTAGTCCATCAGCGGCGTCGGCTGGCTGTTGCCGATGTTGAAGACGCGGTAGGGCGCGTTGCTCGTGGCCGGGTCGGGATGGGCGGGGTCGAAGGCCGGGTCGGGCGTGGCGGGCTTGTCGTTGACGCGGATGACGCCCTCGACGATGTCGTCGACATAGGTGAAGTCACGCACCATCTGCCCGTGGTTGAAGACGTCGATCGGGCGGCCTTCCAGGATGGCGCGGGTGAACAGGAACAGCGCCATGTCGGGCCGGCCCCAGGGGCCGTAGACGGTGAAGAAGCGCAGCCCCGTGGTGGGCAGGCCGAAGAGGTGGCTGTAGGTGTGGGCCATCAGCTCGTTGGCC
>CAZFVH010000165.1:0-9066 GCA_964522465.1 uncultured Rubrivivax sp. | reverse complement strand
CGGGCCGGCGGTGTGTAGCGGCCCTCCGAGGACAAGCGCGCCAAGTGCTCGGCCCGCGGCGGGACGAAGTGCTGCATGCGTTCCAAGTCCTCGAACGCGCCGACGATGGGCGACAGCAGCAGCACGCGGCCGGGGTAGGCCGGCAACTGCGCCTGCGCGTGGAGGAAGAGGTAGGCGCCGAAGGAGTTGCCAATGACGTGGGCTCCGGAGTGCCAGAAATGCTCCCTGAGATCCTGCGCGACCGTGTCGACCTGCACCCGGAAGCCCGCAGCCCTGAAGTCCCCCACGGTTTCACGGCCCGTGACCGCCCAGCCCCGCTCGACCAGCGCCTCGCCAAGCCCGGTGTGCAGACGGCCGCCGTGGCCGGGGAGGTAGTAGAGGGTGTCAGACCACATGGGAGGCTGATGATTCCGGCGCTGGGAGATCTGCAACGCAAGAGTCGGAGGTCATTTTGAGTGACTGCTCGGTTGCGCTCATCCGGAATCGACGCACTGAGCGGCGACAGACCCCCGCAGATCCGCTTCGCCGCTCACCGGAACCTCGTCGCCGTCGAAGCTGTAGACGGTGACGACCAGGTCCTGCGGCGATCCAGCCAACGCCAAGGCACTGACGCGCCGCTCGAAGGCATCGGGCGTCTCGTCCGTATCGCGCTCGACGATGACGCCGTCGGGCAGTGAGTACCTGCGCGGCACGAACACGTGCCCTCGCCTGGCCATGGCCCGTATCTTGATGACCATCCGCTCAGGGCGCGCGAGCAGCGCCTTCTCGAGGACATCCAGGCGGCGTTCAAGTCCCGGCATGGCCCTTGCCCTCGAGAGCTTCGACACGACGGATCAGCTCATCGACCTCGACGACGCGCGCAACGGCACCCACCGCGCCGACCAAGGCCGCCGCCTGCCCGGGAGGCAAGACCCCATCGATGGCGGCACGGATCACCGCGCGACCGGTATCTGCCAGACCGACGTCGGGAGGCACATCGACTTGGACGGCGGGCTCCTCGGGCTTCAGGTTCGGCACGACACGCTCCAGCAGCGTCCGGGCCGCCTGGACATCGCCCTCGCGCGCCTTGCCGAGCAAGAGCGCGATGAGCTCGTCGACGTGCCCCTCGATGCGCGAGCGCACCACCGACGACAGGCTGCTGCGCGGCCGGCCAGCGGGGTTGCCGGACGTGCCCTTCATGAAATGCCCCTTGCTCGTGCGACTCATGTTCCTTCTCCTCGCAAATCCCGAACCGCGCCGGACCGTGCACGCCGGTGTACAGGCAGCGCAGCCAACAGAACAACGGCCCGCCGTCCCAGCGTCACGATTCGTCAAGCGTGCCATGCTTGGCACGAGGCCGATCAGCCGTTGCTGGCCAGGCCTGCGAAGTCGATCGGCCTGGCGCCACTTCTGGCAGTTTTGTCAGTGGCCTCGGTGAGGGGTGTGAACAAATTTCGGCGATCACGGGAGCAAGCGCATGGGTGGCGATCACCCAAGATTCGCGAGATGCCGGGACCGCGAGATCGCCTCCAAGGCCACCCGGGTGCTAGGCTGCGAGGCACGTTGGACGAGGAGCCACGCCATGCCGCGCGTCGTCAATTCCCACCTCTGCTTCTTCACGCTGCTGCTGGCGGGTTCCGTAGGCCACGCCCAGGGAATCCCAGCGGCTGTGCCGCTGCCCAAGGTCGGCGCCTGTCCCAGCGGCTACTCCACGAGCGGCAACTACTGCACCCCGGGCAGTTCGGCACGCTTCGCCGTGCAGAAGACCGGAGCCTGCCCGAGCGGCTACAGCACGAGCGGCGCCTATTGCCTGGCCGGCTCCAACGCAAGACACGCCGTACCGAAGGCGGGTAGTTGCCCGAGCGGGTATTCCACCAGCGGTGATTACTGCCTGTCGTCGAAGTGAGTCTGATCGTTGGAGCCCAGACGATCGGGCCACAAGGGTCACCTGCAACTGCGTGATGTAACAGGCAATACCCGACCCTCCTCCCGTGTTCAGAGGATCTTTACCCACTCGCACCACGATGCCATGCTTGGAGCCAATCGATCGGGCATCGCTCCTCATCACGTCCGTCGCGCCAGCGTGAATGCCGGGCAGCACTGTGCGGTCGTCACCAACCCCTTGCCGACACGTGCGTCGTGCAACTGGGCAGCGTCTGGCTGACCACACCGCCAGCCCTTCAGGTTCTGGCACTCGATGCACATGTGGCGATGATCAGCGGTGATGTCGCGCAGGTGCAGGGTCTCGGCCAGGTCTTCGGCATCCTGTGTGTTCAGACCCAGCCGAACGAAACGGGCGGCCCGCCCTTGGAACCGGGCGATCTCCTCAGGGGTCCACGGGTCCAGATGCGCAGCGTCGGCTTGGCTCGGGGGCAGACGGTAGGGTCGACCGACGCTCGGCAGTGCCGTGTCGCCACGATCACCCTGCGGCACGTCCGGCACGCCTGGTACGTCCGCCCCCTGCAGTCGTGGCGCTTCGATTTCGTCTGCACCCGTCACCTGAGGCACTGACAAAACTGCCAAAACCCTGTGCGGCGGCCGCTTGGACACCAGCATGTCGCGGGCGTAGCCGGGCAGACGCACGGTCAGGAGTGACACCGGCTCTGAGCCATACCTCTGCGTAGTTTGCGCAGGCGGCAGGCCAACCAAAGGGAGTGCCGCCGCACTTTCGCCCGAGATCCGTGAGAGCCACCTACCCATGGCGAGCCCCCTCGGTCAGCGCGTAGACCGTCGTCGGGCGGCCGATGGATGCGATGCTCGCCTCGACCAGCCAGCCATGCGCCACCAGCATGTCCAGCGCGTCGCTGATCGCCTCCTTGTCGGTCAGGCCGGACCACTGGGGACGATAGACATCCCGGGCCGAGAACGGATCAGGCAGCGAACCGGCCCGCGCCTTGGCGAGTAAGCTCCTGGCGGCCCGAATGCGCGCGCGGCGTGCCGCACTATGCAGGCGTCTGGTGTGGCTCTCGAAGTAATCGGCCAACTCCAAGGCGCTGAGGGTGGCTTTCAGCGAGACAGGTCCTCCCACTCCCCGCGAGACCGCATTCACCACGTGGATGATCAGCGCCAGCGCCGGCACGTGGTGCCTGAACTTGCTCAGCGCTCCCTCGAGTCCCTCGCCGTCGGCCTCCTGGATCTTGGCTTCCCATTCCGCCCGCCATTCCCGGAAGGCGTCCCTTGCGTCCGGGGCGAAGCGAAGAAAGGCAGGGCCCTTGACACGCCCGTTCAGGTCGAGCTCTCGCTCGACACCCAACGGGTCAGCCGACATCACCGACAGCCGCTCGATGACGCCCCATGCCGACTGCTTGGCCGAGGTGTCGGGCCATCGGTCGACTTCGCGCCAGGCTCCTGGCGAGTCAGGCCACGCCACCAGGAAGCGCTCGAGCATGCCGTCATCGGCCACGCCACGCCGCGCCCGCTGGATGAGATCACCCAGCGGCCCTGGCTGGATGCTGCCGACCATCGACAGACGAATGTCCTCGATGGCGATGCTGCCGCGTATGACGCGGTCGAACACGTAGTGCCCGCCGGACCAGGCCTGCAGATAGAAGCCTCGCGCGGTAGCCTGCTCCTCGGAGCTGAGGTGCAGCAGCAGCGAACGCAGCTCGTCGCGGACACTGAGCACGCCGTCCGGGTTCTCCTCGAGCACTTGGCCGAGTGATTCGTAGGTCGCGTCGTTGACCATGTAGCGCACGCGTGCGGGGACAGGAGGCGCCGCGTCGTCCTTGTCGAAGAACTCGGTGAGGTTAGCGTCGGGGTCCTTACTCAAGGCGGCGCGAGCGATCTTCATATCGCGATCGCCCTTCAGCTTGGAGACCTTGGAGACGATCTCCTGGTCCTTCATCAACGCCTTGTGTGCCTCCGCAGCGGTCGCCTCCAACTTGCGCATCGGCGCCAGGGCCGCGTTCAGGGCGGGGGACTTCATCAAGCCGGGGCGGCCGACCAGCATGGCCCAGAGGTTGCCGCGCTCGGTCCAGTCGGTCTGGGCCTGCGGCCTGATCGCCACGTGTCGCGCCACCAGCGAAGCCGCCGCCACCAGCATGGGCACCGCGACGAACTCCGCGGGACATTGCATGCGCTCGGCCACATCGCCCACCCAGGGTCGAAATGCGTCGGGAAGTGCATCCAGCGGAAACGCCAGCACCGGCGGCAATTCCGGCGGCAGCGGCTGCGGGCCCTGGGGCGAGGCGGCTTGTGCGCCTGCAGGTGCCGTGTCGCTTGCCACGTACGTCGCCCCGCCCATTGCGAGCACGGCGTCGATGGTGCGCTCGCCGTAGGTGTTGGCACCGCGCTTCTCGTCCCATTTCGCACGCATCAGGCCCGATCGTCGGAACAGGCGATCGAGCTGCGCCCGGTCCCGGGTCCAGAACGCCAGGATGGCCAGGAGCGATGCGTCGGCTGCACTGGGATCCGTGCCGCTGTCGCCCGCCCATAGTCGCATGAACTTCGGCCCGTTCGCGGCACCGCGCACGCGCCGCAGCACCTCCTCGTCGCTGGGTTGGGATCCGTCTGGCGCACGGTCCTGCGCCCGGTCGGCAGCGGTCGGACCGGCATTGCGGGCAGCGAAGTAGGTGTCGTGCAACCAGTCGAGCGCGGCCTGCGCGTCGATCACATCGCCGTCGGCGATGAGATGCCCGGTAACGGTCAGGTAGCGTGGGGAGTTGCTGCCATAGACCTCCAGCCGGTTGTCGGGTCCGGCCTTGCCGCTGTGGCGCACGGTTCCGCGGCAGAAGATGCGCAGCCCGTCACCGCCCGGGCTGCGCTCGACATGACAGCCGCGGAATCGATCAACGATCTCCGATGCCCACTGCTCGAACCGACCGGTATCCGCCTCGACCACGTGATCGAGGTCGACGCCGACCAGGTCCTGCGTGATCACGATGCCGATGCCGTCGGCGCCATGCGCCATGGCGGCACGCGCAGTCGCGAAGTCGACCCAGGTTGCGGGATCGTCGGTGCGGGCGAATCCGCCGCCCTTTGCGCGGCAGGGGGGCTTGGTCCAGCGCGTTCCGCGGAGCTCGTAGCGCCAAACCACCCACGTCGGAAGGTCTCGAAGGGCCTGGGGAATGTTCTCCCACTGTGGCGGGAGTGCGATCGGGCGCGCGGGCATCAGCGCGTCCGAGGCCGATCCAGAGTCGGCAGCACGGTCCTGCGCATCCATGATCAGGCCCCCAGGATGCGACGCAGTTCAGCCACCGGCCACGCCAAGCGCCCGTGGACTCGCAGTGGCCGCAGCGGCCCGTCCTCGCGACACGCCCACAGCCGCAAGGTTTGGGGCGCACGGTTGAGGTGCGCAGCCGCCTCATCAGTGGGTAGCGCAGCCCGCGTCTCCCGCGCCAACGGGACCAGCAAGGCGCGAATCGGGTGAGGCTCAGGGTGTACCGGCGTCTGGCCGTCGGCGTCCGGTTGAAAGGTAGCGTTCGTCATGTCGAGACCCTCGGGTCGGTTGAACATGACGACGGAGTGTTCGCACGCCGACACTCCACGACAAAAACACGACGAAACTACGACATAACTACGAGATAACTACGACGAAAGCACGAAGGTCGACGAAACGACGTTCAGATCCGGTGCACCCTCGAGGGCAAAGAGGCTAAGGTCGGCAGGGCTGAGACGATCGACGGGCGCAGCACGCCCATGTCTCGAGCCCACTGGCGTGCCGCGTCGACTGCCCACCATCCCTTGTACCGATTCGCCACGGCAGACAGCCCGTTTCGGCTGGCCTCCCGCAGATGGTGCTCGATGTCCGGCCATTCGTGCTGCAGCTCCGCCACAAGGGCTTTGCGCTTGACGACACGCTCACTGGGGGCGATGGTCTCGGGTGGAGCGTTTGCCAGTGGAGTTGCCGCCGGGAGGTCTTTCGGGGCTGCGCCATGTGCCTGTGACATGTCCGGAGAGCGATCCGCCTCGACTTCGAACTCTACGCTCGGAGATGGCTGCGTCGATCGAAGTGAGGTCGCCAGCAGGCGCGCACCTTCCATCACTGCGGCGGCCAATCCGGGATCCATCTCGGGCTGCGAGATCAGATCGCGGGCCCGGGCGTCGTCCCGCAATTCCCGGCGTTCATCAGGATCGAGCTCAGGCTCGTCGAGCAGCATTCTCAGGTGGTCAGGGCCGGACGGGCACGCCCGGTAGGCAGTGGACCACTCGTCGACCCAGACGAAAGCGTCGGCGGGAAGCGTGAGCGTCGCACGCAGTTGCCACTCGTCGTAGTCCGAAAAGTCCGGCCGAAGCCGCTGTAGCCGGTCAGCCGCTGCCAACCAGTCACTAGGCTCGATCACAGATCCGTCGGCACGCCACGCTCGGACACCCGCAAACCTGACCCACTCGACCGTGGCCACCGCCAGCGCGCTCGCGACATCGACGGCGTCAAGGTGCCAGCGCGGGCCGTCGTGGCCGGAAATCCAGGCCAAGGCCCTGACCGGGCAGGCATTGCGGCCACCAACCTCGATGAGCAAGCCCATACCCAACCTTCCCTGTTCGACATCCGGTTCGATCAGAGCCGACCACTTCAGCTGTGAGCAGGCGTCACGGTCAGCCGCAGCCCAACGGCGTTGAGCACGCTCGTGAGCGTGGCCAGCGTCGGGTTGCCCTCCTCGGCCAGCGACTTGAACAGCGTCTTCTCGCCCAACTCGGCGCGGCGGGCGACCTCGGCCATGCCGTGCGCGCCGGCCACCTGTCGCAGCGCCAGCAGCAGCGCAGCCTGATCGCCCGTCTCGAGCACCGCGTCGATGTACGCCGCGGCCTCGGCAGGGTCCTGCAGCGATTGCAGCAGGGAGTCTTCGTAGCGCTTGTCGCGGGGTGCGGTCATGGTCGGCCTCTGCGCTTCCAGTCTTCGAGATACTCCACGGCCTGCCGGATGGCGCGGTCCTGTTCCGCCTTGTCGCTGGCGCACAGCAGCAGCACCAGCACACTACCCTGGCGGCTCAGGTACACGCGGTAGCCCGGTCCGTGGTCGATTCGCAACTCCTGCACCCCTTCACGCAAGGGCTTGCAGTCGCCCAGGTTGCCGGCCTGCACGCGCGCCAGCCGGGCGCGGATGCGGGCGCGGCCGGTGACGTCGCGCACGGCCGAGAGCCACTCCTCGAAAGGCGCACGGCCATCCACAGTCAGGTAGATGCGAAGTTCCATGATGGTATTCCAAAAGATACCACTTGTGTTCAGTTGCCGATCACAGCCAACGAAGGGCGCCGGGTCTCGACGGCCGCGTCGTAGTCGAAGGCCACGCCGGCCTGCTCGAGCATCCAGCGCTCGATGCGCTCATGGTGCACGCGCAGCAGGTCCAGGGGCCGGCGCTTGTAGTGCTTCTCGGCGGTGGCGCTGGGCTTGTGGCCCTGGATCTGCGCAACGACGCCGACAGGCACCTCGAGCCATTCGGTCAAGCTGGCGAAGCTGCGGCGCAGGCCGTGCAGCGTCAGGCCCTCGATGCACGCAGCGGCGCAGGCGCGGCGGTGCGCAATGGCGGGCTCCACCAACCGGCCCGACTCGCTGGCCTCCACCAAATCCCCGGCAGGGGCCTCGGTACCTTGCCGGCCGTGATAGCGGGCGCGGCGGCGAGCATGCACCGGGTCCATGCTCACGGCCCGGCTCGATGAGAAAACCCACTCATTGATGCGCGGCAGGCCAGCCAACAGCACTGCGACGTAGGGCGTCAGCGGCACCTCGCGGCCAGCCTCGTCAACCTTGTCAGCCAGTTGAAGACCACGCCATTTCCAGTTGATGTCCTCCCAGCGCAGGCGAAGCAGTTCCTCGCGGCGGCAGCCCAGCAGCAGCAGGCATTGCAGGTAGGCCGAGATGGTGCGGCTCGGCAGCGCGCGCACCTGGGTGAACCACGCCGGCAGTTGTTCCTTCAGCAGCACGTCGTCCTTGGCGCGGGCGCGGCCGGCGGCCTCCCGGGCCTTGCGGCTCGACCCCGCGGCGGCGTCCACTCGGCCGGCAAGCTCGGGCTCGGCAGCGGCCCAGCGCAGGAAAGCCTTCAGCATCCTCAGCGCCAGGCGCACGCGGGCGGGTCGGTCCTTCGCCTCCTTGACGGCCCACGCATCCACAGCGGCTGGCGTCAGTTCGGCCAGGGGCAAGGCCAGCAGTGGCGCCAGCGGTCCAGGTTTAGTCACCCCTTCCCCGCGCTTGCGCTTCACGCCACCTGCATCGGCAGCCTGGACATGGTCGGTGTAGGTGCGGTCACGCCAGTGTGGTTGGCGCTCGGCCAGGTAGCGGTCCCAGGTCACGCGGGCCGGCTCAGCGGTAGCAGCGGCCTCGACGCGTGCAGCCTCGCGGGCGGCCTTCGCGGCGGCCTTCAGGTTGCGCGGGTCGCGGCCCTCGTCGATTTCCTTCTGGAAGGTGCGGGCCTTCTCACGAGCTTCGGGCAGCGTCCAGACGGCCGGCTTGCCGATGGTCAGGCGCACGGTTCGGCCGTCGAACTGGGCCTGATAGACGTAGACCGGCGAGCCTCCACGCTTGACCCGCAGCCCGAGCCCCAGGGCCAAGGTGTCCCAGAGGAATGCTTGCTCTCGGTCGGTGGGCGCCTTGAACGCGGCGACCCGCGCGGCGGTGAATGAGACCTTCGACATTGCCATGCTGCCCCCTTCGGCTCTTACACCAGCAGTCGGTGTAACGGCAGGTGTAAGAGATTTTCCCTAAAAAACCTCATCACGCATCAACGATTGAACTGGATACTTACCCAGCTTTCATATCCTAAACTGTTGATTTTTATGAAGTATATCAGTGAAGCTCAACGCAGGCAAACATTAATATAGTCGGACTGTTAATCCGTAGGTCCCTGGTTCGAGCCCAGGTCGGGGAGCCAAGTCAAGCAGTGGATTTCAAAGGCCTTCTTCGGAAGGCCTTTGTCTTTTCCGGGGTCTGAGGCGAGGTTGATTGCGCATGTGTTTGCGCGTGACACCGGGTCCGGCACCCGCCGGAGCGGCATTCGTCCCCTTCCTTCGCTGGTCCGCGCTCATCAAGGAGTGGGCGCAGCTCCTGGAGCACGCCCGCCGTGTCGACGCCTGCCGCGAGACGGGCCGGGCGTGGGGCTGCACCTGCTGAAAAGCCGGGTGCCAGCCGTGCCAGCGCTTCAGTCCGCTGGCATGA
>CAZFVH010000164.1:0-9162 GCA_964522465.1 uncultured Rubrivivax sp. | reverse complement strand
CCTGCTCCTACGACCCGCTGACCGGCTGGTTCCGCGACGGCTGCTGCCACACCGACGCCCACGACACCGGCAGCCACGTGATCTGCGCCCGCGTGACGATGGAATTCCTGAACCAGCAGTTTGAGCGCGGCAACGACCTCATCACCCCCCGCCCGGAGTACCGCTTCGCCGGCCTGAAGCCCGGCAACCGCTGGTGCGTCTGCGCGCTGCGCTGGAAAGAGGCCTACCTCGCCGGCTGCGCCCCACCCGTGGTCATGGAGAGCACCCACCGCCGCGCGACCGACTTTGTGCCGCTGGAGTGGTTGCAGGCGCATGCCTGGCAGCCGGTGGGCTAAACTCTCACTCTTCGATGCGGCACCCCGGTGCCCACCACGCACCCTCCCCGGGTCGCGTCATCCCTGCGGAGGGATGGATGAGTGGTTTAAGTCGCACGCCTGGAAAGCGTGTGTGGGTTAACAGCCCACCGCGGGTTCGAATCCCGCTCCCTCCGCCAGGACATTCCCTCCCCAAGGTGCACGAAGGTGCGGCAAGGGCGCAGCGGAAGTCTCCCAAGTCGTTGATTTGACGACGTTTTCCCCGAGTCCGACACTCATGATCGTGTGCTGAAGGTGCGCTTGCGTGCGCTGGCTCGCTGCGCGATTTCGGGGGAACAGCGGGGGATGGAGATATGCCTCCCCCGCCAAGGGGTGTCACGATGGGTGCCATTGCGGGCGCGGCGGCGGGCTTGCACCGCCTGACTTCCAGGCAGGTGCTGGCGGCCGAGAGCGGGGACTTGAACGACGGCGGGGGCTTGATCCTGCGGGTGGGCGACCGAGGTTCGTCCTGGGTGTTCCGATACACCAGCCCGGTGGGGCGGCGCCGGGAGATGGGGCTGGGCGTCGCCTGGCGCGACAGCCTGGCGCAGGCGGGGCAGAGCCTGGCCTCGGCGCGGGATGCGGCCCAGAGGGCCCGCATGGGCCTGCAGCAGGACATCGACCCGCTTCAAGCCCGCGACGACGAACGCGAGGCCGCCCGTGAAGCGGAGCGTGTCCGTCAGGCCGAGCAGGTCCGCCAGGCGTGGACGTTGTGCCACGCGGCGCGGGACTACCACCGCCGCGTGATCGCGCCCACGCGCACCGACAAACACGCAGCCCAGTGGATCAGCAGCCTGGAGAACCACATCCCGCCCGCGCTGTGGCAAGCCCCACTGCACACGATCACGGCGCCGGCGCTGCTGGCGTCGCTGATGTCGGTCAGCGCGCATGAACGCGCGCGCCGCCACAAGGCTGCCACCATCCCCGAGACCGTGCGCCGCATCCGCCAGCGGCTGGACGCGATCTTCGAGGACGCCATCTTCCACGGCCACGCCGCCTCCAACCCGGCCGCCGCCGTCACGCGCAAGATGCGTGAGGCCACGCCGCGGCGCGCTGTCCAGGGCCGCTTCGCCGCCCTGCCCTACCGCGAAGCGCCCGCCTTGCTGCAACGGCTGCAGGCGCAGCCCGGCACGGCAGCGCGGTGCCTGGAGTTCGCGGTGCTCACCGCCGCACGCACCGGCGAGGTGCTGGGCGCCCGCTGGGGCGAGTTCGACTTCGACGCACGCACCTGGACGGTTCCGGCCAGCCGCATGAAGGCCAAGGCGGAACACGTTGTCCACCTGCCGCCCCGGGCCCTGGAGATCGTGCTGGCGCAACGTGGTCAGGATGGGAATTGGGTGTTCCCGACGACACGCCGCAGCCTCACCGGCCAGCCCATGTCCAACATGGCGCTGCTGGCCTGCCTGGGCCGTCTGGGCGCGCGCGACCGCACGACGGTGCACGGCCTTTGCCGCTCGACCTTCAGCACCTGGGCCAACGAGACCGCCGCCGCCCGCCCCGACGTCATCGAGGCCTGCCTGGCGCACACCGAGGGCAACCGGGTGCGCGCGGCCTACAACCGTGCCCAGTTCACTGAAGAGCGTCGCGCACTGATGCAGGCGTGGTCGGACTATCTGGCGCAGCCCGCCGCCCAGGTAGTGGTCATACGGGCGGCCTGACCCTCGCGCGACCGGGGGGGGGCATCTCCCCCCGGTCGGGGTACCTCAGGCCGGATCCAGGCCTTTCATCGAGGTGCTTTCACCCCGATGCCGCGGCAAGCATGGCACATCACGCAGCCTTGGCGCACGCTACTGACACCTTGCCGCAATCCCGCGACGACCGCAGCGGCGCGCGCGTCCTCACCACAGGAGCCCGCCATGCAGTCCCGCGCCTGCCTTCATCGCACCCTCACACGCACCGACATCGAACGCGTCTTCGGCCTGGATGACCTGTCGACAGCGGATGCCTTCAACGGCAACCTCACGCTGCGCGACGACGGCGTGTGGCGCCGCGAGTTCCCCGACCTGCACCTGAACCCGATGCTCGGCCGCGAGGAGCGGCTCGCCCTGCTCGGACGCCGCCAGGGCTGCCTGTTGGCGCTGCCCTGCAGCGTCGACGAGTTTCTTGCACTGATCGCGGAGGAGGACCTCGACCTCCTCGTCGACGACACGGTGCTCGCATCGCTGCAGACAGGCGGTGCGGCGCCCGCCGTCTCAGCACGCCCGGTGCCGGTGGCCCGGCAGCAGGAGGAGGAGATCCTTCGCTGGCTGCGCGACAACGGCTACGACCCGAAGGCGCTGCCGGAGCCATTGGCAGGACGAGCGTGCCCGGTCAAGGGCGCGGTCAGGCGGGCGATGAGGTTCTCCCGGGCCAGCGTGGACAAGGCCTGGCAGCGCCTGCGCGCCGACGGTCGCCTGGCCAACGGCCGAACCCTGCACCGCCTGCCCTGGCCCAAATAGGCCGAGGGTACAGGCTTGCCCCTCCCGGAGTGCCACGCCGACAGTGGCCACCGTGTCAACACGGTACCCAGGAGGTGCAACGATGAGTCAGGAAGATGTCCTCAACGCGCAACGGGCCCGGCCGCCCGACATGGCGCGTCCCCCCGAACCCAGCGCCACCGGCGTGCCCATCCTGCTGTCCGACGAACAGGCCCGCAGCTTGTTCGGCGTGGGCCTGCGCACCTGGCTGGAGCTGATGGGTCAGGCCTGGATGCCCCAGCCGGTCACGCTCGGCCCACGCCTGCGGCGCTGGGTGCGCGACGAGCTGCTCCACGCCGTGCAGTCGATGCCCCGCAGCGGCAGGCCCCCGGAGCCCGCCCAGTTGCGACGCGCACGCATCGAGCGCATGAAGACCGAAGGGCGCATGGACGCTCCCCAAACGGCCGGCGCTGGCCGGCCCAACTCGAACACAGCCACTTCCAACCCGCGGGGATACACCTCCCGCATCCACCGCATCAAGGGATGACCATGGACCAGAACTTTCTCTCCACCCCCGCGCAAGCCGCCGAAGACGCACTGCTCGGCAAGCTGCGCATCGACCAGAGCTACGTCGGCGAGACGATGGGCGTCAAGAAGCTGCTCATCACCGTGCCGGTGCGCAAGCCCAACCGGGCCGAGTTCTTCCGCGTGCACGCCGCCCATTTCCTGGAGTGCTACATGGTCGAGCTCAAGACCGAGCGCGAGTACTACTTCGTGGTGCCCGAGGTGGCCATGAGCCTGCCGGAGTTCGCCGAGCCGGTGCGGCTGCGCCTGTGCGTGACGCGGCAGGGCACGGCGTTCCTGTGGCCCACCAAGCTGCCGCGCGATGAGCGCCGCGCCGACGCCTGGCGGCAGTCGGCGGCCGAGGCCGCGACGATGGCCGAGTCGCAGTGGCTACGCCTGTCGGCCGACATGTCGCTCGGGGCCTACCAGCCCTACGTGGCGCGCGGCGAGTTCGGCGATCCGAAGTGGCCCGAGGAGACCTGGCCGCAGATCCTGGCGATCGCGCTTCGCGGCAAGCTGGTGGAGTCCGCCGATCACGCCGTCGTGCGCGAGCTGCTGGGCCTGTGATGCACGGCGCCGAGATCCCCCCGGCGCTGGCGCGATTCGCCGAGATCTGGTGCGTGGACTTCGAGTTCACCGCCGGGGCCGGCGAGCGCCCCGAGCCGCTGTGCTGCGTGGCGCTGGAGCTGCGAAGCGGCCGGCAACTGCGGCGCTGGGGGGAGGCGCTGCGCGAGCCCCTGCCCGTCGGTGCAGAGGCACTGTACGTGGCCTACTACGCATCGGCGGAGTGCGGCTGCCACCTGGCGCTGGGCTGGCCGCTGCCCGCGAACGTCCTCGACCTGTTCGCGGAGTTCAGGGTCTACGCCAACGGCCGGGATCGCGACATCGGGGTCGAGGGCGCCTCGCTGCTGAGCACGCTGTCGCACTTCGGGCTCGCGCATCTGGATCCCGAGCTCAAGGCCGTGTGGCGGCAGCGCATCCTGGCGGGCCCGCCCTACTCACCCAATGAGCAGGTCGGCATCCTGGACTACTGCGCCAGCGATGTGCACGCCCTGCGCGAGCTGCTGCCGCGGCTGGTGGTGCGCCTGGAACAGCGGCCCCACTGGCTGGCACACGCCCTGCTGCGCGGGCGCTACATGCGTGCGGCAGCCCGCATCGAGCACGTGGGCATCCCCGTGGACGCGAAGACCCTGCAGCGTCTGACGCGGCAGTGGGAGCCGCTCAAGCGGGCACTGATCGACCGCATCCGCTCGGACTACCCCTTCTTCGAGGGCCCGACCCTGAAGATGGCCCGCTTCGAGCAGTGGCTGGCCGAGCGCGGCATCGCCTGGCCGCGCACCGACAGCGGCCGGCTCAGCCTGACGCAGGACGTCTTCAAGGAGATGACGCGCGCGCACCCGGTGATCGCTCCGGTACGCGAGGTGCAGCAGAACCTGGCCAAGCTGCGCATCACGGATCTGGCCGTCGGCGGTGACGGGCGCAATCGGGCACTGCTGTCGGCCTTCCGGGCGCGCACCGGACGGAACCAGCCGGCGGCGTCGAGATTCATCTTCGCGCCGTCGGTGTGGCTGCGCAGCCTGATCCAGCCCGAGCCCGGCATGGCGCTGGCCTACGTGGATTTCAGCAGCCAGGAGGTGGGCATCGCCGCGGCGCTGTCAGGCGACGCCGCCATGATGCGCGCCTACGCCGACGGCGACCCCTACCTGGGCTTCGCAATCGATGCCGGGCTGGCGCCAGCAGACGCCACCAAGGCCTCCCATGGCGCCTTGCGCGGGCGCTGCAAGTCGATGGTGCTGGGCACGCTGTACGGGATGCAGGAGGCCTCGCTCGCCGCGGCGATGGGGGTTTGCATCGCAGAGGCGCGGGCCATGCTGCAGGCGCACCGCAGGACCTACGCCACCTTCTGGGACTGGAGCCAGCGGCTGCGCGACGTGGCGATGCTGCGCGGCCACATCGACACCTGCTTCGGCTGGCGCCTGCACGTGAGCGGCGACACGCGGCCCACCTCGCTGATGAACCACCCGATGCAGGCCCACGGCGCGGAAATGCTGCGCCTGGCGTGCTGTCTGCTCACCGAGGACGGCGTCGATGTCTGCGCGCCGGTGCACGACGCGGTGCTGATCCAGGCCGAGGCCTCCCACATCGACGAGGCGGTGGCCCACACACGCCACCACATGGCGCGCGCCGCACGCATCGTGCTTGGCGGTTTCGAGATCCGCACCGACGCCGACGTCATCGTCCACCCACAGCGGCTACGCGACGATCGCGGCGAAGCGATGTGGAACACCGTGGCCGAGTTGCTGGCCGGGCTGGACGGGCAGCCAAGGCCGATGTGAAGCGCTTGGAAAACGTGAATCCAAGCGGCCAGCGGACCCAACGACTCCTCCCAAAACGCGGGACAGAAAAGGACGTTTGCCTCCTCGAATCTGCACACCCGTCCTTTCCCTTTTCCCTTTTGTTCCCTCTACTCTCTCTATACAGGAGCCTCGACATGCTGGATCGACCCGTCGACACCCCCACCCTCAAGCATCTGAAGGCACTGCGCCAGCGCCGAATGACGCAGCCCTACGTCTACCGACTCACCGACGAGCAGGTGCGCCGCGCACGCCGGGACGACCTGCCCGACAGCGCGCTGCTGGCGCTGGCCGCGATCACGGCCGCCGCCTACGGCGCCCGGCGCCGCGACTGGGTGACGCTGCCCGCGCGCACGGTGGACGCTATTGGGCGGGGCTACCGGTGGTGGCATCGCGCCACCAGCGCGCTGCTGGCTGCAGGCCTCATCGAGTGCGAGCGGCACGTCGGGAGGCTGCCGAGGTATCGGCTGCCGGCGAAGCACGGTAGCGGTGAGAGCGCCGACAGCATGGATGAGGCGGCCCCGCGGTAGGCAAAACGCCTTGGCGGTGGATTTCGGTTTCAGACGAAGGCGTTCATGCCCAGAGGTGGATACCGACCCGGCTCAGGCCGCCCACGACGGCGGCCGATCGCGGAGCGGATGCTGCGCATCGACGTGCGGCCCTGGCGGCGCGAGGGCCTGCTGGTCGAGGGCACGCAAGGCGTGGTCGAGTGGCGCTGCGACAGCACCGAAGGCGGCGTCTTGCGGCAGACGGGCTTCACGACCGGAGCGGGTGAGGTGTCGTTCAGCCTCGTGACTGACACCGGTCCGCGCTACCAGCGCGTTTGCCTGGCCACGGGTGGGTATCGCTTCGGTGGCGTCCGGCAACACTGGTTCGTCTGCCCAAGCTGCCAGCGGCGTATCGCAATCCTTTACGTCGGTGCCGACAGGCTGGCATGCCACAGATGTCTCGGCGTGGCGTATGCCAGTCAGTCCGGGAGTCGGCTGGCGAATGCATGTCGCCAGCTTCGCAAGATCGAAACGCTCCTCGGGCCTGGCAGATCCCGGCCGGCAGGGATGCGGCAGAGGACCTATCGGCGGCTGATCGGTGTGGCGACGGCGCTGGACCACATAATCGGTAATCGCGTGATCGACATCACCTTGGGCATCGGCAGTCGCTGATCAGGGAAAGAGCAGGGCCACGAAAGTGCGACAAGCCGGGGCCTTTGAACGAACAAGGCGGCGCTGGCTCCCCGGAACGGCGCCCCACCAACGACGGCTACGCAAAGTCCGCGATTCGGGCCCGCGCTTCGAGTGCAGGCTGCGGTCGAGCGCTTTTGGTTTCCCTCAATCCGCATGCACAAGGGTCTACCGCCATCCTCGGCGCCATCAACTTCACCAAGGATACGCAGTCGGGTCGGCTGAACCTCAGCACCACGGTGCCGGCAGGGCGCAAGCGTGAGGGCGCCGACGGCGTCTTCCGGCGCTGAGTGTCATCCACCGCCAAGACCGCGGTAAGCAAGCCGCCGCCCGACAGTCGATCGCGGTGTGGAAGCATTGGAGTTCAGCATATATTGCCTGAAATTTTGTGGGCTCCATCGCGTATCCATCGAACCTTTACCCAGTGACCCGACCGCCATGCCAGCCTCGCTCAGCCCTCTACTTGTCTATGGCACCGGCCTGACCCACCAATTGGTGCCGGCGAAATCCGACGATCGTGCCGCAGTGCCGAGACCCGACGGATTGAGCCATCTGGTGAACTGGGGTGCGCTTCTTCAGGAGGTTGCCCTCAGCGAAGGGCTCGCGGAGGCGTGGACACCTCATCTCTCGAGCCGCCCAACCCTGCTCTGGGACGAGCTGGTGCGCTCTCGGGTGGCCCGCCTTGGCGACGCGGAAAGCCCTGAAAGAGC
This sequence comes from uncultured Rubrivivax sp., assembly GCA_964522465.1. Lineage (GTDB taxonomy): Bacteria > Pseudomonadota > Gammaproteobacteria > Burkholderiales > Burkholderiaceae_C > Rubrivivax. The sequence continues at coordinate 1,607 of CAZFVH010000164.1, read as the reverse complement.
CTCGAAGTCAGAACAGGTGCTTCGCCTGCGAGTAGCCAACCTGTTGACGACTGCGGTGGACAGCGTTGCCCCTCAGGTGGATCCCGAGCCGCTGCACACCCTGCTGATGATGACAGGCGCGCACGTGGTGTCCCTGAACTTCGACACCTTGCTCGTGGCCCACGAGGCACGCGAGCATCGAGTGCTGGCGCCCAAGGGCCCAGACGAAAAGATCCATCGGATCCACGTTCATGGCAAGACCATCTGGTACCCACACGGTTGCGTCCTGGCCCCTCGATCGATTCGTCTGGGTCTGCGTGACTACGGGCTTCAATCCGGCCAATGGGAACATCTCTTCCGAAACTTCAAGAAATTTGAACGCATCACGACGGGCAAGCGCGACGGTCCTCTTGATCAAGAGTGCTACGCACGCCTACTAAGCGCACTTCACAACCAAGCTCAGACGCCGTCTGATATCACCCTCATGGGCCACTTGCTTCTGGCGCCCATGATCTTCTTCGGTGTGGGGCTCAGCGATAACGAATGGGGCTGGTGGTGGCTGATGAATCAGCGTGCCCGCAATCTGGCGCGGATCGCCCCGCGCCATCGCCCAGCCACTGTCATCGTGCGTCGATCGGATGCAGATGACAGCGCATTCTTGGCCGGCAAGCCCGCGGGACTGACACCTTTGTTCGTTTCGGATTGGAGCATGGGTTGGCGCGCATTGATGGAATGGCTCGATCGCCACCAGTAGGCCGACGTGGCATCAAATGTGAGGAGTTGACTGGCTCATGACCACCAAGCACATCGTTCTTATCGACGGTCGCGTCACCGAACATGAAGCCTTGGTTGAGGGCTTTGGCACAGAGATACAGTGGTTCTACCTGGGCGGTGACCGCGACGGCATCGAACAGATGCGCCAAGTTCTGGCGGGCTACAGCGAGTTGTCATCGATCCACGTCATCAGTCACGGGACGGAAGGCACGCTGCAACTCGGCAGCACTGTTCTGAATCATGAATCGTTGCAGATTCATGCTGCTGCGCTCGCAAGTATTGGCGCAGCGCTAACGGACCAGGGTGATCTGCTATTGTATGGATGCGAAGTGGCAGCAGGTCAAACGGGTGCGTCCTTCGTCGACGCCCTAGCGGCAGCCACTGGTGCGGATGTGGCTGCGTCAGATGACATTACTGGCCAAGGTGGCGACTGGGATCTGGAAACTGCCACGGGCGCCATCGAAGCCGCTAACGTTTTGGCATCCTTCACTAATGTTCAGTCATTCGCTGGCAGCCTGAGTCCTTTCGTCTCGACTCAGCCTGCGGCGTTTCTGGAGGACGCATCTACCAGCTTCGACTTTGTCCTGTCCGTTGCGCCAGCATTCGAAGTTCAACTCAATGTGTCGCTGGCGACAGGTTTGAGCTGGAGTGACGGCAGTACCACGTCCCGCTTGTTTACGTTCACGTCGACCAACTGGTTCAATTACCAAAAAATCGTTTTCAAAGCTGTCGATGACCTGTCGATAGAAGGGGATCTTCCGCACCTAGTTACGCTGACGCTACAGAGTCCAGATCCCTTCTTCAACGGTCTGAGCGAGACGCTGCAGGTCTCGGTGATCGACAACGACTTCGTG
>CAZFVH010000163.1:0-9169 GCA_964522465.1 uncultured Rubrivivax sp. | reverse complement strand
CGTCAACCGCTCAAGATAGTTGTCGCTGAGCGCTCAAGGTAATTGTCGGCGGCCAGGTTCACGGCCCAGAGATTTCTATGGCCAGCTGGCGGCAACCGGAACGACGCCCTGAGCGCTATCGCGTTCAGCTGGCGTCACGTCACCGCTCCGTTTCACCGCGGTTGCTCGGCGCATCGCCACCCAACCCCCCACGCCGCCGCGCAGGCCCGCCCGCGGGGCCTTCGAGGGCGGCGAGAAGCGCAGCGTCGGGGTCGGCGCGCGTCAGCGCGCTTCGTCAACTGACTCGCCGCCGTTGTCCGAGCGCAGCGAACCGCAGGTGAGCGTAGCGAGTTCGGCGGCGCGACCCCGGCGCGAGCATCGCAGCGGAGTCGGCCCGCAGGGCCGACCGCCCGACAGGCCCCGTGGGCGGGTCTGCGTGGCGGCGTGGCGAGCGCAGACAACGTCACGCCCTCAGACCGCCCGACACGCTCAGCCCAAGCGGATGCTTCGCAAACGCCGCGCGCGGTCCCGGGGCTGGGAAGCTCGCCAGGACCCACATCACCCTACGCGCACCAGACGGCGATCTCCACGCCCTCAGCCCACACGCTGACCCGCGCCCAGTCCTCCGGCCTTCGATGACGACCGCAGCGCCAGGCCAGGCGGGTGGTGCACCCGGGCGTCGGGCACGGCCGGCAGGTCCAGTTCCACGCGCAGCCCGCCGCCTGGGGCTGCGTCCAGGTGCAGGCTGCCCTCGTAGAGCCCGGCAAGTTCCTGCACGATGGCCAGACCCAGCCCGCTGCCGGGCACCGTCTCGTCCAGGCGCACGCCGCGCTCCAGCGCCCGGGACCGCGCCTGCGCCCCGATGCCCGGGCCGTCGTCCTCGACGACGATGCGCAGCCGGGCGCGCGGCCCGTCCCGCGTGGCGCGCGCCGCCACGCGCACGCGATGCGCGGCCCATTTGCAGGCGTTGTCGATGATGTTGCCGGCCATCTCCTGCAAGTCCTGCGCCTCCCCGGCGAAGGCGAGCGCGGGGTCGACGGGCTCGAGCTCCAGCGCGAGGCCACGCTCGGCGTGGATGCGCCCCATCACCCGCGCCAGGCCCGCCAACGCCGGGCCGACCTCGGCGCGCACGCCCGGCAGGCCGTGCGCGGCCGCGGCGCGCGAGCGTGCCAGGTGCCAGTCGACCTGACGCTGCGCGCGCGCGACCTGCTCACGCACCACCGACGGCAGTGTCGACAGCGCGACCTGAGCAGCGCTCGCTTCGGGCGCATCGGACGCTTCGGACGCTTCGGACGCTTCGGGCGCCTCGCCCGCGGTCGCGGTCGCGGTCGCGGTTGCGGGTGCGGGTGCGATCGCAGGTGCCGCCGGGCCCACGGCGCGCGCGGCCATCGCCGCCGATTGCGACATCGCCGCCAAGGGCGTCTTCAACGCGTGCGCCAGATTGCCGGCCTGGGTGCGTGCACGGGTGACAAGCGCGTCGTGCCGGTCCAGCACGCCGTTGAAATCGTCCACCAGCGGCTGCACCTCCGCCGGAAAGCGGCCGGCCAGCCGCGGGGCGCGCCCGTCGCGCAGCGCCGTCAGGGCGCCTCGCAGCGTCTTCAGCGGCGCCAGCCCAACAGTCACCTGCGCCCAGGCGCCCACCGCCATCAGCAGCAGCAGCGCCGCCAGGCCGAGCGCCAGCACACCGTTGAAGCGCCGGATCGCGGCCTGGGTCTCCCGAAGGTCGGCGGCCACCAGCAGGCGCCACGCACGCCCGTCAGCCGGGTCGGTACGCACACTGCGCTCGACCAGCCACAGCGCCGCGCCGCCCGGGCCGGGCACCGCGTGCACATGCACGGCCCCGTCGGCGATCGCGTCGGGGGGCGCAGTCAGCGCGACATCCCACAGCGAGCGCGATCGCAGCACGGCGGTGCGCGCGCTCACGTCAGGGTTGGCCGGGTCGGTCGAGTCGGCCCGGTTGGCCGGTTCGGCCGGTTCGGCCGAGTCGGTCGATTCGGCTGCGGCGACGGCGCGTGCGGGGGCCCGAGGGCCGGCAGCCGGCAGCGCGTCGACCTGCCAGTACAGACCCGAGTAGGGCCGCTGCCAGCGCGGGTCGCCGAGCGCGGCCGGGTCGATCCGCGGCCGGCCGTCGGCATCGAACTCGATCACCGCGGCCAGGCGGTCGAGCTGCGCCGTCAGCGACGACGTGAACTGGCCCAGCACGTGATCCCGGAACAGCCCGGCCAGCAGCACGCCCGCGGCCACCAGCACGGCCAGCGCCGCCGCCAGCGTGGCCGCCAGCAGGCGCCAGCGCAGCGAGCGTGGTGCCCCGCGGTCGGCGGATGCCCTCGCGGCCGGGCCAGGCCCAGGCCCAGGCTCAGGATCAGGAGGCGGCGTCTTCACAGGCCAAGCGGTAGCCGAGCCCGCGCACCGTCTCGATCATGCCCGGCGGCAGCTTGCGGCGCAGGCGGGCGATGAAGACCTCGATGGTGTTGGAATCCCGGTCGAAGTCCTGCGCGTACAGATGCTCGGTCAGCGTGGTGCGCGAGACGATCTCGCCCTGGTGATGCATCAGGTAGTCGAGCAGCCGGTACTCGAGTGCCGTCAGCGGCAAGGCCTGCCCGGCCAGCGTGGCGCGGCTGGCGCGCGTGTCCAGGCGCAGCTCACCGCAGCGCAGCACGGGGGAGGCCAGGCCCTGCGCGCGACGGATCAGCGCGCGCGTGCGCGCCAGCAACTCCTCGACGTGGAAAGGCTTGGTCAGGTAGTCGTCGGCGCCGGCGTCGATGCCCTCGACCTTCTCGTGCCAGCGGTCGCGCGCCGTCAGCACCAGCACGGGCACGGCGCGGCCGGCTTCGCGCCAGCGCCGCAGCACCGTCAGCCCGTCCAGGCCGGGCAGGCCCAGGTCGAGCACCACCGCGTCGTAGGGCTCGTGCAGGCCCTGGTGCAGCGCGTCGCGGCCGTCGTCCACCGCGTCCACGGCGTAGCCGGCCTCGCGCAGCGACTGCGCCAGCGGCTCGCGCAGCGCCGTGTCGTCCTCGACCAGCAGCAGCCTCATCGCCGGCCCTCGCGCACGCGCTGCGACAGCACCTGCGCGGTGCGTGCGTCCACCACCAGCTTCACCAGGCGACCATCGGGTTGCAGCAGGCGGATCTCATAGATCCAGCGCCCGCCGTCACGCTCGAGCTCGAGCTCCAGCACCTGCCCCGGATGCACGCCCTGCACCCGCTCCAGCAGCGTCTGCAGCGGCAGGATCTCGCCGGACTGCACGGCGCGCCGGGCGCGGTCGTGATCGTGCTCGGAGCCGCTGCCCAGCGCGACGGTCGAGGTGAGGACGCAAGCGCAGGCCAGCGCGGCGACCGACCACGCCTGACGCCGGAAGGCGTACGGAGGATGCCGCCTGCTCTTCATGCATCAGGATTTTCGGCCGCGGCGGATGAACGCCGGATGAACGCCGGCTTCACGTCCGGTTCAGTGAGGGCTTCGAACAATGGGCTCCAGCGTTGCGGTCTGGCGGCGTGACCTCCGCATCCACATCCTCAACCCCCTCCTCACTGGCATCCGATTCCCGATGATGAAGAACTCGCTCCTGACCCAGCGCCGCGTGGCGGCACGGCTGCTGCTGGCGGGCCTGCTGGCGGCCGGCTTGCACGCCCCCTCGGCATCGGCCGGCACCACACCCGCCCAGCAACTGCAGCGCTTTTCCGCCGAAGCCGGCCGCCCCGGCGATGCCCGTGCCGGGCAGGCCTTCTTCACCACGACCCACGGGGCACGCTGGTCGTGTGTGTCGTGCCACCGCAACCCGCCAACCCAGCCGGGCCGGCATGCCAGCACCGGCAAGGCCATCGATGCGCTGGCACCGGCGGCCAACCCTGCGGCCTTCACCGATGCGGCGAGGGTCGACAAGTGGTTCCGCCGCAACTGCCGCGACGTCCTGGCCCGCGAATGCTCTGCGGCCGAGAAGGCCGACGTGCTGGCCTACCTGATGAGCCTGAAGCCATGAAGCCCATGCCCCTGAATCAGTCCCCGAAGCAGTCCCCGAAGCAGTCCCCGAAGCAGTCCCTGAATCAGTCCCGGAATCAGTCCGTGAACCAACCCGTGAACCCGACCCGTGCCCTGGCCCAGCCCCTGCGCCCGCGATCGTCGGTCGCGACCTTCGTGGCCTTCGTGACGATGGCCCTGGCCGCCCTGGCGGTGGACACGGCCCGCGCCGACAGCCGTCCGATGATGCCGCGCGACGCGCCGCCGGCCTACGCCGCCGAGTGCGGGGCCTGCCACACCGCCTACGCCCCGGGCCTGCTGCCGGCGGCGTCGTGGCGCCGGATCATGGCGGGCCTGGATCGCCACTACGGCAGCGACGCCTCGCTCGAGGCGGCCGACCGTGAGCGCATCGCCGCCTGGCTGCAGGCCCATGCGGGCACGGGGCGGCGCGCAGCCGAGGCCCCGCCCGAAGACCGGATCACCCAGTCGGCCTGGTTCCGGCGCGAGCACCGCCGCATCGACGCCGCCGTGTGGGCCCACCCTGCGGTGGGCAGCGCGGCGCAGTGCGCGGCCTGCCATCGCGGCGCGGCGCAGGGCGATTTCGAGGAAGACGACGTCAGGGCGCCCGCCGGGCTGCCTCTGTCCCTGCAGCGTTCGCTGCGCCATTGAACCTGGAGCCACCCCATGCATGCCTCGACCCCCTTCAGCCCTGCGGCGGCGCCGGCCGCCCGTGCGGCGGTGCCGCCACCCGGCCGGCGCATCGTCGATGCACCGACGCGCACCTTCCATGCCCTGTTCGCGCTGTGCTTCACGGGCGCCTACCTCACCGGCGACGGCGAGGCCTGGCGCGCGCTGCACGTGGCCCTCGGTTACGCGATGGCCGGCCTGCTGGCCTTCCGGCTCGTCTACGGGCTTGTGGGCCCACGCCAGGCGCGCCTGAGCGCCCTCAGCCGCAAGGCCGCAGGCGCGGGCGCGTGGTGGCGCGGCCTGCGCCAGCCGGGCGCCACCCCTTGGCGGGCGCAGGCCCTGCGCGGGGGCAACCTCGCGCTGGCCCTGGGTATCCTGGCCCTGCTCGCCGTGACCGTGCCGCTGCTGCTCAGCGGCTGGGCCTTCCACGAGGACCTGGCCGGCGAGTGGCTGGCCGAGGTGCACGAGGTGCTCGGCCAGTGGATGCTGGCCGGCGTGCTGGCGCACCTGGGCCTGCTGCTGGCGCTGAGCGTGCTCGCACGCCGCAACCGCCTGCTGCCGATGTGGAACGGCCGCACACCGGGCAGCGGCCCCGACCTCGTGCGCGCCGACCGCCGCTGGCTGGCGGGGCTGATGGTGGCGGCGCTGGTGGCCTGGCTGGCGTGGTCCTGGCAGCAGGCACCCGAAGGGCTCGGCCCAGCCGGCGGGTGGCAGGCGGTTTTCCAGCACGACAGGCACGGCGACGACGACGATTGAGCCTGTCTGAACCGATGGCCGAGCGAGCACCGAGGCGGCGGTGAAGCCGTCGGGTCTTCTGGTCTTGCCAAATTTTGCCAAGCTCCCTACAGTAGGGCCATGAGCACCATGAACATCTCCCTGCCCGAGAACCTCAAGGCATTTGTCGACGAGCAGGTGGGGCTGCGCGGCTATGGCACCAGCAGCGAGTACCTGCGCGAGCTCATCCGCCGTGATCAGGATCGCGTCCAGCTGCGTGGGCTCTTGTTGGCGGGTGCCTCGTCACCATCGACTCAGGCGGTGGATGCCAGCTATTTCAATGCCCTGCGAGACAGGGTGCATCAGCCCCGCCGCTCGCCGAAGCGCGACGCGTGAAGCGCCATCCGGTCGTCCCCAGGGCCCAGGCCCTGGCCGACATCGACGAAGCCCTGGCCTGGTACCCGGGCGAAGGCGCCGAGACGGCTGCCCTGAGTTTCGTGGACGCGCTTGAGCAGGCGTTCGATCACATCTCCCGCCATCCCGGCACCGGCTCTCCGCGCTACGCGCACGCCCTCAACCTGCCGGGCTTGCGCCACTGGCGCCTGACAAGATTTCCTTACCTGGTCTTCTATGTGGAGACTCAGGGCCGGATCGACGTCTGGCGCGTGTTGCATGCCGAGCGGGACATTCCCGTCTGGATGAACGACCCCGACGCGCTGTGACGCAGCCCACGCTCAGCGTGGCCGTCAAGACGCTCGAGGACGATTCAGCGACCGGGTGATCGAGACGGAGGGTCGGCCCTTGGGGGGCTCTCTCACGCCGAGCAACGTAAGGAAGTATCCTTACCATCTGAATCTGTCCGGGAGAAGCGCCATGCCCGTCATCCATGAAGTCGCCACCCTCACCTCCAAGGGGCAGATCACCCTCCCCAAACCGATCCGCCAAGCCCTGGGAGTGACCTTCGGCGGCAAGGTCGCGTTCGATCTGCAGGGGTCGCAGGTCGTGGTGAGTCGCGCCGACGACGCCTTGCATGAAGACCCTGCCATCGAGTCGTTTCTGGCTCTCCTGGAAAGCGACATCCGGTCTGGGCAACGTGTGTGCAACTTGCCGGACGATGTGGTGCGTGCCATGCAGGCCACGCTGGAGCAGCCGGTCGACCTGGCCGCCGACATCGATGGCGATGTGGCGCTGTGATCCAGCAGCGTCACGGGTGGAGCCTGCTCTTTCACGAATGCCTTTCAGAGCAGCTTCAGCGACTGCACGCCGCCGCTGAGCGCGCGCGGCAGCAAGATCCGCAGGGTTGCGAGTCCAACGCCAACGTCCGCCTGTTCTCGGCACTGTCGAAGCTGATTTTCGATGCGGTACCAAGCGATCCGGGCCGAGAGGAATACCGGCAGGGCCACACCATGGGCCCGGCGTTTCGGCATTGGCGGCGGGCGAAGGTCGGTCAACGCTTCAGGCTGTTCTTCCGCTACGACTCCAAGGCCCGGATCATCATCTTTGCCTGGGTCAACGACGAGAACACCTTGCGGTCGTCCGGTGGCAAGCGCGACCCCTACGCCGTCTTCCAGCGCATGCTGGAGCGCGGACACCCCCCAGACGACTGGGATGCGTTGATGGCGGCGAGCCGGTCCGAGTGGCGATAGGGAGCGAACTCCTCGGGCCCGCCCGGCGTCACAATCCCCGACACCATGACCCTGACCGAGCTGCGCTACATCGTCGCCGTCGCCCGCGAACGCCATTTCGGGCGCGCGGCAGAGGCCTGCTTCGTGTCGCAGCCCACGCTCAGCGTGGCCGTCAAGAAGCTCGAGGACGAGCTCGACGTCAAGCTCTTCGAGCGCGGCGGCGCCGAGATCAGCGTCACGCCGCTGGGCGAGGCCATCGTGCGCCAGGCGCAGGTCGTGATCGAGCAGGCCGCTGCGATCAAGGAGATCGCCAAGAGCGGCAAGGACCCGCTGTCGGGCCCGCTGAAGCTGGGCATCATCTACACGATCGGGCCCTACCTGCTGCCCGAGCTGGTGCGCCAGGCCATCGACCGCACGCCGCAGATGCCGCTGATGTTGCAGGAGAACTTCACGGTCAAGCTGCTGGAGATGCTGCGCACCGGCGATCTGGACTGCGCGATCCTGGCCGAGCCGTTCCCGGACACCGGTCTGGCGGTGGCGCCGCTGTACGACGAGCCCTTCATGGTGGCGCTGCCGCGCACCCATCCGCTGGCCACACGCCAGCACATCAGCTCCGAGGAGCTCAAGCGCGAGACCATGCTGCTGCTGGGCACCGGGCACTGCTTCCGCGACCAGGTGCTCGAGGTCTGCCCGGAGTTCGCGCGTTTCTCCAGCGACACCGACGGCATCCGCAAGAGCTTCGAGGGCTCCTCGCTCGAGACCATCAAGCACATGGTGGCCTCGGGCATGGGCGTGACGGTCGTGCCCCAGCTCAGCGTACCGGCCGAGCCGCATCCGCACGTGGCCTACGTGCCCTTCGCCGACCCGGTGCCCACCCGGCGCGTGGTGCTGGCCTGGCGGCGCAGCTTCCCACGCTACGAGGCGATCGCAGCGCTGCGCAACGCGGTGCATGCCTGCACGCTGTCCGGGGTGGTGCGGCTGCGGGCCTGAAAGGCCGGCCGTGGGGGTCGTGGGGGTCACCCGTACACCCTGAAGACACCCATCGGTGCCGTCGAATCGAACCCGAGGATCCGATGAACACTCCTTTCCGATCAGCCATTTACGAACTCCAGGGCGCCGTCGCGGTGGTGACTGGTGGGGCCAGCGGCATCGGCGCCGAGATCGCCGCGCACCTGCGGCGCAGTGGTGCCACGGTCGCCATCTGGGACTGTGCCGAGACCGATGGCGAACCCGCATGGATCGTCGACGTCAGCGATCTGGCGGCCGTCGAGAGCGCTGCCGCGGACGTGGGCCAGCGGCTGGGTGGCATCGACATCGTCGTGAACAGCGCGGGCTTCGCCGGCGCCACGGTGCCCGTGGCCGACCAGGACCCTGCCGCCTGGCGGCGCATCATCGACGTCAACCTGACAGGCACGTTCAACGTGTGCCGGGCGTCGATCCCCTTCCTCAGGCAACGCGGGGCGGGGCGCATCGTCAACATCGCCTCGCTGGCCGGCAAGGAAGGCACGCCCAACGCGGCCGCCTACAGCGCGGCCAAGGCAGGCGTCATCGCGCTGACGAAGTCGCTGGGCAAGGAGTTGGCCACCAGCGGCATCCTCGTCAACGCCATCGCCCCGGCGGCCGTGCGCACACCCATCCTCGAGCAGATGTCGCCGGCACATGTCCAGACCATGATCGCCAAGAGCCCCATGGGGCGTCTGGGCGAGGTCGAGGAGGTGGCCGAACTGGTGATGTGGCTGTGCTCGGGCTCGTGCACCTTCAACACCGGCGCCGTCTTCGACCTGTCCGGCGGGCGCGCGACCTATTGACGCGGGCCGTCGTCGGGCGCCGCCTCGATAATCCACAGCTCGCCGTCCTGGCGCGCCGCACCGGTGCGCCACGGGTCTGCCGGCCCCACGCCGGCACCCTTGCCTGCCGCACCCGCCTGCGGCCTCCACGATGTCCAGCCCGCTTGCAGACACCATCGCCGCGCAGGTGCGCCGCCGCCGCACCTTCGCCATCATCTCCCACCCCGACGCCGGCAAGACCACGCTGACGGAGAAGCTGCTGCTGTTCTCGGGCGCGATCCAGATCGCTGGCTCGGTCAAGGCGCGCAAGGCCAGCCGCCATGCCACCAGCGACTGGATGGAGATCGAGAAGCAGCGCGGGATCTCAGTGGCGTCGTCGGTGATGCAGATGGAGTACGGCGACTGCGTGATCAACCTGCT
>CAZFVH010000162.1:0-9453 GCA_964522465.1 uncultured Rubrivivax sp. | reverse complement strand
CGACAGCCCGGGCCAACCGCCGCCCCAGGAGGCCGACAACGGCTGTGTCGGCAAGGCGGCAGACGGGTCGAGGGGCGGGAAGTCCCATGAGGCACCGCTGATCGCGCCGTCCACGCGCGACCCGGCCGTCAATCCGGCCAGCGCCAGCGCCCCGGGCTCGGCCAACAGGGCCTCGAGCGCCGCCTGCTCTTCCTCGGTCACCGCCACGAGCAGTGCGCCGCTGTTCGACGGGCTCACCACAGCAGCCGTCTGCTGCAGCTGTTGCAGACTCAGCACCACGCCGGAAGAGACGTCCCAGCTCTTGTCAGGCGGGAAATAGCCGCCCACCTGCGTGTCGATCCCGGAGGCGTCGACGATGCCGGCCACGACCTTCAGCCGCGCAAAACCCGCGTTGACATGGCTGGACGGCGAGAGCGTCACCTCGTCATTGTCGAAGGGCTTGCTCAGCACATTGCGCGCAGACTCCTCGAAACGGAAGGTGAGCGTGTCACCCGAGGCCGCCAGCCCCGCGGTGTCGAGATGCAACACGCGTGCGTCCAGCACCCCCGGACGAGGATCCGCGATGCGGATCACGACCTCGTCCACACCGCCGCCGGTGGCACCCGCGACCTCGATCGACGTCGCCTGCGGGGCACGGAGGACGTAACTCACCGCCGCATCCGAGGGCGCCAGGGTGACGGACAGCGCCTCGACCCCCACCAGGGTCTTGGTAAACAGCCCGCTGACGACCGTGTCGGAGACGGCTATTTCCGTGCCGTAGGTGCTGGCCCGAGAAAAGGTGGCTCTCCCTTGCGCATCGACCTGCACGTGCAGCGTGCCGGCGGCCGTGCCGCCGAAGGACACCTCGCTACCCGCAAGCGTGACGCTCAGCGTCGGCGGGCCGGGCCATACCGTCTGGCCGGAGGACAGCGTCACCGGCACCGCGAAGCCAAGCGCCTGCGACAGGGCATCGATCGACATCCGAAGCGTCTCATCGATGGACGCCATCGTCTGCGCCGACTGCGGGTCGGTCGGATCGACGGCCACCGACACGGTCAATGCCGGCGGGACGGCCGCATCGAAGCGGGCGCCATCCAGCGTCTGCAGCAAGGCCTGCGCCTGCTGCGGTGAGTGGATCACCAACTCGACAGACCCGCCGCCTGAGAGCAACGTCGTGTCCGCCAGCGCCTGTTGCCACTGCGCAAGGCTCAGCCGCAGCGACGCATCGACTGTCAGGGCCCCGACATCGGACAAGCCGCGGTCAGCGCCGAGCGTCGCCAGGTCGACCGCGCCGTCGCCGACCCGCACGCGCGCACCGGCCAGATCCAGCAACCCCATGTCGCCCAGCGGCAGGCGCGCGGCCTGCCCGTCGGGCGCCGAGAGCACGAGGTCGCCCGCGCTGACGGCCAGGCTCACCTCCGCCTGACCGGCCTTGACCGTCCAGGCGCTGTCGTCCAGCGCCCGCAAGCCGAAGCGTCCGACGGCCGCGCTGCCGTCCACATCACCCCGCAACACCCCTGCCAGCGACACCGAGCCACCGGATGCCACATCCACCGGGATCCGCGACACCGGCGCCTGCGCGTCGACGACGGGCGCTGGCGACGCGGCTCCAGCCCCCGTATCGCGGTCGAAGAAGACCCAGGCGGGCCGCGCCGCGGGTTGGCCCACGGCGTGGCGCAGCACGCCGATCGCGTCGGCCAGCGACACCTGGCCGTTGCCGTCGAAGTCGGCTGCTTGGCGCGCCCAGGGCGACAGCGTGGAAGCGCGGTCCGCGGATGCCGACCGCCCGGCCAGCAGGCGCAGGATGGCGACCGCATCCTGCAGGGTCACCGCCGCATCGGCTGCTGCCTGAGCGGCCGCGCCGGGGGTGAATGCCACCTCGAGGGTCTGTGAACCCGAGAGGGAGGTCTCCAGGACGGCCAGACCAGCCGCGTCCGTCTCGCCCGTCACGGGCACCGCCGTGGCCAGCCGAATGGCCGCCCCAGGCAGCGCTGCAAGGTCTGGCCAGGCCGTGATGCTGACACGGAACGATCGGACCTCCCCTTCAGAGACCGAAGCAGGGGCCGACGCGGCACTCGCGGAAGACGCCGCCGGCGTAGGCAGATCGAAGACCGAAACCGCTTGGGGCGCGGGCACCGGCCAAGGCAAGGGCGTGGCCACCTGGGTGAGACCTGCCAAGCGCGACGGGGCAGGCGCCTCAGTCGGCATCCAGACCCAGGCCGACGGCGCCGAGACCGGCAGCACCGTGACCGCAACGGCCACACCATCGACCGGATCGAGGTGGACGGCGGGCGGCCGGACACCTTCTTCATCGACTATGCCCTCTCGGGCGCCATCGGGACGGCTCGAAGCCTCCTCGAGCACACGCCCGGGACGGCGATCAGACCTTCGCATCCGCATGGAGATGGCAGGCGGCTGTCACGGCAGCAAGGGATTCACTGGCTTTCATCGTACAGAGATTCCATGACCATGCCATCGTCCAGCCCTCCACGCATGGCGACGGGACCGGTGCTCATGCCGCGTCGTACCGGCAGCTCAGGAAGGCATCCCGTGCCCGGCCGATGGAGGGGCCCTGGCGGCCGCGCTCGATTCCGAGGCCCTCGAGAGCGCTCGCGTCGGCTTTGATCACCGCGCTCACGAACCTATCGAAAAGGGCGATCACCAATTGCGTGAAGTAACGACGGTCATACTCGATGACGTTGTCCAGCACGAGCTTGGCCGTGGTCGTGTTCTCGACCAAACGCACCTTCTCATCGAACAGGATCTGGGGGGACCTGTCGAACGGCGTGCGCCAGAGGCGGATCTGCACGAGCACGCCACGCATGAAAGTGATCTTCTCCGAGGTGGATCCGTTCGGCTTTCGCAGGATCCCCAGCACATCCAGTTCGACCCTGTAGGCGGCGGCCTGTGACTTCATGGCGTGGATGAGATCCCCGAAAACCTGGAACTGATCGAAGCGGGCGGCCAGCCGAGCACTGAGCGTGTCGGTCTGGCCGAAAGGGATCACCGACGCTCCCGCCTCGGAGCCCAGCGAAGCAGTCATCACCTGGCCAAAGAACTCTGCGGTCAGGACGTCCTGGAGACCGAACTCCCCTGTGCGCTGCGCCATCGCGTCTGAAAACCGGACCTCTGTCACGGCGATCATGCGAGCGATACGCTGACGGCGAAACCCCTTGGAGGACATCGTCTGTGCAAAAAGGCCCGCAAGCGAGTCCCCGGCTCGGGTCTCGTCCTGGATGAGCAGTCTGCGCAGGTTCTCGACCGACTCTTGCGGCCTGCCAGGAGAGACGGCCGCAACCCGGCTCACCCGGACCGGAAAGCTGTACAGGACGACGATCGACCCGTCGGATCCGCCCAGGCGTGGGGGCTCATAGTGAAGGACCTGCGAACTCGCATAGACATGCGACACCTGATAGGACTTCCCAGATCCGCCGTCATCCGGGATGAAGAACACCTGCTCGAATTCAAGGCTGACAACGATCAGCAGCGATGGATCGTCGCGGATGTCGATGAGTCGGGGGTTGTCGAACACCCCCTTGTAGGAAGACCGTATCGACGCCACCAGCGCTTGACCAAAATCCGGCCACGCGGCCAGCGCTTCGGACATCCGGGGGAACTTCGAGCGTACGACCTGGGCACCGCCGGACACGCCGAAACCCACGCCACCCCACACGACCATGGCGGCATCCGGCCACTCCCGGGCATGTGCCCCGCGCAGCCCGACGGCGACCGAAGCCGCCAACATCTGCGTCAGCGCCCGACGCTGGACCCACCCCGCCAGCACAGCCACGGCCTCACAGACCGAAATCCGCGTCGCGAACCGCCTTCGGGTCCACCACGGGCACCGGATCGCCGAGCTTCTCGGAGAACTGCAGGGTCCGATGACCCACGTCGCAGGAGCTCCGGTGCAGGGTACCCATCGGTACAGTGAGGATCTCCAGCTGTGTGACATCACCAGCGAGCGCCATGACCGCCAGCTCGACCATGTACCCGCGCAACTGCGTCAGGTGATCGGCGCGCAACTGGTTGGCACGCACGAGCTTCTCTCGTGCCTGCGCCTCCAGTTGGGGCCGCCGGGCCGTGGCGGCGGCCAGCATCGCGGAAGACTCGGCGGTGATCGACGCGCGCACCTGCACGAGGTTCTGTTCGCCCGAGCTTTCGCGCTTGACCTGTTCGATACGGGCCTGGATCTGCGCGATCTCCGGCCCGACGCCGAGCGCATCGCCCGTCATCCGATTGACATCGTCGGCCTGATCCAGCAAGGCAGCGGCACGACGGCTCGCCCCCGCCACGGCGCCCGGCGTGCGCTGGGCGCCGAAGACGCTCGACATCACGCCGCGCATGTCCTGCGCCAGACGCAGCTGCTGCTCATACTGCTGCCGCCGGTTCCACTGGGGAATGTTCTGGAGGGCCCACTCGATCGTCAAGCCCCTGAGCCTGGCGTCTGGGGTCGGATTCGGGTTGACGATCCGCCCATCGAAATCGCTGAAACTCGCTGGCGCGTAGTCGCCGAAGAGAAAGGCCCTGGCCATCAAGGCCTTTGCCAGGTTGGACTGGCTGATCTGGCTGTCCCCGTTGCGCAGGAGCCTCATGACCTGCCCCCGATCCCGAATCAGTTCGGGATACTGCATCATCACCATGGCCAGCAGCGTTTGCGCCTCACCCCACTCGGACCCGACGCCTTCGGCGAAATACCGGTCGCCGTGTTCGGCGAAGTGGATGACCTGGGCAAGCATGTCCGACGAGGGGTTCTGGACAAAAGCCTCGGCCAGGCGGCGGATCTTCTTGTCGTGAAGATCCTTGAGATGCAGCCGCAGGCTGATCAGTGTGCCTTTGTGCGTCCTGTCGACGCCCGAGCGCAGTTTCTGCTCGAAAGCGGTGGGGTCTGAGACCACAAAGTAACGACCGATGAGATCGGCAGGACCGGCTCGCAGCGGGACCCGCTCGAAGGGGCTGCCGTACACGCTGCCACACACCTGGTCGAACCAGTCGCTTGGCGCGCGCGTGCCTCCCGTCGGGCCACGCAGGCCCTGCGGCTGGGAGAGCTGCTGCAGCTTGGCGGCGAGATCGCTGAGACTGAACGCACTCGCGTGAACCGCCGTGCACAGCGAGGCAAAGACGGCCCAGATCCTGAGGGTTGGCGACAAGATGGATCTCCGTGGGTAACGAGGTGTGGCATCGAGGTGCGGCATCGAAGGCGCCCGACGAGCCCTCTCAGTCGGCGGCGGTCTTTTCGTCCTGCCCCGTGACGAAAAGGCCACGGGCGAGGTGGCCCGGGGTTGGGGCATCGCGGGCGGAGGTGTCGCCGGAATACCCCCCCGCCCCCGGCCCGACTCGGGATACGCGATACGCCTTCGCCGCGATGCCCTCCACGCCGATGTCGATGGCCGAAACCAGCCGGCCCTTGGAGATCCGCTTGTCGGTGTAGACGATCTCGGCCTCGCCCAGATCGACGTGCTCGAACCCCAGGACCTCGCCGGTGTGAGGGTCACGGATCGGGGGACCCAGTCTGCGGACCACAAGCCGGTCGCCGACGGAAAAATAGTCGCTTCCCTGAGCGATCGTGACGTACAGACCGTCGGCGCCCACGATCAAGGGCGGGTACACCGTGTCGAGCAAGGCTCTCGAGAGGCCACGCGCCAGGATCCTGATGCGTGACGAGGTCGCGCGCTGGTCCTCCAAGTCGACCGGCAAGCGCCTGACCTCGGAGAACTTGATCTGCCTGGTGGCGTAGTCGATGACCTCCAGGCGGGCTTCCAGCGTCTGGCGCCCGGGCGCGCCCCGGATGACCTGGGTGTCCACCACAGCGATCACGTCTGGCGCCACTTCCGCCGTCCGTCTGACCTGGTCTTCGCGCGCCCCGCCTGAGCGGATGCGTTCCAGTTGCGCCCGGACCGCCGATTCATTGCGCCGGTCCATGACCGCGAACTTCCTCGACGAGGTCAGCAGCGACGTCAACTCACCGACCAAGGCAACCGTCGAAGCGTGGGGCTCGACGAGCCGCGGAACCACAGCCACCTTCATCCGCTCCAGTTGAGGCGAGCGAGCCAGCACGACCACGGTCGCGTCCACGACCGCTTCGTGCACACCGATGGCGTTCACGGTGCGGCGGATCTCGCGCCACGCACGCACGATCCCGTCGGTCTCGCGGCTGATCTCTCGCTCGAAACGCTTGTCGGAACTTCTCTGGCCGTCGTGGGTGACGTTCTGCACCCTCAGACGGACTTCGGATGCGATGGACTCTCCGTTGACCTGGGAAACCGCCTGGGTCAGCGCATCGGTCACCGCCTGCGCAGCGGTGGCGCCATGTCCGGTGGCGGTGACGTTGACGAATTCGATCTTCTGCGCATGAACGAGACCTGAACCCCACAGGAGCAGAACAGCCATCAGGCGCAGCAAGCCCCCTGCGGATCGGCAGATCGTGCGCGCCACTTATCTCAACCCCTTCAAGCGCAACTGCTGGACGATGTTCTGCGCGGCTTCACGTGCGGACTTGACCAGCGCGTCGGTCGTCGCGGCGTCCTCGTGCTGCCCGACGCCGCGGTAGGCCACGGGGCCGATCGACACCACCGATCGAGGAAAGCGTGCCGACACGTCGTAGACCTTGATCGAGACGTTGGCACGGGCCTGGACGTTGTCGCTGTTCGGATCCTTCGTGAGGCTGTCGACATCGAGCGTGCCCACGACGAAGTACTTGAACTCGCAGTCCCGGGCGGCTCGAAAGGCCTGGCGCCGGATGTCATCCGACAACTCCGCCGACGCCGAAGCCAGCAGATCGGCGCGTACGTCCGCCGTGGGCGGGCCTCCGCAGTCCGCAGCGAAATCGGCGTAGGTCACCGTCTCGAAGCCTGCCCCACCGAGAAATCGGTTGATGGCGGCATCGACATCGCGCGCATTGCCCAACGTCCAGTTCGCCTTCTGGGATTGACGGGTGGTTGTCCCGGAAGTGCGCGTCTGGGCGGTGGCAGACGCCTTGTTCCCCTGGATCTGACGCTCGGTCGTCCCCTTGTCGGTTTCCTGGACCTCGTCCACGGTCACGCGCTCGGTGGTCGCGCTCGCATCGGCGTTCGCGGACCTGCGGGCATCCGTTTCGAAAGCGGTTGCGCTGGACTGGAGCCGGGGCAGGATGAGGAAGCCCGTCAGACTGCCCGCGCCGCTGCGCGTGGCGCTGCCCTTGAGAATCACGTTCAGCAGGTTGTCGTCGACGACCGCCTCGACCTCGAAATACATGGTGCGGGAAGACTCGTCAACCTCCGTGCTGGTCACGCGAAGGCTGCTGATGAGGTCGACCATCCTGGCCGTGACGTCGGCCTGCCGGGCCATGACCAGTTCGCGCGCTTCAGGCGACAGCCGGGTGAGGTACTTCTTCCAGACGGCATCGCGAATCAGCGGCTCGGCCTTGCGAAGGGTGTCGTCGCTGGGCTTGCGGCTGAAGAAGCCGGTTTCGTAGCCCACCGCCACACTGGTGCGGATGGTGGCCGCCTGTGCGGCAGCGCAGAGCAGCAGCGCACCCAGCCAAACGGACAGCAGCTTCTTCATGATCGAACTCAGAAGTCGTCCTTCGGGGCGGTGCCGCCCATCCACGCGCCCGTCTGCGGGCGCCCTGTGCGCTGCGGCGCTGCGGTCGCCGGGTCCGCGGGCACCAGCGAGGCCCGGTTCGAGGGCGCCGCCTGCCTGCGCGCCACCTCGCCCGACACCGCACGGGCGCCCTCGGCGCGTCCGGCTGCACGCATCTGCGCGCTGTTCTTCGTCTCGGCGGCACTGGCCTCCATGCCCTGCTTCTCGCCCACCTTGAATGCCTGGTCGGCATTGAGTTCACGCAGCGTCGCGTAGGTGTCCTTCATCAGATCGCCTGCGCGCACCGCCAGCGTGCTGTTGACGTTGGCGACCACCACGAGAATCGACCGCCCGCTGGCAGGATGCTGGGTCTCCTGAATCTTGACGATCTCCAGCCCTCGGACGACGAGATCGCTGAACCCTTGTCGCAGGTCCATGGAGAAGTCCTTGAAGATCTTCTCCCTCGTCCGGCCGTCGGCGCCGACATAGCTCTGGCGGAGTCGCTCGGCCTTCTTCACCGATTCGGTCTCCCCGAAGAGGGACAGCAGCGCGGCCTGCTTCGCCCAGAGCTTGGCTTCCTCGAGCCGATCGGCTTTCGCGCCCGGGTCGTCGGGATCGAAGTCGATCGCAGAGATGCCGAGGTAGTTGGTGCTTCCGTCAGCGGCCAGGTAGCGGCGCGGGCCCACCATGACCGACAGGTCCTGATCCTCCAGCCACTCACCCAGGGACTTGGCATCCGGCCTGGGCTCCGCCGTGCCCTTGCCGAGCAGGATGTCCCGCGCCTCCTTCTCGAGCTTCGGGCTCCAGGCGACCATGACGGCGATCTCGTAGTCGTCTCTCAGGGCATCGAAGGACTCCGTCTGCGCGAGCACGGTGGCACCGAACAGCGGCATGCTCGCGATCGTCTCCATCTTGGACGCCTGCTCCCGCTTCACCGTGCCGCGCAGCGCGGACAGCTTCTGCTCCATGGCCTGGCGCGCCTTTTCCGCCTGCTCGTACTCGGCGATCGCCTTGTCGCGTCGCAGACGGAGCTCATCGAGCCGGCGCTTCTTCTCCTCGCCGAGCTGCCCGGCGCGGTAGGAGGCGTCGTGCTGCGTGATGACTGCGTCCAGCAACCTCTGCCAACGGTCGTCCCACGTCGGACCCTCCAACTCGCTGGCCAGCGCCTTGTCGGCGGCGGCAATCAGGGCCACGGCATCCCGACGCGCCTGATCCCGCATGCGGTTGTAGCTGGCCATCGCCAGGTCGTACTTCTTCTGCTCTTCGGCGAGCTGCCGGGCGATCGGATTGCCTGGCACCGAGACGATGTTCACGGCGGAGGCCTGGGTCGTGAACGCCTCGATGATGTCGGCCCGGCTGCGCAGCGTGGCCTCCACGGCCAGCGACTCACGGACGTCGAGAAAATCCGCATCCGAGGCAGGCAGCTTCGCCGCTGCCGACGTGACCACGACCATCCTGCTGCGAGCCTCGTCCCAGCCGATGCGAAACCCCCGCTGCGCCGCAAAGCGCAGCAGCACCGCGCCCGCCCGCTGGTCGGCGGCCAGGCGCGCAGGCGGCGGCGCGTTCTGCATCCGAACCACTTCGGCCGACGCGGCCGCGCCAACTGACCCCTGGGCGAAGCCCGGCGACGTCGCCAGAAGCGCGAGAGCCGCCACAGCGGCCAGGAAGAATTTCTTGTTCATATTAGCAATCAAATGTAAGTAATTTAAGGTGATGATAACTCCACTACTGATTCATCTACGAACCAGACGCTGGGCTCGCGGAGGACATGGGTCAACCCTTGCGCGTCGCCTGGCAGAGGCAGCCCCACAGGCCCCCGCCTGTCGCAGGTCGCAGGTCGCAGGTCTGTCGACGTTGTCATGACCGAAAATGCCATTTCAACGACTTTGCATTTTCATGAACAAAAAACTCATCGCC
>CAZFVH010000161.1:0-9494 GCA_964522465.1 uncultured Rubrivivax sp. | reverse complement strand
GTGGCCGCTGTGGTGGTGGCCGCAGCTGTTGATGCAGCCGCTGATGTGCAGGTCGATCTCGCCGATGTCGTGCTGCAGGTCCAGGTCCTGGTAGCGCTCGGTGATCTCGGCGGCCACCGGGATGGAGCGGGCGTTCGCCAGTGCGCACAGGTCGCCCCCAGGGCAGGCGATCATGTCGGTCAGCAGGCCGACGTTGGGCGTGGCCAGGCCGAGCGCGCGCGCCTCGCGCCACAGTGCCGGCAGGTCGGCCGCGCGCACCCAGGGCAGCAGCAGGTTCTGGTCGTGCGAGACGCGCAGCTCGCCGGCGCTGTAGCGCTCGGCCAGCGCGGCGGCGCGCTCCATCTGTTCGGCCGTCACGTCGCCCGGCGGCAGGCCGGCGCGCTTGAGCGACAGCGTCACCGCGCGCAGCCCCGGCAGGCGGTGCGCGCCGACGTTGCGCTGCAGCCAGCGCTCGTAGCCCGCGGGCGGCGGGCGGACGCTAGCACCTTCGGTATCGGGCGCATCACCGGCGGTCGCTGTGCCGGCAGCGGCATCCGTCTCCGCGCCTGCGCCATGACCGTCACCGGCACCCGCCACAGTTGTCCGCAGCCCGGCAGCGGCCGTGCCGTCCGCCTCCACCGCCGCCGGCACGACGAAGCAGGCCGCCACACGGTCGAACTCGGCCTGCGGGATCACGTGCGCGCGCCCGCCGTCCTCGGCCAGCAACTGCTCGTATTCCTGCCGCACAGCCTCGAAGTAGCGCTCGCCCTCGGCCCGCACGAGGATCTTGATACGTGCCTTGTAGGCGTTGTCGCGCCGGCCGTAGAGGTTGTAGACCCGCACCACGGCCTCGAGGTAGACGAGGATGTGCTGCCAGGGCACGAAGGGGTGGGCCAGCGGCGCGATCGTCGGCGTGCGGCCCATGCCGCCGCCCACGTAGACCTCGAAGCCCACCTGCCCGGCCTCGTCACGCTTGAGCTGCAGGCCGACGTCGTGCCAGCGGATGGCGGCGCGGTCCTCGCGCGCGCCGCTGACGGCGACCTTGAACTTGCGCGGCAGGAAGGCGAACTCCGGGTGCAGCGTGCTCCACTGGCGCAGCACCTCGCAATAGGGGCGCGGGTCGACGATCTCGTCGGGCGCAATGCCCGCCAGCGCGTCGGTGGTGATGTTGCGTATGCAGTTGCCGCTGGTCTGGATGCCGTGCATGTCGACCTCGGCCAGCAGATCCATGACGTCGGCGCTGCGCACCAGCGGGATCCAGTTGAACTGCAGGTTCTGGCGCGTGGTGAAGTGGCCGAAGCCGCCGCGCTCGTGCGGGGTGCCGGCGTCCTGCAGATCGAACTCGCGCGCGATGCGGGCGAGCTGGCGCAGTTGCGGCGCCGACAGCACGCCGTAGGGCACGGCCACGCGCAGCATCGGCGCGTGGCGCTGCACGTACCAGCCGTTCTGCAAGCGCAAGGGCTTGAAGGCCTCGTCGTCGAGCTCGCCGCGCAGATGGCGCTCGAGTTGGTCACGGTACTGCGCGGCGCGGGCGCGGACGAAGCGGCGGTCGAAATCGGTGTAGTCGTACATGGTGTGCGCCGGACTGTAGGAGCCGCCCGCCGGCACTGGAACGAAGGATCTCGCCTATGCTCATGCGGAAAGCGGATGAACCTGCGCGCGCAACCCTGGGCATGCAAGCCGCAATGTCATCATGTGTGGGGTCTGGGCCCTCGCTGATGCGCGCAGCGCATCAGCACAGACGACTTCCTTCCTTGGACCCCTGTCCCCGCGTGCGGAGAATCCGATGGCCCAACTGCCCGCCATGAATTTCCAGCAACTGAGATCCGTCCGCGAGACCGTGCGCCAGGGCTACAACCTGACGCAGGTGGCCGAGGTGCTGCACACCTCGCAGCCTGGGGTCAGCCGGCAGATCAAGGAGCTCGAGGAGGAACTCGGGGTCGAGATCTTCGTGCGCGCTGGCCGGCGGCTGCTGGGACTGACGCCGCCGGGGCAGGCGATGCTGCCCATCGTCGAGCGGCTGCTGCAGGAGGCCGAGAACCTCAAGCGCGCGGGCGCCGAGTTCGCCGACCGCGAGCACGGCTTGCTGACGGTGGCGGCCACGCACACGCAGGCACGCTACGCGTTGCCCACGGCGGTGCGCGATTTCCGCCTTGCCCACCCCGGCGTCACGCTGCACCTGCAGCAGGGCTCACCCACGCAGATCGCGCAGCAGGTGCTCGCAGGCCAGGCCGACATCGGGATCGCCACCGAGACCCTGGCCGAGGTGCCCGGCCTTGTGACCCTGCCCTGCTACCGCTGGACCCACGTCGTCGTCGTGCCCGCCGGCCACGCGCTGGCCGAGGAGGCCGCCACAGGCCGGGCGCTGACGCTCGCGCGCCTGGCGCAGTGCCCGCTCGTCACCTATGAGCCCGGCTACGCCGGGCGACGCAAGATCGACGCCGCCTTCGCCCGCGAAGGCCTGACGCCGGAGATCGCACTCGCCGCGATGGACACCGACGTCATCAAGACCTATGTCGAGCTCGGCATCGGCGTGGGCATCATCGCCTCGGTCGGCTACGACGAGCAGCGCGACAGCGGCCTCGTCGCCCTCGACGCGCGCCACCTCTTCGCCGTCAACACCACGCGCGTGGCGGTCAAGCGCAACGCGTGGCTGCGCGGCTACGCCTTCGACTTCATCCACACCTTCGCGCCGTCGCTGACGCGCGAGGTTGTCGAGCGCGCGCTGTCCGCGGATTCCGGCCAGGACTGGGGGCTCTGAAGTCCCGGCGCCGGGGCGGCATCAGGCCCGAAAGGGCTAGCCCCGCGCACCGAAGAGCCGAGCGTTCATTCACCCCGGCGTCGAAGCCCACACGGGTTCTGAACGCGGTCACGAAACCGCCCATCCGCATGCGCTGCTATCAAGGCCACGCTCGGTGACGACGAGCTGGCTCGCGGACTGAGCGACCAGGCGGGTAACGCACAGTGCATGTGCTGACTCGCTTTCCTTCGTTGCCACTGAGGGAGTCGCTTTCTACGATGCCCGGCATGGACGACCTGCTCCGCCTCGCAGCACTGCTGGCCCTGCCCCTGCTGGCCAGGGCTTTGCGCCCGCTGTGCGCGGGCCGTGGGGCGCGTCCACCCCACGCCATCGAAGATGAGTGCTTCGACGGCATCCCATCAACACGCGCGGAGCCTTCGACATCATGCAAACCCGCCGCCGCTGGATCACCCGTCAATTCGCCACCGCTGCCGCGCTGAGCGCCGGGGCGCTGCCCGCCGTGCGTGCACAGTCGCGCATCGAACTGCTCAACGTCAGCTACGACCCCACGCGCGAGTTCTATGCCGAGTTCAACCGCGTCTTCGCCGCCCACTGGAAGGCCAGCACCGGTCAGGAGGTCGTCATCAAGACCTCACATGGCGGCTCCGGACGGCAGGCACGCTCGATCATCGACGGCCTCGAAGCCGACGTCGCCACGCTCGCCCTGGCAGGCGACATCGATGCCCTGCACACCAACGGCAACTGGATCCCCAGGGACTGGCAGCGACGACTGCCCCTCAACAGCGCGCCTTACACCTCCACCATCGTGCTCGTGGTGCGCGCCGGCAATCCCAAGGGCATCCGCGACTGGGACGACCTCGTGCGACCGGACGTCAAGGTCATCACGCCCAACCCCAGGACCTCCGGCGGCGCGCGCTGGAACTACCTGGCCGCGTGGGAGCACGCGCGGCGCAAGTGGGGCAGCGAATCCAGGGCGCGCGAGTTCGTCGCCAGGCTCTATGCGAACGTGCCGGTGCTCGACACCGGCGCCCGCGGCTCGAGCGTCACCTTCGCTCAGCGCAACCAGGGCGACGTGTTCATCTCCTGGGAGAACGAGGCCCATCTGCTGGAGAAGGAGTTCGGTTCGCGCGTGGACTTCGTCTACCCCTCGCTGAGCATCCTGGCCGAGCCCCCCGTGACCATCGTCGACCGCAACGTGGACCGCCGTGGCACCCGCGCCGTGGCCCAGGCCTACCTGGAGTTCCTCTACACCGAAGAGGGGCAGGACCTCGCGGGTAGGCACTTCTACCGCCCGACCTCGCCCAAGGCGCAGGCCCGGTATGCGACGCAATTCCCCAGGCTCGACCTGTTCACGATCGAACAGGCCTTCGGCGGCTGGGCCCAGGCCACCCGTCAGCACTTCGCCGACGGGGGGCTGTTCGACCAGATCTACGCGTCGAAGTAGGCCGCTGAACCGGGACGCGAGCCGGGTGTCGTCAGCGCGCCTTCCGGGGCGCCGATTCAGCCCGGATCCCGCAACCGCCGCGCTGCAGCAACAGCCTCCTCGGCCCAGGCCTGCGCCAGCGTGCACGGCGCCTCGCCGCCACAGTCTTCGACACAAGCCCGCAGCACCCGCCGCAGCGTGTCTTCCTGCGGCGCGATGGCACCGGCAAAGCGCAGGCCCTCGGGTGCGAGCACCAGCAGGGTGGGGAAGGTGTCGATGTCGAGCTCGCCCAGCTGCTCGGCCTCGTCCTCGACATCGACCCAACGCCAGCGCAGGCCCGGGTGGGCCGCGGCAAGTTCGGCACCCACCCGTGCGAACACGGCCGCATAGGCCTCGCACAGCCGGCACCAGGCGGCGCACAGGCAGTAGACGTCGACGCCGTCGCGCGGGGTCATGACGCCACGGCCCCGGCCGCCTCGCGCAGGAACACGCGTGCCCGCCGCGGCGACGCGACGAGTCGCTCACCTTGCCGCAAGCCCAGCTGCCGGAACCGCTCTGCCGGCATGCGTGCCTCGATCAGCGGCTCGCGCCCGCCGGCTTCTGCCGGCTCCTCGGGCCAGAGCTCCAGCCGCGCCACGGGGCCGATGACGATGGCGCGCTGCAGCTCGACGACGATGCCCGATGCACCGGGCGACCAGCGCTCGACCTCCAGTTCGTGGGGCCGCACATAGGCGCAGGCCTGGGCGTCGCTGGCGTGGGCGTGCTCGGGCGCGTCGACGGCGGTGCCGTGCAGGTGCAGCCGGCCCTGGTGCGCGCGGCCGTGGAACAGGTTCACATCGCCGAGGAAGCCGTAGACGAAGGCACTGGCCGGATGCTCCCAGACGTCCTGCGGGGTACCCACCTGCTCGACGACGCCCCGGTTCATCAGGACCACGCGATCGGCCACCTCCAGCGCCTCCTCCTGGTCGTGCGTGACGAACACGCTCGTGACGTGCAGCTCGTCGTGCAGGCGGCGCAGCCAGCGGCGCAGTTCCTTGCGCACCTTGGCATCGAGCGCGCCGAAGGGCTCGTCCAGCAGCAGCACCCGGGGCTCGACCGCGAGCGCGCGCGCCAGGGCGATGCGCTGGCGCTGCCCGCCGGACAGCTGCGCAGGGTGGCGGCGCGCCAGCCCCTCGAGCTGCACGAGTTCGAGCAGCTGCTGCACCTTGGCGCGGATCTGCGCCTCCGGGGGGCGCTCGGCGCGCGGCTTCACGCGCAAGCCGAAGGCCACGTTCTCGAACACCGTCATGTGGCGGAACAGCGCGTAGTGCTGGAACACGAAGCCGACCTTGCGCTCGCGCACGTGCAGGTCGGTGGCGTCCTCGCCGCCGAAGAGCACGCTGCCGCTGTCGGGCGTCTCGAGCCCCGCGACGATGCGCAGCAGCGTGGTCTTGCCGCAGCCCGAGGGGCCGAGCAGCGCGAGCAGCTCACCCTGCGCCACGTCGAGGTCGACGTCGCGCAGCGCCTGGAAACTGCCGAAGTGCTTGTTGACGCCACGGATCTCGATGCTCATGGAAGGGACTCCGGGAAGACACTCAGGTCGCGACGGCCGGCACGGGGCGCTCGGGCGGCGGCTCGGCCTGTTCCAGCAGCTCCCGCTGCATGCGCCACTCGGCCACCGACTTGATGACCAGCGTCACCAGGGCGAGCAGCGCCAGCAGCGAAGCCACCGCGAAGGCCGCGACCGACTGGTACTCGTTGTAGAGCACCTCGACATGCAGCGGCATGGTGTTGGTCTGCCCGCGGATGTGGCCGGAGACCACGCTCACGGCGCCGAACTCGCCCATCGCGCGCGCATTGCACAGGATCACGCCGTAGATCAGGCCCCACTTGACGTTGGGCAGGGTCACGCGCCAGAAGGTCTGCCAGCCGCTGGCGCCCAGCACGATGGCGGCCTGCTCCTCCTCGTTGCCCTGGGCCTGCATCAGCGGGATCAGCTCGCGCGCGACGAAGGGGAAGGTGACGAAGAGGGTGGCCAGCACGATGCCCGGCACGGCGAAGATGATCTTGATGTCGTGCGCGGCCAGCCACGGGCCGAGCCAGCCCTGCGCGCCGAACACGAGCACGTAGACCAGGCCGGCCACCACCGGCGAGACCGAGAACGGCAGGTCGATCAGCGTCGTCAGGAAGGCCTTGCCGCGAAACTCGTGCTTGGCGATGGCCCAGGCCGCCGTGACGCCGAACAGCAGGTTCAAGGGCACGGCCACGCAGGCCGTCAGCAGCGTCAGGCGGATCGCGGACCAGGCCTCGGGCTCGGACAAGGCGGCCAGGTAGGCACCCCAGCCCTTGCGCAGGGCCTCGGCGAACACCGCCGCCAGCGGCAGCACCAGGAAGAGCGCCATGAACGCCAGCGCCAGCGCGGTGAGCGTCCAGCGCACCCAGGCGGCCTCGGTGGTGCTTCTCATGGCGGACCTCCCGCAGCGCGCCGGCGCTGCCAGGCCTGCAGGCCGTTGATGACGAGCAGCAGCACGAAGGAGATGAACAGCATCACCGTCGCCACGGCGGTCGCCCCCGCGTAGTCGTACTGCCCGAGCTTGCCGATGATGATGAGCGGGGTGATCTCCGAGATCATGGGCATGTTGCCGGCGATGAAGATGACCGAGCCGTACTCGCCGACCGCGCGCGCGAAGGCAAGCGCGAAGCCGGTCAGCAGCGCGGGCGCGATGCCGGGCAGGATGACGCGGATGAAGGTCTGCCAGCGGCTCGCGCCCAGGCAGCTCGCGGCTTCCTCGAGTTCGCGCTCGGCGTCCTCGAGCACGGGCTGGACGGTGCGCACCACGAAGGGCAGGCCGATGAAGATCAGCGCGATGACCACGCCGTTCGGGTTGAACGCAAGCTGGATGCCGTACGGCTCGAACAGCTGACCGACCCAGCCATTGCCGGCCAGCAGCGCGGTCAGGGAGATGCCGGCCACGGCCGTCGGCAGGGCGAAGGGCAGGTCCACGAGCGCATCGACGATCTTGCGCCCCGGGAAGCTGTAGCGCACCAGCACCCACGCCACCAGCAGGCCGAAGACCGCGTTGACCGAGGCGGCGATGAAGGAGGCGCCGAAGGTCAGGCGGTACGACGCGAGCACGCGGGGCGAGGTGACGGCCTCCCAGAACTGCGGCCAGCTCAGTGACAGCGTCCGCAGGACCAGCGCCGACAGCGGGATCAGCACGATCAGCCCGAGGTACAGCAGGCTGCAGCCCAGCGTGAGGCCGAAGCCGGGCAGCACGGCACGCGCCCTGCGGCGCGGCGCGACGGCGGCATCCACGCTCAGCGCCCCTGGGTGTAGAGCTTGTCGAACTGCCCGCCGTCGTTGAAGTGCAGCCTCTGCGCCTGGGCCAGCGAGCCGAAGTGCTGCTCCACGGTGAACAGCCTGATCGGCTTGAAGGCCTGGGCGTGCCGGCGCAGCACCGCCTCGTCGCGCGGCCGGATGTGGTGCCGGGCCGCGATCTCCTGGCCCTCCGGGCTGTAGAGGTGGTCCAGGTAGGCCTTGGCCAGCGCGGCGGAGCCCTTCTTCTGGACCGTGCGCTCGACGATCGCCACCGGGTTCTCGGTCAGGATCGAGACGCCGGGGTGCACGGCATCGACCCGGCCCTTGCCGAACTCGTTGTCCACCGAGACGACCTCGGACTCGAAGGTCACCAGCACGTCGCCGATGTTGCGCTGCAGGAAGATGCCCGTGGCGTCGCGCCCCCCGCGCGCCAGGACCGGGACGTTCCTGTAGAGGCGGCTGACGAAGTCCAGCGCGTCGGCGTCGCTGCCGCCCCTGCTGCGGACGCTGCCCCAGGCGGCCAGGTAGGCCATGCGCCCGTTGCCGCCGGTCTTGGGGTTCACCACCACCACCTGCACGCCGGGGCGCACCAGGTCGTCCCAGTCCCGGATGCTCCTCGGGTTGCCGTTGCGCACGAGGAACAGCATGGTCGACGTCGTCGGTGCCGCGCCATGCGCAAACCGCTGCCGCCAGTCGCGCGCGACGACGCCGCGCTCGGCCAGGAAATCGACGTCGGTGGTGGTGTTCATGGTCACGACGTCGGCCTCCAGCCCGTCGGCGACAGCCCGGGCCTGGGCGCTCGAGCCGGCATGCGACTGGTCGATCCGCACGTCCTGGCCGGTGCTGCGGCGGTGGTGGGCGGCGAAGGCGGCGTTGAAGTCCTTGTAGAACTCGCGCGACACGTCGTACGAGGCGTTCAGCAGCGCCGGCACCTGCGCGTGCGCACGTCCGGCGGCCAGCAGGGCGAGGGCGGCAAAGCCGCGGCGGGTCAGGGTGCTCATGTCGGTTCGGTGGCTGAGGTGGGGAACGGGTAGACGAAGCGGGGAAAGACTCTCAGGCTCTCATTCGACCCAGCCCGCGGCGACGGTCTCGCGCGTGGCCGGGTCGACGAGGATGAAGCTGCCTGCCGCGCGCGACTCGCCGTAAGGCTCCACCGGCAGGGGCTGGCTGCGCAGGCGCAGGCGCGCGATGTCGTTGAGCTGCAGGCTGGTGGGCCCGTCGGCAGCCCAGCGCAGGGTCTGCACATCGAGCCGCGCCTCGATCGACTCGACCCGGGCCATGACACCGCGCGTGTGGTGCTGCAGCAGCCAGGTCTGCCCGGGGGCCAGCGGTCGCGCCGAGAGCCAGCACACGCTCGCGGTCCAGCTCTCCCGCGCCTGGACAGGCGGCTCGCCGGCGCGCACGATGAGGTCGCCGCGCGAGACGTCGCGCTCGTCGGCCAGCCACACCATCACGGGCTGACCGGCGCGCGCATGGACGCGTTCGGCAGGGCCGTGCGTCAGGCGCAGCACGCGCGAGCGCTGCCCGCCGGGCCACACCTCGACCTCGTCGCCCACGGCGAGCGTGCCGCTTTCCACGCGCCCGGCGTAGGCGCGGCCGCCGCCCTCGGCCGGCCGGCACACCCACTGCACCGGCAGGCGCAGCGCCTGCGCGCCGGCCTCGCGCTCGCTGCCGGGCAGCGACTCGAGCTGCTCGATCAGCGTCGGCCCGCGGTACCAGCCCAGGGTCTGGCCACGCTCGACGACCATGTCGCCGCCCAGCGCCGAGATCGGCACCGCCGCCACCTGCGGCAGCGCGCGGCCACCGGCCAGCGCGCCCTGTCCGGCCAGCCACGCTCCGAAGTCGGCGACGATGCCGTCGAACACGCCTTGGGCGTGGCCCACCAGGTCCATCTTGTTGACGGCCAGCACCAGATGCCGCACGCCCAGCAGCGCCGCCAGCGCGGCGTGGCGGCGCGTCTGCGGCAGCAGCCCCTTGCGCGCGTCCACCAGCAGCACGGCGGCGTCGGCGGTGGAAGCCGCGGTGACCATGTT
>CAZFVH010000160.1:7063-9556 GCA_964522465.1 uncultured Rubrivivax sp. | reverse complement strand
CTCTGCCTCCTTCTCTGCCTTGGCAAGTGCCTCCAAATCATACTTGGAGCAGTCGCAGTTCTCCCCTACTGGAGGAGCACCCCCTGGATTCTTCTCCTCGTCATACGCACCATCCACATGGACACGCAGGCAATCCTGCTCGCAGGTGTCGGCACACTCATCGTCACCTGGTGGGTCTTCACACTCGCACCCTTCTGGGAGGTTTTGGGGGTATTCTGTCTCCCGTCCGTCCTCATACTTGAGACACGCCAGTTGGCAGGGAGTCATGTCTGACTCATACTTCTTGGGAGGAGGGCAGTTTGCCAGACACGTGGAAGGAACAAACCCCATGTCCTGTGCCATCTTCACACCCGACGCCACATACTTGCCAATCTGGACTGCCTTCTGGGCATACGGCAATGCCTTCGCCGCAGCAGTGCCGAACGCAGCACCCTTGATGATTGCCTCACTTGCTGCCTTCGCCGCCGCAGAAGCACCTGGAATCGGAATGAGACCCATCACCAGTCCCGCAATGTCCATGCCGTCAATCGGACGACCTTGGGCAGCATCGCCAATCATCTTGGTCGCAGGACCTAACGCACTCAACGCAATAAAGGCAGCAGGACCAAGCGTGCCTGCGGACAACACTGTCGCAGCAGCAGAGGCAATCATACCCAGCAGGAAGATGTAAGTGTCGGGGTCAGTCATGGTCTTCTTCCACCAGTCCTCATTTCCAATGGTGGACGAAATGGCATCACCCAACTGACGGAAGGCACCTGCCACACCATTCTGCTCGGGGTCAAATGCCTTGAGCAACTCATTTCCAATCATGGCGAATGCCTGCTTGGAATCCTCGCCAAACTTGCGGAATGCCTCACCCACACCGTTCTTCTCAGGGTCAAACAGTTTCGCCAGTGTGCCGTCTGCCTTGAATGCCTCCTTCAACCCTGCCTCTATTTCCTCCATGGTGCCTTGGACGTCCACACGCCCCTTGATGTCCTTGCCCCGCACTGCCTTCCAAATGACCATCTGCTCCCGTGTCCCCTTTGCTCGTGTGTTGGGGAAGGCATCCTGTCCCACAGTCTCTGCCTGTATAATGGGAGCACGACACAGCAACCCGTCATCCGACCAACCTGGAGGGCAACCTTCGCACCACGTGTCGCCACCTGAACAACCATACTTGAAGAAGTCTAATCCTTCGGCACAACGGACTGGGTTGGTATGGCATGCCTTGGTAATGACCTGACCTCCACCTGGACCCTTGTAGCACGTCAGACCCGTGTCGGTATAACCCTCGGGACACTTGCGACAGTAGGTTCCGTCATCCCTATACCCACCTGGGCATCCAGACTTACAAAACGCACCCGTGTCGGTCTCCCCACCCCTACAGTTCTCCAAACAGGATGCTCCCGTGTCGGTATAACCCTCAGGACACTTGCGACACGCCACACCGTCATCCCTATACCCATTCGGGCAGTTCTGGACGCACGTCAGACCCGTGTCGGTCTCATCTGCCTTACACTCCTCCAAGCACGTCAGTCCGTCATTCCTATACCCCGCAGGGCAGTCCACCAGTTTGCCTCCCTTTAACCGTTGCTTCAGTCGTTCCCCATACTTGAGAGTCAACTTGCGACGAGCATTCGCACTGCTGTGACCATTGCCTCCCGCCAACTCTTGGAGTTTCTTCATTCCAAGGCATCCACACCCGCAGTCCAGTGCCTTCAACTTGCCGACCACCCACTTCTTCATGTGCCTCTTCAGAGCAGACCCCGTCAGTTTCTGCTTGGGGAACTCCTTCGCATACTCCTTTGCCAAGTATGCCTCTTCCTTCTTGACTTGCCGTTCTCCCTTGTCCTCTGCCTTCTCCAAGTCCTCCTTGACGTCTGTCTTTGCCTCTTGAAGTGCCTCCTTTTGTTCCTGTTTATGGTCTTGTTTGAGTTCCTCTGCGACCTTCTTTTGTGCCTGTGCCTGAGACATGCCCTTCTTCATCAATGCTTCCACTTTTGCGGTCACCACGTCCTTTCCCCGTCCCTTGCGACCACGCTTGCCCGCCGTGTCCGCATCCTCATACTCCTCCTCCGCATCCTCATACTCTTCCGCCTCTTCATCATCCGTGTCGCCATGTCTCATTCTGAGTCCTTCCAAACGCCGTCGTTGAGACGGAGTAAGGACGCCCCCCTCTTCTTCTATGAGCATCAACTGGAGCATTTCCAACATTTCTTCCTCATCAGGTGTTAGACCTGCCAGTTCTCTCCTGGTCTCTAATGTGCCGATTCGTAGACGCAAGGAGTTTCGGGGACGGGCAGCAAAACGAGGACGACGGGGGGCAGGAGGAGGTTGACGAGGAGCAGGGGGAGGTCTGGGAGGACTCATGTTTCGCATGATGTCTTCTGCCTCTGCCTTACTGAGAAACGGTCCTGCGATGCGTCTTTCCCCGTCGTAGATGTCCCATTCCTCACGAGCAGCACCCGCAGCACCCACGGGACGCTGACGAACCTCGTAAGCACCGCCACG
>CAZFVH010000160.1:0-6963 GCA_964522465.1 uncultured Rubrivivax sp. | reverse complement strand
CTTGGGTATAGGGTCATGGGAATACTTCTCCCCAGTCTCCCTATTGACTACCCAGTATAACTCCCGACCTCGTGCCTTTCGGAGGACATACGGCATGTTTGTTAAAGTCGGTCAATATATATTCCTGAATAGAACCAAATGTCAACACAGGACGACACGCTATACCTACGGTCTAAACTCGCAACACGTCGGGGCAGACCTGATTATGGTGGTCCAGGTGGTCAATGGAGCAGTCCGCCTCAGTTCACAAAGGACGGGTTTGTAAAGTGGGCAGAATCCACACGTCCTGCTCGTGAAGGTGGAGCAGAAAAAATGCCTGCTGAGAAGCAAATGCCACGCACAGGAGGAGTAGACCCGCTGAAGGTTGTAGATGACATGCTCGGTTTTTACGAGCAGGCGAAGACATACACGCCCAAGGTAAAGGCACTGCTCCGTAATAAGACCATTCAGGGCAAGATTGCCAAGGGCAAGTATGCTCCCCAGATGAATAAGATTGCCGAGTATATGGAGATGGTGGGTCTGGGTCACATGAAGGACGACCACAGCATGTGCCAGCGTGTAGGTGGTTCCAAGTCCTTCCAGGATTGGGCAAGGGAGGAGATGAAGGAGGAGTCCCATGGTGGTCGCATCGGTATGGGTGAGGGTGGTCGCATCGGTATGGGTCGTGTGAGTGATGCCAAGAAGGCAATCCACACACTGGCACTGCGTCATGGTGGTGCTGACCCCAGTGTGATGGAGAAACTCCAGAAGTTCGGCATGGATGTGTATAACTGGTTGAAGGCGAATGCCCCTGTGACGGAGGCAATCATGGAGTCTCCCTACCTGAATGAGAAGAACCCGCTGGGTGCGACGGAACTTCCTCGCAAAATCAAGGGGTATATGAAGAGGGTGGGTCTGGGTGAGGCGAGGGAGGGCAAGGGTATAGTGTCCGATGCCCAGACTGCCTACAAGGGGTATAAGGTGGCGAAGAAGTTGGGTCTGGGTGGTGGTCGTGCTCCCTCCGAGTATGCCCTGTTCGTGAAGGACTTTGCTCGCAAGCACCCTGGTCCTGACCTGATGAAGCGTGCGGGTGCTGCCTGGCGTAGTCGTTAGGTGGTTCCAGCACACCATATATGAAACCTAAACTAAACAATACTCTTTCCAAGGGGAAAACTCCCCGCAGAAAAGATGTATAGAGACTACAAATGCCGACCTACCAGACGACTCCAATGGGGAAGTGGAAGTTCCCCGACCAAGCATTTCGGATGAACCAGAAGGGGTATGGGTATGCGGGTGTGGGGCATACCAAGACTCGCCCTGTTCCTGAAATGGGTCCTGCTGCCTTTTATGCCGAACACGAACGGCAGTCTGCCTTGGACCGCCTGAAGAATAACAAGTCCAAGATGCTGGGTATGTTGGGTGTGAAGGACACGACTGAACGCAGTCAGCGGTATAAGAATGGTGCTTCCCTCTCCATGTCCAAGCAGAATGGTGTCTTCCCGAACGACGAATACAACTACCCTCCTGGTGGTCTGCGTGGTGGTATGAACCGAGTGTGTGCCACGGGTGGTTTTGAAATGGGCGGTGGAGCAATGGTCGGAGGCACACAGAAGTTCTTCTACTTTGAGGAGGGTCAGAAGTGGTTGGAGAACTGGAAGCAACGACGCATCAATGAACTCAATGCGATTCAGAAGGATGACTTTTCGGCGGGTCCTCCCCAACGCATCCAGGTTGCCCCTGCGTATAACGACTTGGACTCCATTCTGGCAAAGGTTCTGGACCAGTTTGAGGCAGGTGCCTTCTCCAATGCCCTCGTGGACGACATGAACAAACTCCAGGGTGCCTTCCTGAAGATGGGTGACAGTATAACCTCCCAGAAACTCGCACAGTATATGCGGGTGGTTGGGGACATTCAGAGACAGGCACAACGCATCACTGCTGACCCCGAGGAGTATGTTGCCCAACTGGACAGGGGTGATGATGCCGCAGAAGTCGCAGAAGAGGCGGCGGCACCTCGTCGTGGCAGACCTGCCATTGGCAACCCTCGGTATTCCAAGGGTGGTGAGTTCGCACTGGACACCAAGGACTTGAAGGTCATCAAGGCAATCGGTCTCATCGCAAAACGAATGGTGCGTCTGCTGGAGGAAATCAACAAGTTCGTCAATGATTCTCCCGATGTTCGCAAGCGTGCCATGGAGGAAATCGGGTCTCGTGTGCTGGGTGCCATCAGTAGTCAACAGAGTGCCTTTGGGTCTGAGTCCACCCAACCACGCATGACAGGGGACATTACCCGTCGTCCCACGGAGGAACGCCTGACTCGTGGGTTTGTGTCTGAACGGGAGTCCCGCATCCCACCTGTGAGACCTCCTGCGGAACTGGAAGCACCGCCCGCTGGAACGCCACCAGTAAAACCTTTTTAAAGAAGTAAATGTCGCAGTATGACGCACTCGCAGAACGGTTAGTCGGTGGGATGCTGGGGTTGGGTCGTCAGCACAAGGCATTCCAGTATAGCAAACCAGACCTCAGTGCCGAGGACAAGGCACGGGAGAGGTCGGCACATTACAGAAAAGTAAAGCAGGTCAAGGAGGGACGCATGGTAGGTGTGCGGAAGCAACTGGTTCAACCGCCCCGTCCTGTGGAACTGACCGAAGAGGACAAGGCACGGGAGGCAGCACGGGGTCTGAAAGAATCCAAGGCAACAATGCCCAAGAAGGGTTCCGAGAGGAAACCCTACGTGGGAAGTGTAATGAAAAAGAAGTTATTAGAAGCATTGGGGTTGGAGGAGGATTCCAAGGAGGGGAAGAAGGCAGTTCGGGAGGCAAGTCGGTTGTATAAGGAGGGTGGTCGGAGTTGGGAGGACATTATAGCATCGGCACGGTGACCTCGGCGTAGTCCTCCTTGAAGATGTCCGTCGCACGGACTCGGATGTATTGGTGTTTCACCAGTGCCTGCCGTAGTCGGTCGGTGCTTAACTCAATGTGCGAGGTGTTGGACTTGTAATGTCCACGTTCCTCTGCCCCTTCGGGAACTCGGGTCAGTTCGCAGTTCTTGGTCAGGTATTGGACGAACCTCGTCAAACTAAACCGATTCTCATCTGTCTTGATTTCGCATCTGCGGGTCATCCAGTTCTGAAAGTCGTGGAACAGGTCGGAGGACTCACCTTGGATGTGCTGTTCCTCTTCTACCCTGTTAATCACCCACCTCAGTATGGGGTCAGCATTCATTCGGCGAATGTCCAAGAATGCGGACGTCACAGGTCGGTGGTTTTGAAACTCAATCGGGGTCTTGTAGGTTTGGAGGTTCTTCAGGTATTGGTAGAAGGCACGGATGACCTTGGGGTCTCGCATAGCACTGCTCAGGGCATGGAAGTATTCCGTGTTGCCCCGCATGCTCCTGTCCACGTCGTAGTAGGCGAACCTGCGGTCAGACGGGGACGCACCTTGACTGCTAATCGGGTTGGTGTTATTACTTGCGAAGACATACCTCGTAAAGTCGTTCTGCTCATACTTGGGAACTCCCTTGCGGTTGATGGTCTGAATCTTACGGGTCACCATCGCCTTTAACTGGTCAATCTCCTTACCGTTTGCCTTTGCCTGTGCCTCCTCCACAAACACCAGCAGTTTGTGTTCCAAGTGTTCGTTGAACGGGTTGAACAGTTCTGCGTTGTTGGACACTATGGCAAAGTAGTCCTCGCCCAGCACTTCCTTGGCGAACCATTCCAGAAACAGGTTCTTGCCTGTGCCACCGCCCTCCTTTAACAGTTGCGACTCGTCTCGTAGCACCACCGCAGTCTCTGACTTTTCGCTTGGGGTTTGGATGATGTTCGCCAACCACTTTTCAAAGAAGTCGGGGTCTCCGCTGGTCAGCAGGGCAATGTGCTTGAGAATCGGTTGGACTAACTCGTGGACTTCCTCGGCAGGCACTTCGGGCAGTTTCTCGGCGTGGAACCCCTTGTAGAGGTTGTAGACACTGTCGGGGCAGACCATCGGGGGCGGGATGAAGTCCATGCGTTCGTAAGACCTGCGGTGTTCGTCCCGCAACCACCACCAGTAGAAGTTCTGCTTGACCATCTTGCCCTCCTCCCAGCGTCGGAACATCTTGTTCGCAAACATAACCATCGCATCGCCGTTGCTCATAACCGTGTGCCGTCCATTCTCTTGGATTCGCATAATCCTCGCACCGACTACGAAGGTGTTCTGCTCAAACTCCTCCTTCATCTTCATATACTCCTCGTTCTCGTCCTTGTTAATCAGGGTCTTGAACACCGCCTCGTTCTCATTCTTCAACCACCAGTAGAGGGTTCGCAGACTAATCGGTTCGTCGCTGGGTCGGTTGGCGAAACTCTGGTAGACGTAGAAGGGTTCGCCTTCCTTATACTTGGGACTGCGTCTGCTGAACTCGTCCCACAACTCCCATCCCAGTCCCTCGTGGTGAAGTGCCAGTCCTACCTTAATCCAGTCCGCATAGTTCTCGCAGTGTTCCAAGTTGATGTGGTTGAGCAAGGTGCGAATGTCCTCCTCGTTCTTGCTAATGTCCACCCGCAACTTTTCCAGACCCGTATTCTCACGCTTGGTCGTGTCTCGGATTCGTTTCTTGTCCTCGCTGGACAGGTTGGGTCGGAACAGGGTGCCGATGTAGTCCACCACGTCCTGCGGGCATTCGGGAACATCCTCGGGGCGGGTTGGGAGGTTTAGGAACTTGTAGAACTGGGTTCGCCCCTCTATGGTGTAGTGCGAGGGTTCAACATACAGCAGGGCGTTGGCATTGCGAATGTCCAGTTTCAGTTTGTCGTTCGTGGTTGTCCGCAGGCGGTCGTCTGCCTTGAACAGGTAGTGGACTCCCTTGCGTGTCGTCTGCTTGATGCCACCTGCTTGGTCGCATAACTGAACCAGACGCTGGTTGTGGGGCAGGTTCGGGTCGTCCACGTCAATCGCCATCACACCGCTGACCTCGCCAGTCTTTAAGGCATACCCCGTGGAGTCGGGGAGGCACTTGGGTTCGTCTCGCCAAGACCTGCTGTGGAAACAGAAGGTCTTCTTGTTTGTCGCATGGTTATACCCCATGTCCCCGCTGACCAACTGCCACCCCAGGCGGGTGTAGTGGTCCATAATATTATTACTTCCGTTCATACTTACTTACTTCTATGGGAGACATTTTTACTTCCGTTTTAAACGGATGATTCCAGACCCCCCTACCCGTCCAACATTGGGATGGAGACGGACTGACTCCCCTCGGCGGGAGCATCCGCCTTCATATACTCACGCTGGACGTTGCCTGTATGCCCCATGCGGTCGGCGGTCTCGTTCATTTCCGCAACATCATACTTGGAGGAAAGGTAAATATGGCGGAGCATTGTGGAACCGACACGCTTGCCGAAGATGCGATTGAGGATGCGAGTTATAGAGTTGACCGCCGTAAGAGGCGTGCCGTCAAGATGGCAAAGAAGGGGGAACGCAGGAGTCTTCGCATTCATCTTCTTCCGAAGGAGGGGGTGGCGAGTCAGGTAGAGGGAGAGAGCATCCACGAGGGGGGCGGGGACGTCAAAGACCTGCTGTCCGTGCGTCTTGGCAGTCTTATACTTGTTAAACAGGAACTGCTTCGTCTCTACCACATAGTAGTTCTTGCTCTCGTCGGTTGCCTGTTTGGGGGACTTGACTACATACATGAACTGGTAGTCCTGGTTTCTGCGTGGGTCAAAGTGCGTGTAGAGGGACAGGACGGCGTAGGACAGGACAGTGTCCCACTGCCCGACTGAAAGGTCAGTGGTGGGTAGGTGCTTCACTTCCTCCTCCAGACGCTTGCTGTGTGCCTCCACAACCTCCCAACTCAACCAGTTCTTGTCCTGCTTCTCCGTCTTGACGGACGTGTCCTTCTCCTTGGATGCCTTGCTTCTGTCCATCATCTCCGAGTAGTAGTGGGAGTAGATTCGCTTGTAGGTGGACTTGTCCTTGACCAGTGAGAGAGCAGACACAATGACGGACAGGGCAGTCTTCTGCGTGGACTCGGCGAACTCGGACAGACGCTGGGCGACGGCATCCTTCTGCTTCAACCATGCGAGGTTGGAGAAGGGGCGGTTGTTGTTCAGGGAGTAGAGGGTGCGAATATACTGCGACGCAGTTTGGTCAGACACCTCTCTCTTCTGCTGGAGTTCCTTGTGAAGGAGCATCATATAGTCGGACACGGACTTCATGTTTATATACTGTTTGGAAAAGGTATTTACCCTTTAAACGAAGTGCGTTCCCATGGTGGATTGAAGGGAATAAAAAGAGAGCAGAACACAAATGGACATAAATGCTTTGGATGCCTTGGCAGACGAGTTGGAACCACAGGACCGTGAGAATCATCCAGCGTGGATGGCACTCCACTTTGCTCTCTTCCATCCCGACGAGTTTCAACACCACCAACTTCTGTTGCTGGGAGACCTTGCCCAAGCAGAACACGACGGGGGTATGCCCGTAATGCCTCCCATGTGGTTCCATCAGATTCACGACCAAATAGAGCAGGAGGACGAGGAAAATGACTTGTGGCAACCAGAGGATGACCAGCAGGAACCGCATGGGGTGCCGATGGACACAGACAGCGATGCTTCTACAGTAGTGGATGAGGATGTAGGGGGCAGACGCACCTTCCGTGAAGAACCCAGCATCCCCCGAGGCAGGGTTGGGAGGTTTTGACCCCCTTTTTAAGAGGTTGCCCCGTAGAAAAAAATGAGTTTTTTGGAAATGGCGGGGGTCCATTTTTTTTTCGCCGTCCCATTGAATATTTTTGACCCCCAAAACCTCCCAAAACCTCCCAAAACCTAAACAGGTAAGGCATACTCACATGCTGTTTATATTTCGGTTTTACTTTTGGTTAGAAAATAACCTCCCAAATAACCTCCCAACTACAAACCCAACCTCGCCAGAACCACCTCCAACGGGTCGGGACTATTCAATGTATTCAACACCTCCTCCTTTGCGTCTCCATAGGTCATTCCCTTCCGCA
>CAZFVH010000159.1:0-9742 GCA_964522465.1 uncultured Rubrivivax sp. | reverse complement strand
TAGAGCT
Source organism: uncultured Rubrivivax sp. (assembly GCA_964522465.1). Classification (GTDB taxonomy): domain Bacteria; phylum Pseudomonadota; class Gammaproteobacteria; order Burkholderiales; family Burkholderiaceae_C; genus Rubrivivax. The sequence goes on along the minus strand of CAZFVH010000159.1, from coordinate 9,735 downwards.
CTCCGCATCGCAGATTTTGAAAATAGTCTCATGGCGGCGTTTCCCTTATTCAATACGTCAGGCAGGCCCTGCGCAGTTTGCCACGTACAAAAACATAAATGATCATTCTCGAATGAACAGGATACTGAGTTTAGCAAAAAGCTCAGTTTCCTGATGTCACGACAAGGACATCTTATGCTCGAGATTATTCCGGCAAATCGAACAAGCCGTCAAACGGGTCATCAGCCGTTGTCGATGTTCCAGGCCTTGTAGGCGGTCCTGCGGGAAGAGGCGTTGGTGAGGTCGACGATGAGCCTGCCCCAAGGTTGGTTCTCTCTACGACGCCGTTATGGAGCGCATAGCAATAATAGCTCGCTCTTCCGTTGGAGAATTTATTACCGTTCTGGGCGCAATAGGCGAAGTCGCCATTATGACGCCGATTATTGACGGAGAAATCACGCGTGCCATCTGGGAAAACATCCAGGAACGATTGACCATTATCAAACCTGATCTCCCCATTCATATGAGAGACCATTTTTCCCCGGTAGACGGTGTTTTTATAGTCGTCCGACCCTGTAAAATTCTCAACCGTTGTGCGTTCGCCAGGTCCAGGCGCCGCCGCTGGCGGGGCGGAGGGCGGTAAGACAGGTTTTTCAATAATTTTCGGAACCTCGACAACCTTGGTTGTTTCTATAATTCTGGGCGCTTCGACAATTTTAGGGACCTCAACGGTTCTTGTTTCGGTGACAACTTTGGTTGTTTCGATAATTTTTGGCGGCACCAGATAGCTCAAGCCAAATGCCGCGACGCCAACGCCAACGCCGACCGCAAGTGCGGCATATCCTGTTTTTTTCCGTCTCTCCGCCTCGGCTTGAAGGATTTGCGCTTCTGCACGCCCGTTGGCCTCCTTCTCCCTGGCTCTCAGGGGGGACATGTCCCTCTCGACAGACGCACGAAGCTCCTCCTGCCGTTTGTTTTCGAATTCGCGCTCAAGGTTTTCAATCGCGCTAAAATCATGGGTGACGCTCATTCCTTGCCTCCCTTGATCGTCTTGAGAGAGACGCTGTCCGTATATTCGAATTCAGGCGCAGCTCGACGACCTGTCGTGTAGTCGTAGGGGATATATTTGAAGATGATTTTTTCCACAGGCGCCTCAATTGTGCGCTCGACCTCTTTGATCACCTCAATCGGGGTCTCGATAATTTTTTCGACGATACGGATGACCGGTTTGCGACGACGCGCAATCCAGGCCCGGAATGTCTTTGAGAGCTTACTTTCGGTCTTATCGTGCGGGTCCGTATGGACGATGATGGAGGCGAACATCGAGACAGTGGCGAAGGCGATAGCCAGGCTGACAACGCCATATTTCTTGATCGTCTCAAATTGAGCAGGCATCAGCTCTTCAACCGGCACGCCATAGATGGCGGCGGCCAGGCGGTGCATGGGGGATTGGGAGATCTCCTCGATCAGATTGTGCCTCGCCTCACGCAGATGCTCTCGTGGGGCAGCGTCGTCCCTGGGAGCACGCTTTAATTGATCGACCCTGGCCTGAGCCGCCTGACGTTCAGCTCTGAGTTTCTCGAGCTGCTGCGTATGGGACTGACGCGCCTGGGCATAGGTTTCCTGAGCGCGACGGTCGCTATCGCAAGTAACTGCCTTACCAAGGCGCCCGGTGCAGGTGCGGCCGCTAAAGGAAGGCAAGCCCGGCGGGTGGGCGAGAAAATCCCGGATTGCGATATCCAGCCGGGCGACGTCATCTCTGGCGACCGTGACCGCTTCCCGATTCGCATTTAACTCTTTGCTCTGGGCATCCAAAGCCGCCTGAGCTCTGGCGAATTGGCGTTGAGCCTGAGAGATCGACACGACGCGATTGTTGACGAACTGTTCAAATGCGAGTGACAGGCCCTCTGCGCTCGCGAGGGCGATTGCGAGAAGAACAATGCCGGCAAGAAGCTGCTTGGGCAAGCTGAGTTGGGTCGCGTAGCCTGAGAGCGGCACACGCAGTGTTTCAGCTGCAGCAATCATTAGCAGGGGAAGAGCCATCAGAATGGTTCCTCCGCGCGCTACAGCCATATTCAGACCGGCATATGCGGTGATAGAAATCACGCAGACCTCAAAGAAGATCAGTGTCCAGAATAGTCGTTTGCGTGCCCCATTGGTCATATTGGTCTCCATAAACTCAAAGATTGTCCGGGCGTCTGTATTGCCTAGTAAAGCGGGTCTCGAGACCAGCGATAGGCAAGCTTCTGACCCGTCAGCCAGTTTGTGCAGCTATAATCGTCTTCAAATATGCCCTCACGGGACAGACGGCAGATGACGCGATTATCGCTATTTAAACTCTTATGAAGCTCGACATATTGACCCTTGCGATCATAGTAAGCCGCAATCTCCTCGCAGCGGCGTTGATCACAATTGCGGAGTGTGGCGGGCGCTCCATTTTGTCGGGACGAGATGGTGACCGCATCCCCATAAGCGATATCAAACTCCCGCTTCTTTTGCTCTGTCGGATCCAGCTCGGGCACAGTTGAGTTTGTCAGATCTGAAGGAGCCGTGAATGTTGTGTAACGGACGGATGCAGAAACCTTCCAATTTGGGCCGGGCATCTGCTGCGGAGGCAATGCACCGATCTTTTCACTGGACGGTGGCGTTGCGACGTTCGCCTGAACAGTTGTAATATATCCATCGCAGTCCGGGATCCCCAGCTGGAGAAGTTGCGTATAGTTCAGCGTCGTTCGTTCATTGTAATCAATCGATATGTAAGGAGCGACTCTCTGCGCGATCCTAAAGGGGATTTGCGAGAGCATGTCTCGAGTGACATCATAGCGGGGTTTGCCATTCGATGGTTCGTAGGCGTGGTGCCAGCGAATGATCGCGTCCTTGCCGATACATACATTCTTTGCGCCGAGCGCCAGTGTGCATGCCGAATTACATGACCCGCGAATTTCGATGCGTCGGTTTTCGAGATTATATTGAATGACGGCCTTCTGATACGCCGTGACGAGTCCACCTCGATCATGCTCGATAATCACGGGCTGACGAATGTCTGGCGGCGGCGTTAGAAAACCGGGCATAACGTCATCGTCCTTCCAATATTCTCAGTCGCAGCAAAACAGGTTTCCCGGAAGACACGTGTTCAAATACGCGCCAGGTCGTGCTGCTTCCTGCGCTATTCTCCGAAGCGGTTGAGGATTGTTTGGGCGTCTAAAGCGCCCTGCGCATCAGGATCATTGGGATTAAAAAAGCGAACAATGGCTGAGGCTTGTCCATGGCGCGCAACGCCGACAAATCCGCCTCCATTATTGAAAAATCCATAGGGCGCGTAGTTCGTATTTTCATTCGGTCTCATCAGGCGAAATTTGCTGAAACCGTGATGAAGACACGCGATTGCAGCCGCCGCCATCAAATCCTCGTTGAGGCCAACCGACCAAAGACCCGTTCCTCGGGCCGAGACAGCGACGGTGCGCTCATCCAGTTCTGTGGTCTCCGTGCAAGAGGGCCAGCAGAGACCGAAAGCGTCGGCCTGAGAAGTTGTAGCGAGTAGAAAAAATACAATGATCCGTCTCATGGGAATCCTCACCAGTGAGGGTGAACGGTGCAAAGACAGCGGACGTCGGCCAATCCGGCCATATGGCCTGTTGGGCGTCAGAGTGGGTGATCGCTCCGAAAAAAACCGATAAGCACCGCTCGTTCCTCCGCTCGCCCGCCTCACCACTTCGATATTGGGGAGGCCCAGGACAAAATCTGTCCTAAGAACAAAGGTAGAACGGTTCTTGCCTGTTCAATGATCGTGGATTTATTGGATTTATCGGAACTGAGGTCGGCAACGAATTGCCCAAATTATTCACGTTGGCGCCAAATGCGGTGGTCCATTTAGAAGGCTTTAACGAAAATGGGTGGAAATCATTCCAGATTGATACGCATCGCTTATTGATGCTCATCTGCCCATTCAGCCATCAGGCTTAATGATGGTTGAGAATACGCCTCAACGTTCGAGGATGAGAATGAAACGCGTTTTATTTCTTTTCGTGTTCGCGCTGTCAGCTTGTAATAGCGAGAATGTCGCTACGCTCTATAAAAAAGGGCTTGAAAAGACTGAGCGCATTCACATCGCAACTTTTGATGCAGATGGCGGATTTGAAGCCAACAACACATCTTGCGCCGCAATCACGGTTCTACTCGAGCAGCAGGATCCGATGAACAGATATTGGTGCGAAAAGGGTCGTTATAATAAATAATGGTCTTCTCTGATTGGGGTCGCTGGCGTCACGGCGTCCATCGTCGTTCTTCCTCATCGTGGGCTTGGCGGCTCACGATTTAGGATTTCGACGGTGGACTGCTGAAAACGTCAAACTTCTACTGCCACCCCGGCAAAGCCGGGGGATCTCCCTTACGGTTTAGATTGAACGGTATTTATCCGAAATAATGGAAGCTGGGCGACGCTAAGGCCGCCCAACAGATTGCTCTGGTTTAATTCATTACATTCTCAGCGGCGCAGCCGTTGCCAGGTATTTTGCCAGCAAGACGGTCTTTGATCCACTGCTGATAAAAGGGAACTGAAACGGGCGGCGTCGTGAAATGGTTCTGGTCGCCGGGCAGTTGCACGCGAGCAACGTTGCCGCCGATAGCACAGATCTGTTTCCGATAATATTCGCCCATCACCGGCGGCAAAGTCGTATCCTTGTTCCCGTACAGGATGAGCACGGGCGCTACAGGCTTGGTAGTGTTGTCGACCGAGCCGTCGATAATTGCCTGTGCCCAAGCTATTGCATTCTGCGGCTGGGGCCGCAACAAGGTCTTATAGGACGACCCGTAGTTAAAATTGATCGTGTCCGTGCTCACATGAACGCATTTGTTGAGGTAGATCTCATCGAGGGCTTTAGCCCCTTCCTCCGTGAAAATATCGCTCAGTTTCAGCTTATCCGGGTAAGCAGCCTGCGTACCCCACAGATTCATAGACATATGGGCGAAGGCAAAGCTATCGACGGACCAAGCTGTCGCGAAATCGTTTATCATCTTTTCCGCGCCGGCTTGATCGAGCGTCGCGGGCCGATACATCGCGAGATCAGGGATCGCCATGGCAACGAAACCGACGATATCAAGACCGTCAAAGGCGGTGCCTTTTTGGGCGATGTAGTCTGCCTGTGAGGCGGCGCCGGTCGTTGAACCCGCCCCCTGCGACCAACCGATCATGATGGTTTTTCCAGCAGCGCCACTCTCCTTCATCGAACCTGCAGCGCGGGCTGCGTTGATGGCGTCGCGGCCATTGGTCTTTGCGACGGCATATTGGTGGCGACCGCCACCACCGAGCCCCTGATAGTCTGTGCCAACAACGACGTACCCCTCCTTGATGAACTGCTCGAGGCTCGGCAGGCCGTAATCGGTCCACGAATTACCGTTCACAAGAAAATATTGGTTGAGCGATCGCGCTGGGCTTTCAACTTGTGAAGGACCGCAATTCTGCGCGTTGCCCGTGGTGCCGTGCGACCAGGAAATGATCGGGCGGCCACCAGCCGGCGCCTTGCCTTTTGGTAGGACAACCAGACCCGTCGAAATCGTCCTGTTGTCGTTGAGATCAGACGAGACGTAGGCAATCCGCCATGCCCGCGCATCCGCGATTGGCGTTTCGACTTTTTCCTTCTTGATAATCTGACCAAGCTTTCCTTCAGGCTTCATTTTCATCACAGCCTGATAGAAGGGAGGAACGGCGGGCTCAGCAAGAGCAACGCTCGACAAAGCGGCGAGGCCCGCAAACAGAGCAATAGATCGGCGAGACTTCTTTAGCATCGGGATTTGTCCACTCACCTTTGATGTTGACGATAGAGACTTTGTGCAATCGTGAGCCGACGACCCGTCGAGGAAAAAGTTTGAAAGATTCGCTCGGCGGGTTGTTTTAGCAACCCCTTCTCCCTGACGAAGGGCAGAATAGCTCAACTCCAGCTCAAACAGACGGCCTTGCGGCGTGACGATGGCGTGGATGACATCTCATGATCGCCGCCGCCCAAGGACATCACCAAACCGCTTCTTATCAAGATCGTGACCAGGCGTCACGAACCGCAAGCCCGCCTGAGAGATCGCCCGATTATATTGACCATGCGTTCGCATGTGTGAATCGCTCCCCCATTGTCGGTCAAGCCGGTCGCGTTGAGTCGATTTTTTATCCGAGCGGCGTCTCTAAACAATTTTATCAGAACTTTGGGATCGTATTTTGAAGGTCTACGTTTTGCCATTGGTGCCATGTCGAAGCGTGTTGGAGTTTTCTAACGCAGTTCTGAGCGGATTGAAACCATTCGATAAAGCATCGTGCTCAATGAGCTGATCAATAGGCCTTTCGGTTAGGCTCTCCCAGCCGTCCATTTTGAGCATGATAATCTGACTTGGGGCGAGCAGCTCTAATCGGTCAATAACACGATTATAAACCGGGAAGATAAGCTAAGGGTTTATGCTCGGATCCCGTCCTCTGCGCCGAAATCCTGTCCAAGTCAGCAATGCGCCACTTCCGGACTTTCGCGCGGGGTTCCATAAAGGGCCTATGCGGCTCGGGCTATATCGACGAGAGGCTTGCAGGCGAGCCATGCCGCTGCCACCAAATCTGTTGCCGTTTCATGCTGAAGCTTACGGCAGTCGTCATAGCGAAAAACTACACCCATCTGAATCTGAAAATTCGCGCCATTCTTATTCACGAATGATTCATACGCAGCGGTCAACCATCTTGGCTGCATCTTCGGTGGCCCCCCTGCCGAGAATGGCGTTCGAAGATCGAATTCGATTTTCGCATCGACAAAAGGCGCACTCTTTGGATTTGGATAGCGTCGCTGAATCCCGCGAAACCAAGGCGTTGCTCCCTTATAGCCCCGTAGCGGCGACTTCAAGTTACGCACGACCTTTTCAACTAGATCCTTAAATCCAGCCTCTTCTAATTCAATCAGATTACGCCGCATTGCAGCGTTAACCGCGTTCGGCACAGTCACCATTGCCTCAATCGCGCGTGAGTCAATGCCCAAGGTTAGATGCGGATGCTTGGTAAATGTTTTGCCGTCGTTCGACGGGGCGAGGGACAAGAAATCCCAAACGCTATCCCGTTGGCGGCCAGTGATTGCTGGTCTGCCGGGGGCGTCCGGGTTCATTCCTAGACCTTTGATTAGATCGCGACGCCCCCTTAGCTCGGCGAGCGCCAGCGTTAGGACGCGCTTTCCTTCGAGATAGGTGAAAGGGTGATCGCGTCCGAAGGGAAACCCCGAAAACTTCGTCAAAGTGCCCTCCTTTAGTTGTTTTTCCTCAATCATTTTTGCCTCAGCAATTTCCAGATAATCGGCAGCGTGTCCGCCCCAGGGGGACACGGAAGCATACCGCCGGAGCCACGCATAGACGCTTCGCCATTCGAGGCGGACAGTCCCGGGCGGCAGGGATGACCGAGCAATTGTGGGGGTGATAACCACAGCGGTAATGTCACGAAAACCAAGACGTTCGGCAGTGCGCCGATGCCGATTCAATTGGTCTGCTCCTAGCGATGAAATCACTTTGCATTCGATGAAGACGCACCACCCTTCTTCATCGAAAATCCAGCCGTCCGGGATTCCCCTTCTCCAAGCCTCATCGGTTTCGGCTGGCTCCGTTGTTTCCCCTGGATACTGCTGTTCTAGAACTGAGAGCCTGCCGGGAGGGGCTGGACTTTTGACCTTAATGAGATCCTGCAGAAATAGCCTCAAGAGCTGTCGATCCTCATTCAGGGCTGTCATGAACGCGTGCGTGACGCGATTCTCAGGTTGCATGTATTGATCGAAAATATTTCTCATGACACGGCCCCGTCGCGCCCAAATCTAGAACAGCTTAGCATTAGCCATCGGTGTTGCATCTCGAATTCGCGTAAACGTACAAAAATCAACCGACATTCGCCGGACGACGACCGATCCAGAGCCTATACTGCTCTCGCTTATGTTTTCCCACAACGGCATTGTTGCAACTGGCCGCGGAAGCTGGATTGCGGGTCGCCTCATGCCGGGCCCCGCGTCTAAAAATGGTGCTTTCCCGTATTCAAGGCGCACTTCTTCCGCCCTTTGCCGTCTTCGCCCTGGCATGCAAGACGCGCGCACGGCACAGAAATCTGCGTCTTGCCAAAGGTTCCGGTCACCGTCCGTTGGCGATGGCCGTGCCGGCAACCGACGACCGTCAGAGCTCCATCTCCGTCGTTCGGCTTGCGGCGACCGTAGCGCGGAAGTGTTAGGACGCCGTCCCGCTCCTCCTCCAGCATCGTCTCGATGAAGCCGCGCACCCGGCTGCGGACGCCATCCCCGATCGCGTCGACCCAATCGTTGAAAAGAAAATTCTCGGCGGTGACAGCCGCCTCCTTCATGGTATCCTTCGTCATGGCGTGGTCTCCGATCCAGCGTTTCACCGCTGGAATCATTCGGGTTGAGCAACCCGGAGACTACGCCAACCCAATTCCAACCATTCCCGCGACGGGACCCCCGGCGTCATCAACCTCGCATGCGCAAGCTTTCCCTGTATCGTTCACGTTTTCGCTGATGGCGGATATGCGGGCGAGAAACTGGAAGAAGCATTGGCGAAAGTCGGGGGCCCTGCAATCGAAATTGTCAAACGTCCTGACGACGCAAAAGGTTTCGTCCTTGTCGCAAGACGATGGGTCGTCGAACGGACGCTCGCATGGGTTAATCGCTGCCGAAGACTTGCGAAAGATTGGGAAGCGACAATCGCTTCCTCCGAGGCATGCCTCATCATCGCATCAATCTGACAGCTCTCCAGACGGATCGCACTAAATACCAATTAGTTAATGTTGATTCGGACTCTAATGATGATATTATTTACTATATATTTTAATTTTAATTTAATCGTTATCTTTCCAAGATGTCGCAATTTATCGTGATCTAAGGCAAGCTTAATGCACTCCCTCTACTACGATGTTTTTCGTAAAATAGAAGTGCTTCAAAATCACCACAGGTCAATCAATGCCCTCTTAGGATTCGCCTTTGGCCTGATGTTCTGCAATCTATTTCCAGCAATTGAGGCTATTATTGGATATCACGAACACCTGCTCCAATCAGCGTATTTCGTTTTGCCGAAACAGAATGAAAACAGAAATGGAAAGGCAGGCGGAGACGATCTAATTTTTAATGCAGATAAGGACGGAGAGGAAAATTGTTTTAATCTGATTCGATCACAACCTACTGTGCCTGTCGGAGCACTCGGTAACCAAGTTCCAGTTCAAAACCTTTTTGATCAAGACCGGCCCCCGAACGGTGACCCCCCGCCTGATTGTGATCCGTGCAGTTTAAGCACTGTAGAACGGCCTAGGTTCCTTTGGCCGGCAAGGGGTCGAATTATTAAGGGCTTTTCTTCAGGAGGAAATGATGGGATTAATATAGCACTCAAAGAAGGAGCCATAATAAAGGCCGCAGCAGGAGGTGAAGTTGCCTATGCAGGTGCAGACCTTAAGATTTACGGAAACATGATCCTCATCCGCCACGAGAATGGATATGTTACAGCTTACGCACACAATAAAGATTTGTTGGTTCAAAGGGGCGAAAAGGTTGGCCGGGGGCAGACTATCGCCAGATCAGGACATACCGGGCATGTAAAAACGTCACAACTGCATTTCGAATTACGTAAAGGTCAGACTCCGCTTGATCCTAGAATATTTTTAAATGTTCGCTAGTGACTGTTATGACACTTCTCATAGAGGCCAAAGTGTCCGTCGTCAGATGGTTTGGGACAAATTTGATACTTAGGAGCAGAGTGTTC
>CAZFVH010000158.1:3044-9785 GCA_964522465.1 uncultured Rubrivivax sp. | reverse complement strand
CCGTTGGCCTGGTTGCGCTTGGCGCGGTAACTCGTCAGGTCGGCCAGCGTGAAGCCATCGTGCGCGGTGATGAAGTTGACGCTGGCCTGGGGCAGGCGCTGGCCGTGGTGGAACAGGTCGCTCGAGGCGGTGAAGCGGCGCGCGAACTCGCCACGCCCGACACTGCGGTCCAGCCAGTAGCGCCGCGCCGCATCGCGGAACTTGTCGTTCCATTCCAGCCAGCGCCCCGGGAAGCGGCCGAGCTGGTAGCCGGCATGGCCGGCGTCCCAGGGCTCGGCGATGAGGCGGGTGTGTGCCAGCACCGGGTCCTGCTGGAGGGCGGTGAAGAAGGCCGCGCGCGGGTCGAAGCCGTGGCGTCCGCGTCCGAGCACCGGCGCCAGGTCGAAGCGAAAGCCGTCCACGCCCATGACCTGCACCCAGTGGCGCAGGGCATCCAGCACGAACTGCGTGACCCGCGGGTGGGCGACGTTCAGCGTGTTGCCGCAGCCGCTGAGGTTCTCGCAGCGCGACGGGTCGTCGGGCAGCAGCCGGTACCAGCTGGCGTGGTCCAGGCCGCGGAAGGACAAGGTGGGCCCGGTCTCGCCGGCCTCGGCCGTGTGGTTGAAGACGACGTCGATCACCACCTCGAAGCCGTCGGCGTGCAGCTCGTCGACCATCGCGCGGAACTCGGCGTTGGCGGCCGCGCTGTCCACCGCCTCGCGTGCCGGCGCGCTGGCCAGCCGAGGATCGGCGCAGAAGAAGCCGAGCGTGTTGTAGCCCCAGTGGTTGACGGCCCCGCGCGCGGCCAGGCCCTCCTCGTCCAGGTGGAAGTGCACCGGCAGCAGCGACAGCGTGGTCACGCCCAGCGCGCGCAGGTGGGCCCGCATCGCCGGGTGCGACAGGCCGAGGTAACTGCCGCGCAGCGCCGGCGGCACCCCGGGCAGCTGCATCGTGGCCCCCCGGACATGGACCTCGTAGAGCACCACATCGCGCGCCTCGCGGCGCGGAGCCGCAGGCCGTGCGGCGGCGGCCGACGGCTGGGGCACGCGCGCCTTCAGCGCGATCGGGGCGTTGTCGCGCACATCAGCCAGCAGGGGGCCGGGGGCGTCGCGCACATGGTCGAAGTGCGCATCGTCCCAGGCGAAGCGCCCGACGATCTCGCGCGCCCAGGGGTCGAGCAGCACCTTGTGCGGATTGAAGCGGTGCCCCTGCTGCGGCGCCCAGGGCCCGTGGGCGCGCAGCCCGTAGACCAGCCCCGGCCCGGCGCCCGGCAGGAAGCCGCTCCACACGCCGGCATGCGGGCCGTGCAGCGCCAGGCGGCGCACCTCCTGCCGGCCCTCGGCGTCGAACAGGCACAACTCGATCGCCTGCGCATGCTCGGAGAACACCGCGAAGTTGACGCCGCCATCGCGCACCGTGGCACCCATCGGGGCGTCGTGGCCCGGCGGCATCCCGGCCGCCGATCGGTCCACCGGCCCTGCGTCGTTCATCTCGGACCTCGGCGATCCTGGACACGCCACGCGGCGGACGCATGCGCAGCATCCGCGGCACGGGGTCGCGCCACAGCGCGCCGGCCTGCGCAACGCACGTCCGGCTCGGGCGAGAGCGCCCGCAAGGGGCCCGGTGCGCTCGTGCTCATGCAGCCGGCACCAGGAACAGCGTCGCCAGGGGCGGCAGCGTCAGCACGATGGACGCGGGCCGGCCGTGAGCGGGAAGGCCCTCCACCGCCAGCGCCGCGCCCGCATTGCCGAGGTCGGCGCCGCCATAGTGCGCCGAGTCGGTGTTCAGCGCCTCCTGCCAAGCCGTCGGCGCGCCGGCGTCGGGGGCCGGCACGCCCAGGCGCAGACCGTGCCGCGGCACGGGCGTCATGTTGCACGCGACGATGACCAGATCGCCCTGACCGTCCCGGCGCAGCCAGGCAAACACCGAGTGCTCGCGGTCGTCGACACAGATCCACTCGAAACCGCCGGCCTCGCCATCCAGGCGGTGCAGCGCGGGACGTCGGCGGTACAGCCCGTTCAGGTCCCGCACCAGCGCCTGCATCCCGGCGTGCGGCGCCTGCTGCAGCAGATGCCAGGGCAAGGCATGGTCGTGGTTCCACTCCTCGGGCTGGGCGAACTCCTGCCCCATGAACAGCAGCTTCTTGCCAGGGTGGCCCCACATGAAGCCGTAATAGGCGCGCAGATTCGCAAAGCGCTGCCAGGCGTCCCCGGGCATGCGCCCGAGCAGCGAGCGCTTGCCGTGCACGACCTCGTCATGCGACAGCGGCAGCACGAAGTTCTCGCTGAAGGCGTACATCAGGCCGAAGCTCATGCGCTCGTGGTGCCAGCGCCGGTGCACCGGGTCTTCCTGCATGTAGCGCAGCGTGTCGTTCATCCAGCCCATGTTCCACTTGTAGTGGAAGCCCAGGCCCCCGGTCCAGGTGGGCGCCGACACGCCGGGAAAGGCGGTCGACTCCTCGGCCAGTGTGATGGCGCCCGGGCACTGGGTGCCGATCACCTCGTTGGTGCGCCTCAGCAGCGCGATGGCCTCCAGGTTCTCGCGCCCGCCGTGCACATTGGGCACCCACTGACCCTCGGTGCGCGAGTAGTCGCGGTACAGCATCGAGGCCACCGCGTCCACGCGCAACCCGTCCACGCCCTGGCGCTCGACCCAGTACAGCGCGCTGCCGACGAGGAAGTTGCGCACCTCGTGGCGCGCGAAGTTGTAGATCAGCGTGCGCCAGTCCTGGTGCACGCCCTCCTTCGGGTCGGCGTACTCGTACAGCGCCGTGCCGTCGAACTGCGCCAGGCCGTGCGCATCGGTCGGGAAGTGCGCCGGCACCCAGTCCACGATCACGCCCAGGCCCTGCGCGTGGCAGGCGTCGACGAAGCGCGAAAAACCCTCGGGCGGGCCGAAGCGCGCGCTCGGCGCGTACATCCCCAGCGTCTGGTAGCCCCAGGAGCCGTCGAAGGGGTGCTCGGTCACCGGCAGCAGTTCGATGTGGGTGAAACCCAGGTCCGCGGCGTAGGCCGGCAGCGTCGCGGCCAGCGCGTCCCAGTCGAGGAAGCCGCCGTCGGCGCCACGCCGCCAGGAGCCGGCGTGGACCTCGTAGATCGACACCGGCGCGTCACGCGCATTGGCCTGCGCCCGACCGGGGGGCAGCGGCCGCGGCGGCGGCAGCGGGCCGGCGACGACGCTGGCGCTTTCCGGGCGCACCTGCGCGGCGCGGGCGTAGGGGTCGGATTTCAGCGGCAGCACGCGGCCGTCGGCGGCGCGGATCTCGTAGCGGTAGTGGTCGCCGCGCGCGGCATGCGGCACGAACAGTTCCCACACGCCGCTGGCGCCGCGGTGGCGCATCGGGTGGCGGCGGCCGTCCCAGCCGTTGAAGTCCCCGACGACGGCCACCCGGCTGGCGTTGGGCGCCCAGACGGCAAAGCGCACGCCTTCCACCGCATGATCGCCCTCGCCCAACCGCAGCGGATGCGCGCCCAGCACCTCGAACGGTCGAAGGTGCGTGCCCTCGGCCAGGTAGTGCAGGTCGGCATCGGCCAGCAGCGGGCCGTGGCGGTACGGGTCGTCCAGCACGACCGGCGCGCCCGCGCCCCAGCGCACGCGCAGCCGGTAGTCGAACCGCCGCCGCCGTCCGGACAGCACCCCTTCGAAGAACCCCGCCGCGTCGCGCATCGCCAGCGCCGCCACGCGCCGCCGCGTCACCGCATCGACGACTTCCGCCTGCACCGCCCCCGGCAACAGCGCCCGCACCCACAGCCGCCCCTGCGCATCGGCGTGCAGGCCCAGCACCGAGAACGGGTCGGCATGCCGCGCCTGCAGCAGGGCCTGGAGGTCGTCATCGGGGAGCATGTGTGGGGGACGGGTCCCTGTGCGGTGGGGGTCGGACAAAGGCATTCGCTGTCGCGCCGACCCATCCTTCACGCCGTGCGCGCCTGCGAGTGTGCCGCAGCTCGACGGATCAGGGCCCCGCGGGCGGCGGCGGCGCCCAGACCTGCTCCTCGTATTCGGCGATCGTGCGGTCCACGCTGAAGCGGCCCATGCCGGCGATGTTGCGCAGCGCGCGCTCGGCCCAGGCGGCGGGCTGGGCGTAGACGGCGTCGACTTCGCGCTGCGCGGCGACGTAGCTGGCGAAGTCGGCGCACAGGAAGTAGGGGTCGCGGCGCAGGAGGTCCTGCACCAGGCCACGGTAGCGGTCGGGCTCGTGGTAGGAGAAGGCGCCTTCGCCCACGGCCTTCAGCACCGCCGCCAGCACCGGGTCGGCGTCGACGAAGGCGCGCGGTTCCCAGCCCCGGGCCTTCATCTGCGCCACCTGCTCGGTGCGCAGGCCGAAGATGAAGAGCTGCGACTCGCCAATGGCCTGCGCCATCTCGATGTTGGCGCCGTCCCAGGTGCCGATGGTGCAGGCGCCGTTGAGCGCAAACTTCATGTTGCCCGTGCCAGAGGCCTCGGTGCCGGCGGTGGAGATCTGCTCCGACAGGTCGGCCGCGGGGATGATGACCTCGGCGAGGCTGACGCCGTAGTTGGGCAGGAAGGCCACCTTGAGCCGATCGCCCACGCGCGGGTCGCTGTTGACCACGCGGGCGACATCGTGGATCAGGCGGATCACCTCCTTGGCCGCGAGGTAGGCGCTGGCGGCCTTGCCGGCGAAGATCACGGTGCGCGGCTGCCAGGGCGCCGACGGGTCGGCCACGATGGCCTGCCAGCGCGCGATCACGTGCAGCACGTTGAGCAATTGGCGCTTGTACTCGTGGATGCGCTTGATCTGCACGTCGAACAGGCTGGCCGGGTCGACGGCCAGCCCGAGCTCGCGCCGGATGTGGGCGGCCAGACGCTCCTTGGCGTCGCGCTTGACGCGCAGGAACTCCTGCCCCAGGCGCTTGCCGCCGGCCTTGTCCGCCAGGGCGGCCAGGCCCATGAGGTCGCTGCGCCAGCCCTCGCCGATCTGGCGGTCCAGCAAAGCCGACAGTCCCGGATTGGCCTGCTGCAGCCAGCGCCGCGGCGTCACGCCGTTGGTGACGTTGAGGAAGCGCTCGGGCCACATCTGCGCGAAGTCGCGGAACAGCGTGTCGACCATCAACTGCGAGTGCAGCGCCGACACCCCGTTGATGCGGCGCGAGGCCACCACCGCCAGCGCGCCCATGCGCACCCGGCGCTCGGCATGCTCGTCGATCAGCGACATCCGCGCCACGCGCGCCTCGTCGGCCGGGAAGCGCCGACGCACCTCGGCGAGGAAGCGGGCGTTGATCTCGTAGACGATCTCCAGGTGGCGCGGCAGCATGCGCTCGAACAGCGGCAGGCTCCAGGTCTCGAGCGCCTCGGGCATCAGCGTGTGGTTGGTGTAGCTGACCGCCTCGTGCGTGACCGCCCAGGCCTCGTCCCACTCGAGCCCGTGCTCGTCGATCAGCAGCCGCATCAGCTCGGCCGGCACCAGCGCGGGGTGGGTGTCGTTGAGGTGGACGGCGTTCAGCCGGCCGAAGTCGTGCAGGCTGCCGCGCTCGCGGTGGTGGCGCGCCAACATGTCCTGCAGCGAGGCGCTGACGAGGAAGAACTCCTGTCGCAGACGCAGTTCGCGCCCGGCCGGCGTGCTGTCGTCGGGGTAGAGCACCCAGTTCAGCGCGTCGGCATCGTGCAGGTGGCGCGCCGAGGCCGCATGCTCGCCGCGCGAGAAGGCCTCGAAGTCGATCGGGCGCGAGGCCTGGGCGTTCCACTGCCGCAGCGTCGAGACGTGGGTCGTGCCGTGGCCGGGAACGATGAAGTCGTAGGCCTGCGCGATGAGGGTCTCGCCGGGCACCCAGCGGCGATGGCGCCCGCTGGTCTGCACCATGCCGCCGAAGCCCACGCAGTAGCGCAGTTCGGTGCGCATCAGCTCCCAGGGGCTGCCGTGGCGCAGCCACTCGTCGGGCTGCTCGACCTGCCGGCCGTCCTGGATCACCTGCATGAACATGCCGTGCTCGTAGCGCAGGCCGTAGCCGAAGGAGGGCAGTTCGCGCGTGGCGAAGCTGTCGAGGAAGCAGGCCGCCAGCCGGCCCAGGCCGCCGTTGCCGAGCGCGGCATCGGGTTCGTGCTCGACCAGTTCGCCCAGGCTCGGCGCCTGCGGACCGAGCCACTCCGACAGATGGTGATCGATGCGCAGCGCGGCCATCGCATTGCGCAGGGCCCGGCCCATCAGGAACTCCATCGACAGGTAGTGGACGCGGCGGCGCCCTTGCCTTCGGGCGTCGGCGGCCTGCGTGACAGCCCAGCGGTCGGCCAGCACCGTGCGCGCGGCCACGGCGGCGGCGTGGGACTGCGCGCTGGCGCTGTGCGGGTCGCTGCGCTGCGACAGTTCACGGGTCCAGGCGCGCAGGAACTCGGTGCGCTCCGCCGGCGTCATGCCGCCGGATGCGGTGCCGACAGCGCCGGCGGATGCTGTGGCCGGTGTGCCAGCAGGCGCTGTGGCCGGTGCACCAGCGAGTGCCGTCTTGCGGCTGGCCCGGGCCGCCGGCGCGGCCGGCGCCGATGGCGCTGCGGCGGACGGCGCCGGTGCCGGGTCTGTCTCGCGACGCGGGGTTCTGGGGGTCTTGTGGTTCGGCATCGGCCATCCTCGGTCATGGCGCCGCCGACCCGAGGAGGCCGACGGCGGGCGCGGCGGGCGCTCGCGCCGACGACGGCGCCTCGCGCCTGCGGCGCAGCCTCAGTATCGCCAGACTCGCCACGCCACGCCGCCGCTCAGGCAGCGTCGCGCCGCGTTGCCGGCGGCGGACTCTTGAGACTTAGCAAGGATCATGC
>CAZFVH010000158.1:0-2944 GCA_964522465.1 uncultured Rubrivivax sp. | reverse complement strand
CCCGCCGGGCACAATCCCGAGCGATGGACACCCCGCACCCGCCCGCCCTGCTGCACTCGACCCTGCACTCGCTGCCCCTGCTGGCGCGCGGCAAGGTGCGCGACAACTACGCAGTCGGCGGCGACCGGCTGCTGATGGTCGCCAGCGACCGTATCTCGGCCTTCGACGTCGTGATGGGCGAACCCATCCCCGGCAAAGGCGCGCTGCTGACCCGCATGGCGCTGTTCTGGTTCGCCCGCCTGGCCCACATCGTGCCCAACCACCTGACCGGCCAGGCCCCGGAAAGCGTCGTCAGCCCGGACGAGGTGGCCCAGGTGCAGGGCCGCTCGATGCTGGTGCGGCGACTGCGGCCGCTGCCCATCGAGGCCGTCGTGCGCGGCTATCTGGCGGGTTCGGGCTGGAAGGAGTACGGCCAGACCGGCACGGTGTGCGGCGTGGCGCTGCCAGCGGGCCTGGGCAATGCCGCGCGCCTGCCCGAGCCGATCTTCACCCCCGCCACCAAGGCCGAGGCCGGCGCGCACGACGAGAACATCCGCTTCGACCAGGCCGCCGCGCTGATCGGCCCGGCCCTGGCCGAACGCGTGCGCGAGGTCTCGCTGCGCCTGTACACCGAGGCTGCGGCCTACGCCCTGGCGCGCGGCATCGTCATCGCCGACACCAAGTTCGAGTTCGGTCTGGACGAGGCCGGCACCCTGGTGCTGATGGACGAGGTGCTGACGCCGGACTCCTCGCGCTTCTGGCCACTGGACGGCTGGGCCGAGGCCGCGCGCCAAGGCCGCAACCCGCCGAGCTTCGACAAGCAGTACCTGCGCGACTGGCTCGAGCAGGCGCAGGTGGACGGCCGCCCGTGGGACAAGCAGGCCCCCGCGCCGGCCCTGCCGCCCGAGGTGGTCGCCGCGACGGCCGAGCGCTACGCGCAAGCCGCACGGATCCTGCTGGCGCCCTAGGAGGCAGGGCCCACCGGCAGCGTCGTGCGTGTTGAGCGGCCGTACCGTTGTAACGGCCGGGTGGATGCGCACGGCCGATCAGGCCGACCGGCACGAAGCCTGTCGGCGCGTGCACCCGCCGCACCGATCAGGCGCCCGGAGCCGGGCCTGATCCGAGAGCGGCGATCCGCCGCTCCATCAAGGGCCGCCAGATCCATGGCACGCAAGCCAGCATCACGCAACCGGCATAGCCTGTGGGCAACTGCGGGCCCTGCGTCTGGGCTTCCAGCGTCTCGTAGGGCTTCCACGGGTGCATGTGGTGATCGCTGTGACGCTGCAGGTTGGCCAGCAGCGCGTTGGTCAACGTCGCATCGGCGTTCCAGGCGTGTCGCACGCCGAAGGTCTCGAGCCGGCCGTTCACGCGCTGACGCTCGAGCCCGTAGTGCTCGATGTAGTTGACGGTCTCGAGCAGGAACACCGCCGTCGCGGCCTGTGTCAACCAAAACAGCAGGGCGGCCCACCCCCAGACGGACACCAGCACGATCAGCCCCAGCCCCTGCGCCGTCACGGCCCAGGCCAGCGGGCTGGCCCACCACCGGCGCCGGCGCTGGCGCAGCCACGCCGCCTCGAGCGCCCAGGCACTGCACCAGGAACCGACCAGCGTACGCGGCAGGAAGCGCCACAGGCTCTCGCCACGGCGTGCGGTGGCCGGGTCGTCGCGCGTGGCCGCGCGCGGATGGTGACCGCGGTAGTGCTCGACCAAGAAATGGGCGTACAACACACTGGCCATGAGCCCCCACGCGATGAGCCGATCGGCCCTGGAACGGCGGTGGCCGAGTTCGTGGGCGTAGGTGATGCCCAGGCTTCCAGTGACCCAGCCGACGGTCAGACCCGCAGCCAGCACATCGGCGAGCGTGGACCCGACGCCTGCCGGGGCCTCGCCGACGGCACGCGCGGCCGCCATGACACCCACGGCCAGCAACCCGGCCTGCAGCGCGGCATGGACCCTCAGGCACCAGGGGTGCGCCTTCGAGGCCACGACCGGGGCCGGCGAACGGCCCAGGCCCGGCATCCGCTCCAACAGCGCCAACGCGAGTTGGACCAGCGCCGCCGCCGATGCAGCGACCCAGGGCGACGTCCACAGCGCCCAGCCCAGCCCGAGGGTCAGCCACCAGCCCAGCGCATAGCGGGCCAGCGGAAGCGTGGAATTCGGCGCATCGGGCACCCGCGGATCATCCCCTCAGAGCCGACGCGATGCAAGCGCGACCAGGGGTTCCGCGCGGTCGGCGAGGTCTTCGCCGCGTGCAGGCCGTCATGCCCGGGCGCGGTCGCCATCGCCCGCCAGGGATGTGCCCGCCGGGACGGCACCACCGGCTGGCACCAACGCCGCCCTACGCCAGCGCGTCAGCCACAGCGCGTTGGCCACGACGCTCACACTGCTCAGGGCCATGGCGGCACCGGCGACGACCGGGCTGAGCTGGCCGGCCGCGGCCAGGGGGATGCCGACCACGTTGTAGGCGAAGGCCCAGAACAGGCCGCGGCGGATGGTGGCGTAGGTGCGGCGCGAGACGTCCACCGCGTCGGCCACCAGGCCCGGGTCGCCGCGCATCAGGGTGACTCCGGCGGTCTGCATCGCCACATCGGTGCCGGTGGACATCGCGATGCCCACATCGGCTGCGGCCAAGGCCGGAGCGTCGTTGATGCCGTCGCCCACCATCGCGACCACGGCGCCGTCGGCGCGCAGCGCGGCGACCGCCGCGGCCTTGTCGCCGGGCAGCACCTCGGCGCGCAGGTCGTCGATGCCGAGTTCGCGCGCCACGGCCTGCGCACTGCCGAGGTTGTCGCCGGTCAGCATCACCGTGCGCACGCCCAGCGCGTGCAGCCGCGCCACCGCCTGGCGCGCCGAAGGCTTGATGGCGTCACCGAAGGCCAGCAGGCCGATGCACTCGGCGGCAGCGCCGGGTGACGCGTCCAGCAGCCACGACACCGTGCGGCCCTGGGCCTGCAGCGCCTGCGCG
>CAZFVH010000157.1:0-9905 GCA_964522465.1 uncultured Rubrivivax sp. | reverse complement strand
TGACCCCGGCCGACCAGCGCCGCGACCGTGGCCGGCGTCACCCCGAAGGCGCGCCGCATGCTGCGGCTCAGGTGCGCCTGGTCGGCAAAACCCGCGTCCAGCGCCGCCTCGGCCAGGGACGCGCCCGCAGCCAGGCTGCGGCTGGCACGGTGCAGCCGACGCAGCATCAGCCAGCGTGCCGGGGGCACCTCCAAGCGCGCCTGCGCCAGCGCGCGCAGGCGCGAGACCGACAGGCCGCACGCGGCCGCGGCGCGCTCGACCAGCCTCGGCCCGCGGCCCTGCGCGATGAAGCGCAGCGCGACGTCCAGACGCTCGTCGGTGGTCGCGTCGGTGGGCATGTCTGTATCGGGTGCCGGGCGCAGGGCGTCCAGGCTGCTGGCGAGCGGGCCCGCGGTGTCGATGCGCGCCCGCAAGCTGGCCGGCAGTTCGGCCACGCCCGCCGGCCCGACGACATCGAGCAGATGCCGCGCCAACCGAGTCTGCGGCTCGAGCAGCGCCAGCCACACGCGCGGGCCGGGCGGCAGGGCATGGACCACCTCGGGGCGCACAACCCAGCCCACGCTGGACATCGACGCCGTCGTCGCGCTGCCCACCCGCAGCGCCACCGGCCCGCCCAGGCCGATCGTGAGCTGGACGGTGGCATGGCGGTGCGGACGGTTGTCCGCCGCCTCGCCGCGGAACAGGACACCGGCTCGGAAGAAGGCGAATTCGCCGGACCAGGTCATGGGGCCGAAATCCTCAGGGTCTCACGCTTGCACGCCCGCACCGTACCCACGCGGGCCGCAAGACAGCCGCGGCCGGGCGGCCATCGCTGCGCCGACCGTTGCAGGCGCGACGATAGGCCGCTCCATCCGAGCCGGGCCTGCGTGAGGTACGTGTCCCGCGGGTGCTTCAACGGTACGACGACCAGATCCGCGTGCTCCCGTCCTTCAGCACGAGCAGCACGTCATACGGGTCCTTGCGCCCGCCGTACTCGGGGCCGTCCATCCCCGGCGAGCCGATCGGCATGCCGGGGACGGTGATGCCCACCGCGGCGGGCTTCTCGACGAGCAGGCGACGGATGTCACGCACCGGCACATGGCCCTCGACGGCGTAGCCGCCGACCAGCGCGGTGTGGCACGAGCCGAGCGCAAGCGGGATGCCCGCGCGCTGACGGGCCGCCGTGTTGCCCACGTCGAAGCTCTTCACCGTGAAGCCGTCCTTCTCGAGCAGGAGGATCCAGTCCTTGCAGCAGCCGCAGGTGGGCGACTTCCAGACCTGGACGAGCGGACCGCGGGCGGCGATGGCCAGCGGCGACAACGCGGCCCATGCGGCAGCGCCCGCGGCCAGGCCCAGCAGTCGGCGGCGGTCAGGCGGTGGTGTCTTCATCGTCTCGTCACTCCTTGACCACGGTCCATTTCTGGCGCGATGACCTGACGGTCTCGAACGAAACCCCGTCGTCGATCAACCAACACCTCAATCCAGCATAGGAAATCCCGAAAACCTTCGCAATTCTTGGGCATACGCGATCCCGCAGCGGAACGAGCGCCCCATCCATTCAATCCAAAGCTTTCGGATCACGGCGCTCGAAGTGCTCGCCCAGCGCCCGGCCAAGGAGTGGTTCTTCGTGCCAGCCCTGGCCCTGCTGGCGCTCATCGTCCTGATGCAGCGTCGTCGTGTGCACCTCGAACCGCCGGCGCCCGCCGCGGCCGCACGCGGGCAGCGCCCGTCAGGCGGTCCAAGGTCGGTGGGGCGACGAAGCCGCGCAGGTCGGCGCGTTGCCACTGGCGCCGGGCCAGGAGGGTGAAGACGGCCGCGATGCCGATCGCGCCGAGGTGATGGATCAGCCCGCGCGGCCAGGCGGATTGGAGATCGATGCCGGTGATCCACTCGATGCTGACGGCGCTCGCAAGCGCGACACCGGCAACACCCAGCAGGACCGCGAACGCCATCAGGCTGCTACGCACCAGCGGTCGCACCCATGTCGCCAGCGCGGTGGCCAGCAGCAGCTCGCACAGCAGCGTCGGCCCGAAGCGCTGGGCGATCCTGCTGAGCCAGCCCAGCGTCAGGGGCGCTGGCCCGTCCCAGGAGTCGCCCATGAGGATGGCGACCAGGAAGGCGCTGAGCAGCATCGCGGCCAGCAGTGCGACGGCGGCGATCCAGGAGCGCAGCACGATGTCCGGACCGAGGCTTGCGCGGGAGCGGCCGCCAGGGGCGATCAGCAGCCGCCAGTGCAAGGCGCCGGTGCGCAGGCACAGGCACATGACCGCGGCCAGCAGCACCAGCCTGGCGACACCATGCAGGTCGAAGGTGCTGCCCCATGAGACGAACAGCAGGCTGTCGCGCGCAGGCTCGTGCATCAGCCATGGGATCACCTGCCCGGGGAGCAATACCGCGAAGGGCAGCGTGACCGGATCCACGCGGGTGAAGCCGGCCTTGAACGAGCCAAGGGCCTCATGGGCCTGCTGGCGCGGACTGCGGGTCCGACCTCGGCCGGGCGCGTCAGCGCTCGACCACATGGCAGCGTGCACCCACCGCGTCGCCCAAGCGGCTCCCAACAGCGCCGGCAGCGCGAGCCAGGGCACCTGGGCCAGCAAGCCCAGCACCCCAGCCCAGCCGACGGCCACCAGCGCCGAAACGGCCCCGCACGCCAGCGCCAGCCACACCGGCGATGACCGGCCCCACCAGGCGACCACGCCCAGCCAGGTGAGTGCGTGCAACAGGCTGGCCGTCGACAGCGCGGCGGCGGCCATGTGATGCCACGTCGGGGACGACGCGATCGGCGCCGCACTTGCTTCGGCCGCCGGGCTGCCAGCCACCGCCAGCCAGACCAGCGGCAAGGCCAGCGCGAGGCCGCCGAGGGCGACCTGGCGCAGACTCGAGCGCGATGCGGCCCGGGACGCGGCGCGCGGCGCGACGCGCGCGCCGAGCACCCGTTGATGCTCGAGGACCTGCCGAACGTGGTCGGCGGCAAAGCCCAGGGCGAGTGCGGCACCCAGCCAGGCCAGACCCGTCAACAGGGGCCCGAAGGCGACGCCAACGGGCGACGACGGGCCGAGCCAGACGACCAGCCCCAGAACCGTGCTCGCGCCTGCCGCGTAGCCGGCGACGACCAGCGTGATCGGCTGGCCGGTCATGTGTTGAGTTCCACGAAAAGGTCTTCCAGGCTCAGCGCACGCCCGCTGGCCGGCGGCGCAGCGGCACGGCGCGTATCGAAGACCACCCGCACCCGGCCGTCGCGTTCGATGCGCGAGATGACGCCCGGCCCCTGCGGGATGACGCCCGAGTGGGCCGGCAGCTCCAGCAGCCGCACGTGCTCGGCGATCGCGTCCCACTCGTCGAACAGTTGCACGCGGCCCTCGCATACGAAGGCCACATGGCTGACCACCCGCTCAAGGTCGGCCAGCAGATGACTGCTGACGAGCACGGTGCGCGGCGGCTGGTCGGTCCAGCGGCGCTCGAACAGCGTGCGCATGAAGTCGCGGCGGGTCAGTGGGTCGAGGCCGGCCACCGGCTCGTCGAGGATCAGCAGGTCCGGGTCGTGGCCCAGGGCGAGCACGAGCGACAGCTTCTGCTGGTCGCCCAGCGACAGCCGGGTCGCCTGGGTCCCCAGGTCCAGGCCCAGACGCTCGGCCAGCGCCAGCGCCCGAGGTTCCTGCCAGTTCGCGTACAGGCTGCCGATGCGCTGAAGGTGCTCTCGCCCGCTCAGCCCCTCGAAGAGGTCGGGCGACTGCGCCACGTAGCCAAGTCGCTCGCGCACCGCATCGGTCAGTTCGAGCGACGGGCAACCCAGCAGCCGGCTGCCTCCGGCCTGCGGCGTCAGACGTCCCACCAGCGTGTCGAACAACGTCGTCTTGCCGGCACCGTTGCGACCGACCAGCCCGACCACCGCGCCGGCCGGCACGGACAGGTCGACCGACTGCAGGATCGTGCGCGCCGCGCGCGCCGTGCCCAGGCGCACGGTCAGGCCTTGGGCCTCGACGGCCGGCTCACTGTCGGCGGGCTCACCGGTTGCAAGTTCGGGTCGGATCATGGCTGCTCCAACGGTGGGGGATCGTCTCGTGCCCCGCTGCGTGCGAGGCAGTCCTGAAAGAGCTGCAGGGCCTGGGGCGCCGTCAGGCCGAGTTCCAGAGACTGTTGTGCCGCGGCCTGCAGAGCAGGCTCGAGCAGGGCCAGCCGTTGCGCGACCGAGCGCGTGGGCCGCACCGCGGCCACGACCATGCCCACGCCGCGCCGCCGCTCCAGCAGGCCCTCGGACTCCAGCAGGCTGTAGGCCTTCGAGACGGTCATCGGGTTGATCGCGTGTTCCTGGGCGAGCGCGCGCACGCTGGGCAGTTCGTCGCCCGCCGCGAGGCTGCCGCTGGTCACCCGGCGCCGCACCTGCTCGACGATCTGCCGGTAGATCGGGCTGGGATCCGATGGCAGGATGTCGAAGCGGATGACCATGACATCCAGTGTATTACTGCATTAATACGCCTTGATACCTCGGTGTTCTGATGCCCGAGGACACCATCCGGATCCGGGTGGCCGAGGAGAAACGCTGCACAAGCCAGGGCTCTGGGTGGACGGGCGCAGCATATCGAGGCAGGCTTCCTCAACTCGACCGCGTCATGCCGTTCAAGTGGCTCGAAGACGGGCTGGCGCTGGCGGCCAAGCGCATCGCCAAGAACGCCGCCGGGCAGCGGCACGTGACGGCGCAGGCACTGGCCCAAGCTCTCGACGCGGAACGCAGCGCCAGCCCGGAAGATCCGAACTCACCGGGCCAGGACGCGGGACCGAGCCCTGACGCCCTCGTCGCCTCAGGCCGCCGCCAAGGCCGCCGCGGCCCAGGTCAGAGCACCTTGACCCCTGGCAGCTTGCGCATGCCTCGATCGAAAGTCGCGGTGAACTCGCATCCCTGCCGGACATGCTTGGCGACGACCAGGCAGTCGGCGAATCCGCAGGAGCCTGCTTCGAACAGATCGAGTGCTGCGGCCACGGCCTCGCGATCCTCGAATGCGAAGGCGGTCTCCTGCAACAAGCTGCGAACCGCCAGCGACTGGGCCTGCCTGTCCTGTTCGAAGGCCGACTTCAGCGTCCAGACCGCTTCGACCAAGACGACATCCGTCACCAGCAGCGAACCTGGCGTGCAGCCATGTGCGGAAAGCAGCGTGTCGATGCGCCTGTTCTGCGCCGGATCGTCGTCGAGCCAAAGGCGCAGCAGGATGTGGGCGTCGATGCCGATCATCAACCAGCCGATTTGCGGCCCGACGGGCGGGGTGCGTGCTTGTCGCGCAGGAGCTTCGACACCGCCTCGTCCATCTGCTCGATGGTGAGCGGCTCGGCATGCGGGGACTTGAGCAAGCCCCGGATGCGCCGAGCATCGGGCTGGACGTGCCGGGCGGTGATCGTGTTGTCGGCCTGGATCTGGAAGTCGAGGATGGCTCCGGCATCCAGGTTCAGACGGTCGCGGATCTCCTTGGGCAGGGTGAGCTGGCCTTTGCTGGTCAATGTGGCGAACATGGCGGCGTCCTCCTTGGGTGGCCCGATTCCTTACATCTTATCCAGGTAAGGAGCGAGCGACTCTTGGGGCATCACCTCATCGGGTCAGGGCAGGAAGTCGCTCCAGCGGCAGGATCGCCCGCTCCTGCCCGCGCCGCCGCCAACACCCTCGCCACCCGCCCGAAGGCCGCGAGCGCGAAGTCCACGTCGGCCTCGGTGTGGGCAAAGGACAGGAACAGCCGCCCCCAGCCGCCCGGCATGGTCAGCACGCCCTCCCGGCGCAGCGCGGCGTGCAGCGCCGCCGAGCGCTCGGGCTGCAGCAGGGCCTTGGCCGCGTCGTAGCGCGTGGGGGCCTGCGGCGCGAACCACAGGCTGAAGACGCTGCCCGGGCCGGAGGTGCTGACCGCAAGGCCCGCGCCCGCGAAGGCGGCGCGCACGCCGGTGGCCAGGCGATCGCCGCGCTGCAGCAGCGCCGCGTGGTCGGCGCCCTCGAGCACCTCGCAGGTGGCGAGCACGGCAGCCGTGACGAGCGGGTTGCCGTGGTACGTGCCGGCGCGCGCGACGCGGCCGTCCTCCACCGGCTCGAAGGCGCGCGCGGTGCCGAGGACGGCGGCCACGGGCACGCCGCTGCCGATGGCCTTGCCCAATGTCGCGAGGTCGGGTTCCAGGCCCATGCGCAGGCTGCTCGGCCCCGGGTGCAGGCGCATGCCGGTCAGCACCTCGTCGGCGATGACCAGCGCGCCGTGGCGGCGGCACAGGCGCTGCAGGCCCTGCAGGTAGCCCGCCTCGGGCATCAGGCAGCCGGCGTTGGCCAGCACCGGCTCGACCAGCACCGCGGCGATGTCGTCGCGCTCGGCGAACAGCGCCTCCAGGTCGGCCAGGTCGTTCCAGCGCACCAGCGTGACGCCGTGCGCGAGCGGGCGCGCGCCGGCCAGGTCGGCCTCGGCGCTGCCGGTCCAGCCGAGCGCGACGTCGTCGTACCAGCCGTCGTAGCCGGCGGCGATCTTGGCCACCACCGGCCGGCCGGTGGCGCGCCGGGCGATGCGGCAGGCCAGGTGCACGGCCTCGCTGCCGGTGGAGACGAAGGTCGCGCGCTGCAGCGGCCCGGCGTGGCGCACCAGCGCCCGCGCCGCCGCGGCCTCGCCCGTGTGCGTGAAACCCGGCATGGACCCGCGCTGCAGCGCATCCGTGCAGGCCTCCACCACCGCCGGGTGGGCGTGGCCGAGCACGGTGGCGCCCATGGCCATCGCGAAGTCAAGATAGCGCCGTCCCCCGGCGTCGGTGATCCAGGCCCCGGCGGCGCTGTCGACGACGAAGGGGCGGCCGTCGACCTCGGGCAGGCGGCGGGCCGAGCTGGAGATGCCGTGCGGGAGGGCTTCGGGGAAGGCGGAGTCGGTGATCATCGCGGGGAGCCCCAAGGCCCGAAATTCAAGATGTCGATGATTCCAGGATACAGGGGTTCATCGAATCGATCTCTCGAAACATCGCCAGAGTCGCGCCGCCACCTGGCGCGTCACTTCGGCGGTCGCAACAAGCGCACAGACGCGCAGCAGACAATCGGCTCGCGACCCGACGCTTCCGACACGGACGTTGCCCACGTCTGCCGACCCCGCCAGCCCAGGCCCACGCCATGCCCAACCTCGCCAGCCATCTCGCCGACCGGATCCGCAGCCAACCCGATGCGCCCGCGGTCCACGACGGCGGGCGGACCTGCACCTACGGGCAGCTCGGCGAGCGCATCGGGCGGCTGGCCGGTGCGCTGCGCGACGACCTGGGGCTGGCGCGGGGGGATCGGGTCGTGCTGTGGATGGACAACGGGCTGGCCTTCTTCGAGCTGGCGTTCGCCTGCTGGCATGCCGGTGTGGTGGCGGTGCCGGCCAATGCGCGGCTGCATGCGCGCGAGCTCGCCTTCATCGTCGGCGACAGCGCGGCGCGTGCCGTCTTCACCAGCCCGGCGCTGGAGCCGTCGATCGCGGCGCTGATGGCCGAGGCGGCACCCGGCGCGCGACTGGTGGTCGTCGGCTCGTCGGCGTGGGACCGGCTCGGCACCCATGCCGCGATCGCATGCGAGGACACCGGGCCCGACGATCCCGCGTGGCTGTTCTACACCAGCGGCACCACGGGCCGCCCCAAGGGCGCGACGCTCACGCACCGCAACCTGCTCTTCATGTCGCTGTGCTACCTGGCCGACATCGAGCCGGTGGCCGTGGGCGACACGATGCTGCATGCGGCGCCGCTGTCGCATGGCTCGGGCCTGTACGCGCTGCCGCACCTGCTGGCCGGCGGGCAGCAGGTGGTGATGCACGGTTTCGACCCCGGGGCCGTGCTCGAGGCGCTGCAGCGCTGGCCGCGTGTGTCGATGTTCGCCGCGCCGACCATGGTCACCCGACTGCTGCAGCACGGCGGGCCGGGGCTGCGGGCGCCGGGCCTGCGCACCCTGATCTACGGCGGCGGCCCGATGTACGTCAGCGACCTGCAGCGCGCGCTCGACGCCTTCGGCCCGCGCCTGTACCAACTCTACGGCCAGGGCGAGAGCCCGATGACGATCACCGGCCTGGACGCGCGCCAGCACGCGGGCGACGGCGGCGCGGCGCACCTGGCGCGCCTGGGCTCGTGCGGGCTGCCGCGCACGGGGGTCGAAGTGCGGGTGGTCGACGCCGCGGGCCGCGCGCTGCCGCCCGGCGAGCCGGGCGAGATCGTCACGCGCAGTGACGCCGTCATGGCCGGCTACTGGCGCAACCCGGCGGCCACCGCGGCCACCCTGCGCAACGGCTGGCTGTGGACCGGCGACGTCGGCGCAATGGACGACCGGGGCTACCTGACGCTGCGCGACCGCTCCAGGGACCTGATCATCCGCGGCGGCGCCAACATCTACCCGCGCGAGGTCGAGGAGGTGCTGCTGCGCCACCCCGGCGTGCTGGAATGCGCCGTGATCGGCTGCCCCGACGCCGACCTCGGCGAGTCGGTCATCGCCTTCGTCGTCGGCCGGCCCGGCGCCACGCCTCGGGCCGATGAACTCGACCGGCTGTGCCTGGACCACATCGCGCGCTTCAAGCGCCCGCGAGACTACCGCTTCGTCGACGCGCTGCCCAAGAACCACTACGGCAAGGTGCTGAAGACCGAACTGCGTGGGTGGCTCACGCGCGGGGGCCAGAGCGGCGGCTGACGCGGCCCGCAAGGCCGGCGAGCCATCAAGCTTGAGGCCGGGACGGCCATGGAGAGCGTTCCTCGAGCCGTGTGGAACCTGGCGCGGGTCAGGGCTTCGACAGGTGTGTCCTGAGCAACGTCGAAGGGCTCAGCCCGAACGGTGTGTAGATCGCTTGTCGCCGGGACGCGTGGGCATCGGCGTTCAGTGCGGCGGCTGGCGCAGGATCAGTCCCGAGCCCCTGCCTGGCCCGCCAGCCTCAGCGAGAAGCGCCGAGCCCGCCCCCACTCTGCAAGCAGTGCCCCGGCCGCGCCCAGGAAGTGCGTCAGCACGGCGGCCTGCACATCCGGATGATCCGGGTAATCGTGAGCGAGCGAGTTGCGGGCCTCGCGCAGGCGCTTCCAGGCCGTGGCCGACGAGACGGCGCCCAGCCGTTCCAAGCGCTGCAGCTTCTGCGCGAAAGACGCTTCAGGCGGCAGCGTGTCGAGCGTGGCGGCCAGCAACGCCGGAAGCACCTTCTCGCCGAGCACGTCCTGCAGTTTCATGAACCGATAAGCCGCCTGATCGAGCAGCATACGCTGGTGGTCGTCCAGGGCCGACGCCACGGCTGGATCGAAATGGTCTGGCAAGCGCTGCAGATCCTGCGCCAGGATGCCCGCGTGGAGGTCACACTGGGCCAGCGCAGCCTCCAGGGCCTCAGGCATGCCAGATCCCGTCATGCGATCGCCCCGATCTCCTGGCCCTGTTCGAGCGCCACACGGTGGATGGGGCGGGGCTGCGGATCCAGGCGGGTGGAGTACAGCACGACATCGATGCGCTCGCCATCGAAATCCGGATCATCGTGCAGGTCGGTCAGCAGACGCACACGGGCCTCGACGAGGGCCGGTGCGTCCATGTCGTCGCACCGCACCATCAGGTCGTAGTCGCCCCCGCGCGCGGTGTCGTCGACGCGGGAGCCGAAGACCCACACCCGCGCGGCCGCGCCGAAGTGGCGCCGCACGCCCGATCGCAGCAATTCAAGCTGGCGCGATGTCAACCTCAACGCCGGGGGCTCCGTGGTGCGTTCACTCGCTGCCCAGCAGCGGGATCGCGCCCTCGCCGCGCATGCCCAGCAGCCCGGTGCGGGTGTAGATGCCGAGCTTGTCGCGGGTGTCGGCGATGTCGAGGTTGCGCATCGTCAGCTGGCCGATGCGGTCGGCCGGGGTGAAGGCGGCATCCTCGACCTTCTCCATCGACAGGCGCTCGGGCGCGTAGGTCAGGTTCGGGCTCTCGGTGTTCAGGATCGAGTAGTCGTTGCCGC
>CAZFVH010000156.1:0-10335 GCA_964522465.1 uncultured Rubrivivax sp. | reverse complement strand
GCACCGGCGCCTGCACCGGCACCGGTTCCTCCGCCAGCGCCCGCTGTCGCTCCGGCAGCCGAGCGTGTGACGCTCACCGCCAACACCTATTTCGATTTCGACAAGACCGCTCTCAAGCCCGAGGCGCAGGCCACGCTGTCCGCGCTGGTCGAGAAGATCCGTGACATCCGGCTCGAGGTGGTCATCGCTGTCGGACATGCCGATTGGACCGGCACAGACGCGTACAACCTGCGTCTGTCCCGGGCGCGCGCCGAGGCCGTGAAGCGGTTCCTCGTCGGCAGGGGCATCGAGGCCAACCGGATCTTCACCGAGGGCAAGGGCGAGCGTTCCCCAATTGCCGACAACCGTACTCGAGAGGGGCGTGCAAAGAACCGTCGCGT
Source organism: uncultured Rubrivivax sp. (assembly GCA_964522465.1). Lineage (GTDB taxonomy): Bacteria > Pseudomonadota > Gammaproteobacteria > Burkholderiales > Burkholderiaceae_C > Rubrivivax. The sequence continues at coordinate 9,955 of CAZFVH010000156.1, read as the reverse complement.
CGAGGTCGAGGCGATCGGTTCGAAGCTGGCTCGATAAGCCCACACGCGGCGCCGGTGCGCGGCTGCGCATCGGTACCCGATGAGCTGACAGCACCGCGAACACCCCGCACAGGCGGGGTGTTTTCTTGTGTACCACCAAAGGTGGACCGTGTTACTCGATTGGCCGTCCGTGGCGCAGGGTCGTGAGGCACCCAGCGGGCTCGGTTGGTGTTCTGGTCGACAATTGATGAATGACGATGAACGTCGATCCCCAGGAACTGGCGAAATTCAGCGAGCTTGCCCATCGCTGGTGGGATCCCGAAAGCGAATTCCGCCCGTTACATCAGATCAACCCGTTGCGCCTGGAATGGATCGACGAGCTCGCCGGCCTGCGTGGCAAGCGGGCGCTCGACGTGGGGTGCGGCGGCGGGATCTTGGCCGAGGCGATGGCGCGGCGCGCGCAGGTTGTCACTGGCATCGACCTCGCCGCTCGGCCCCTGGGTGTGGCCAGACTGCATGCCCTCGAGTCCGGCGTCGCCAATGTCGAATACCGCGAGGTGGCGGCCGAAACACTGGCGGCACAGGCGCCGGCCTCTTTCGATGTCGTCACCTGCATGGAGATGCTCGAGCACGTGCCGCAGCCAGCGTCCGTCGTCTCGGCGTGCGCGACGCTGGTACGTCCGGGCGGTTGGGTCTTCTTCTCGACGCTTAACCGCAACCCGAAGTCTTTCCTGTTCGCTATCGTCGGAGCCGAGTACGTGCTGCGCCTCCTGCCCCGAGGTACGCACGAGTACGCCAGGTTCATCCGCCCGAGCGAGCTGGCGCGCTGGTGTCGCGAAAGCGGTCTGCAGGTGCAGGGCAGTCGGGGCATGCAGTACAACCCGCTGACGCGACGTTACTGGCTCAGCGACGACACCAGCGTCAATTACCTTCTTGCCTGCCGCAGGCCGCTGTGACGATCGCATCTTGCGAGCCCGCCCGCCCGCCCCTTCAGTTGAGGCGCGCTCGAGGCCGTCGGTCGCTCGTCGGCTGCAGTGTGCAGCCTGCATCGATGGGTTCGAACGGGATCGGTTGATGACGACGACGTTTTGCGGGCCGATCGACGCGGTCTTCTTCGATCTGGATGGGACCTTGGTCGACAGCGCTCCCGATCTGTCGGGCGCCGCCAATGATCTGCGGGCAGAGCACGGACTGGTTCCGATGGCCGAAGGGGATCTGCGCTGCATGGTCGGGTCCGGCGCTCGTGGCATGGTGGGGCTGGCTTTCGGCAAGAAGCCGGGTGACGACGGCTACGAGGCCCTGCGCCTGCGTTTCCTGGCGCTCTATGAAGCCCGCATCCTCCGATCGACTGTGGTGTTCGACGGCGTCTGGGACGTGCTGGACGGTCTCGAGCGCGGTGGTCTGCGGTGGGGCATCGTGACGAACAAGGCGCACCACCTGGCTCTGCAGTTGACCGCCGGTCTCGGATTGCACCCGCGTGCCGGCACCCTGGTCGGTGGCGATACCACTGCGCACCCCAAGCCCCACCCGGCTCCGCTGCTGGAGGCTGCACGTCGCGTCCAGGTCGATCCGAATCGCTGCATCTACGTCGGCGATGACCACCGTGACGTCCAGGCCGGGAGGGCCGCTGGCATGCGTACCGTGGCCGCCGCGTGGGGCTACCTCGGGCAGGCAGAGCCCGTGCATGCATGGGGCGCCGATCTTGTCATCGATCATCCCGCCGCCCTCTTGCATTGTCTGCCCTTGCCCTAAACTATTGATGATGGGGCCGACCTGGCTTCGACGTGGGTACGGCGTCGGTTCAGGGCATGCCGAGCACCAGTACGCTCGTAAATCCACTGGAAACAAGTAACTGCGAACGACGAACGTTTCGCCCTCGCCGCTTAACACCGGTGAGCCTCTCAACGGTTGGCCAATGGGCCGGGTCTGATGTCTGCAAGGGCTGAGGGCTGAGAGGTCATTCACATTGGCTGGTCTCCTGTCGGGTCACTCGGCAGGAGGTGAGATCAAGTGACTGGCTGCCCCCGCAGCGTGCCGCTGCGCGGCGGGGGTGGTGAGATCCAAATCAGACGGCTACGCATGTAGAACTGGCCGGCAAAGGCTTGCGGACGCGGGTTCGATTCCCGCCGGCTCCACCACACAAGGCTCCGCAAGGCGCCGCATAGCAAGAAAGCCCTAGGCGAATCAAGCGCTTAGGGCTTTTTTCATGTCCGCATGGGTGCGCGTAACACCGCCTGCAGCCGACAATCTTGTGGGTAGCTTTGGGGGTAACACCCGCATGAGTGAGACCGCAAGGGCGCGTAGAGTCAGCCGCATGCGCAGCTCCGACACCCTCACCGACCTCGCCATCAGGAAGGCCTGATCGACACGACGGCCTTGTCCATGCGGCTCGGCCAGCCCATCATCATCGAGAACAAGCCGGGCGCGGCCGGCGACATCGGCCTGGACGCGGTCGCCAAGGCCGCGCCGGACGGCTACACGGTCGGGGCGGCGAACCTGTCTAACTTCACCGTCAATTCCCTGCTGGCCAAGCAGCTGCACTACAACCCGTCCCGCGATTTCACGTCGATCGCCCTGTTCATCACGCAGCCCTACGTGCCGGGCGTGAACGCCAGCCTGCCGGCCCAGCCGGTGCCTGGTCGGAACCAGGCGCTCCCCGCAGATGCCGGACGTTCAGACGATCGGCGAGGCCGGATACCCGGCGGCCGTGGCCGTGACCTGGTCGGGCGTGGTGGGACCGAAAGGCATGCCGGCGGCGTTAGTGGACAAGCTCAATGCCGAGGTCAACGCCGTCCTGGCCGATCCCGACGTGCAGCGCCAGTTCGCGGTGATCGCGTCCGATCCTGCGCCGATGAAGGTGACCCAGTTCGCCGAGTACATCAAGGCGCAGGAAGCGAAGTGGGCGGGGGTGATCAGGAGCGCCAACATCAGCGCCGATTGAGGCTCATCCGATGCCGAACTTGCGCAGCACGTGCAGCATCTGGAAGAAGGCGATCTGGCTCGCGGTCTCTTCGGTGGCCGCGTAGCCGAGCAGCAGGCCCTTGTGCTTGTCGGGGCCGGCGTAGTACGTCGATAGCGGCTTGGACAGGATGCCGTTGGCCTTCAGTTCCGCGCACACCTTGACGTCGTCCACTCGCTTGGGCAGGTGCAGCACCAGGTGCAGGCCGGCGTGGCTGTCGATGGGCGCCAGGAACTGCGGACCCAGGTAGCGGGTGATCAGGGACCGCAGCCATTCACGGCGCCGGGCGTAGACCACGCGCATCTTGCGGATGTGCTTGGTGTAGTGGCCCTGCCGGATGAACTCGCCCAGCGCCAGGTGCGTCACCTGGTGGCCTTGCCGGTAGATCTCCGACTGCATCCGCTGTATGGGCCCTACCAGCTCCGGCGGCGTCACCATGTAGCTCACCCGCAAGCCCGGGAACAGCGTCTTGCTGAAGGTGCCCAGGTAGAGGACAGGCGCATGGCCCACCATGCCCTGCATGCAGGGCATCTGCCGCCCGCCGAACCGGAACTCGCTGTCGTAGTCGTCCTCGACGATCCACGCGCGGCGCGCCCGGGCGTACTCCAGCAGGCTCTTGCGCCGTCCCAGGCTCATGACCGCGCCCAGCGGATACTGGTGCGACGGCGTGGTGAAGATCAGCTTGGGCGGCGGCCCGCTGGGGTCGATGCACATGCCTTCCGCGTCGACCGGCAGACGTACGATGCGCACGCCGGGCGTGAACTGGAGCAGGTTGTTGATCCCCCAGTAGCCGGGTTCCTCCATCCAGACCGTGTCGCCCGGATTGAGCAGTGACCGGATGACCAGGTCCAGCGCCTGGTGCAGGCCCTCGGTGATCAGCACCTGCTGCGGCTCGCACTGCACGGCGCGTCCGACGCGCAGGTAGTTCGCCAGCTCGCTCTTGAGCTGAACGGCCCCGCCCGTGGTTCCGTAGGTGAGCATCTCCGGCTGTGCATGGCGCCACAGCTGGTTGACGATGCGCGCATACGCGGCGCGCGGAAACGCAGTGACGTCGGGCACGCCGGGCATGAAGGCGCCCCACTGCCGTTCGCCGACGCCGCCGTTCTCCAGGATCTTCTGCGCGCGCTCCGACAACCGGATCTCATTGGGCGCAGCGACCGCGTCTTCCGGCAGGCCCACGTCCCCCGGCCGCATCGCCCGGTGGACCATGGCGGGCGTCACCGCCGAGACGTAGGTTCCGCTGCCCACCCGGCCGTAGACATAGCCTTCGGCGTACAGCTGCTCGTAGACATAGGCTGCGGTCTTGCGCGAGATGCCCAACTCGGCCACCAGGTCGCGGGCCGAGGGCAGCCGGTCCCCGGGATGCAGCTTGTTGGTGGAGATGGCTTGCCGGAACAGGTGCACCAGGTGCGCGCCCAGGTTGCGCTGCCGGGCATGGTCGGCCAGGTCTTCCTGCCACCCCTCCTGCTGCAGCCAATCAAGCGACCAGGAACGCATCCAACTTCCTTACACCCACCATCAGGCCGCCATCAAGCCCGCCAGCGCCTCCCGGACCGGTGCGGGCACCGGGATGGACTGCCTGCTTTGCCGGTCCACATAGACATGGACAAAGGTTCCGGTGGCCGCCGCCAGGTCGTCGTCGTTCCTGAAGATGCCCACCTCGTAGGTGATGCTGCTGGTGCCGATCCTCCGCACCTTGATCCCCGCGTGGACCAGGTCCGGGAAGCTCACCGGCGAGAAGTAGGTGCAGCGGTTGTCGACCACCAGGGCCACGGCCGGGCTCCTGTGAACGTCCAGCAGGCCGCAGGCGATGAGGTTGCTGTTGATGGCGGTGTCGAAGAATTCGAAGTAGACGACGTTGTTCACATGGCCGTACGCGTCGTTGTCGTTCCAGCGCGTCTGGATAGGCAGGAAGCGAGGATAGTCGGCCCGGACAGGCCGGCGCACGCCGGCGCTCACAGGGCCTCCGTGTAGATGCGGGCCGCGGCGTCCAGGGTCACCTCCCGGGGATTGTTCACCAGCAACCGCGTCTGCTTCATGGCGTCCTGCGCCAGGGAGGCGATGCTGGTCTCCGTGACGCCGACATCCCGCAGTCGCGTGGGCAGGCCCAGCGCCGCGGGCAGGCTCTGCAGATAGTCGACGAACTTGCCGGCCTTCTCCGCGGCGTCGCCCGATCCTTGCGGCTGGACGATGTCGTAGAGCTCGGCGTACTGCTCCTGGGCCGCATCGAGATTGAACTTCGCCACATGGGGGAGCACCAGGGAGTTCGACAGCCCATGGGGGACGTGGAACTGCGCGCCGATCGGATAGGCCAGCGCATGGACGGCGGCGACTGGCGAGTTGGCGAAGGCGATGCCGGCCAGGCAGGCGCCCAGGAGCATGTCTTCCCGCGGCGCCAGTTCATGGCCATGCCGGCAGGCCGCGTGGATGGAGCCGGACAGCAGGCGCAGCGCCTCGCGCGCGAAGCAATCGGAGATCGGGTTCTTGCGGATCCGCCCGGTGTAGGCCTCGATGGCGTGCACCATGGCGTCCACGCCCGTTGCGGCCGTGATGTGCGGCGGCAGGCCCAGGGTGAGCTGCGCATCCAGCACGGCGACGTCGGGCAGCAGCAAGGGGGACACGACTCCCTTCTTCTCGCCCTCTCCCGTGGTCACGATGGAGATGGGCGTGACCTCGGAGCCGGTGCCGGAGGTCGTTGGCACCAGCACCAGCGGCAGGCGCCCGCCCGTGGCCAGGTTCACGCCATAGATGTCCTGGAGCTTCTGCTGGCCGGTGGCCAGCAGGGCCACCAGCTTGGCGACGTCCAGGGAACTGCCGCCGCCGAAACCGACGATGCAGTCGGCGCCGGACTCGGTGGCGGTCCGCACGGCCGCATGGACGAGGGCTTCGGGCGGGTCGGCCTGGACATCGGCATACACGCTCGAGGCCAGCCCGGCCTCCTGCAGGCCTGCCACGGCGCCGGCCAGCAGGCCCGCGCCCACGACACCGGGGTCGGACACCAACAGGACCCGACGGCAGCCCAGCCGCTGGACCAGCTTCGACAGGTGGCGGGCGCCGCCATGCTCCACCTGGATGGAAGCAACACTATTGAACTGAAAGGTCTTGGACATCTTCAGGCTCGGACAAGGAGAAAAGGGCGAGGAGCAAGCCCCGCCCTTTCAAGCGAAATGGAGGAGCGGAGGAAGCGCTCAGTCCACCATCTTGCTGGTCACTCCGGCCAGCACGTCGGCGTCGTGCTTGGAGGGCAGTTCCATCAGGCGCCGGCGATTCCTGGACCACAGAGCCATGTCCTCGTCGGTGTGGAAGACCTGGCACTCGGGCATCTTCTGCCAGCCGTCAATGCGCAGCCACATGCGCAGGAGGTGGCGGCGCTTGCTCAATTCCTGGGCGTCGACATAGTCGGTGCGGCCATGGACCATGGTCCGGTTGTTCAGGAACTGGATGTCGCCGTCGGCGAAGCCCATGTCCAGGAAGTGCTCGGGCATGCGGGCGACCTCGCGCACGCGAAAGAGCGCTTCCGATTCCTCCGGCGTGTAGGGACGCTGACCGCTCTTCTCGCACAGGCGCGCGTAGCCGGTGGGCAGGTAACTGATGAACTCGCCGCCGTGGACGTTGAAGAACTTCACGCGCCCTTCGCTGAAGGTTCGGGTGGCGTACTTGCCGTCTTCGTCCGTGCGCTTGAGGTAGAGCCCGTTCTCCAGGACTTTCAGGCTTTCCGGATGGTGCCTGGCCATGTAGTTGTGCACGGTCACGGCGCTGGCGATGCGGCTCTCGCCGCCGGAGAGTGCGGTGCGCAGGCACATCAGGCCGATGACGTCGCAGGAGTCGGTGTGCATCAGCTGGCCGCCGCCCTTGCGGTAGCCGCGGGACTTGGGCTCGTAGTCGCTGACGTTGACCACGTGGCCGATCATGTCGCCCAGGTAGGACTGCGTCATGGTCCGGCCGACGTAGGAGCTCAGGCCGAAATACACGTACGCCATGTCGTCGTCGCTGTACCGCTCGCGCGGAAGGCCGCGCAGCATGAAGAAACCACAGCCGTCCTGCAGCCGCTGCGGCAGCGAGCGCATGAGCTGCCCGACCTTGTCGAGCGGGAAGTTGGTAGGGTTGATCTCGGGGAAGTCCAGCGTTCCCACAGACTTAAGGTGCGCGAGAGCCGCGTCGATCTCCCGGATCTCCTCGGCCGAGAGCACGTGCAGGCCCTCCTTCTTCCAGTCGATATCCGGGCCCTTCCAGGCGGCCGGGCCGGTGATTTGCGTGCCTATGCTTGTCATGCTTGCTTCACTCCAGAAATGACGCCTTCGGCGAGGTAGGCCTGGATCACCTCCTGCTCCAGGATCTGGCCCAGGATTTCCTCGGTGTGTTCACCGACCGCCGGCGCGTAGCGATGGAGGTTGCCGGGGGTTCCCGACATCCTCGACGAGACGTTGTGCATGGGGATCTCCTCGCTGTCCTCGCCGAAGAGGATCAGGGACTCCTTGTCCGCGATGAACTCGTCGTCGAGCAGCATCGAGGCGTCATTGACGGGGCCGGCGGTGATGGAGTTCTGCTCAAAGATCTCCAGGACCTCCTTCAGGGTCTTGGTGCGGACGTAGTCCGCGACCGCGCCGTCGACCAGTTCCACATGCTCCAGCCGGGTGGCGTTGGTCGCGAAACGCGGATCGCCGATCATGTCTTCGCGACCCATGATCTTGAAGAGGCGTTCGACGATGCTCTGCTTGGCCGCCGACATGGCGATCCAGCGGTCATCCGCGGTCTTGTAGACGTTGCGGGGGCAGGTCGTGCTGGACAGGCTGCCCGTGCGCCGCTTCAGATTGCCGGTCATGTGATACACGGCAGCCTGCGGGCCCAGCATGGCCAGCACCGGATCCAGCAGCGCCAAGTCGATCACCTGGCCTCGGCCCGTGCCGTTCCTGACGTTCATCACGGCGGCCAAGGTGGCGAACGCGCCGTAGATGCCGGTAGACATGTCGCCCAGGAACAATGGCGGCAGCACGGGCGGTCGATCCTCGAAACCATTGATGGCCGCGAAGCCGCTGTAGCCCTCCACCAGCGTGCCGAACCCCGGCTTGTGCTTGTACAGGCTGTCCTGCCCCCAGCCGGAGATGCGCGTGATCACCAGTTTGGGGTTCTGTTCCAGCAGGGTGGCCGGGGCCAGGCCCATGGCCTCCAGCACGCCGGCCCGGAAGCTCTCCACCAGAACATCGGCGGTGGCGATCAGATTGCGCAAGAGCTCGGTCGACTTCGTGTTCCGGAAGTCGATGGCGACACTTCTCTTGTTGCGACTGTAGATCTGCCACCAGATGGACTGACCGTTCGTCTTCCAGAGGCGGAAAGGGTCGCCCTCAAGGGGCTCGACCTTGATGACGTCGGCACCGTAGTCGGCCAATTGGTGCGTCAGCATGTTGCCGGCGACGAACCGGGTCAGGTCGATGACACGCAGCCCCTTCAGGGGGCCGGTGGCATCCCTCTCCAATTGCTTCTTCTTGAGCTTCATCAAATGGTCTCGGGAACCCTTCAGACGGGTTGGATGTTGCGGGCCTTGGCGATGGCGAGCCACTTGTCGCGCTCGTCGCCGACGAACTTGCGCACCTGCTCCACGCTGAAGTTCACCGGGGTGGTCGACTCGTTCTTGAACAGGTCGGCCATCCGGCTCTTCATCACCATCTCGTTGATCTTGCGGTTCAGGGTGTCGGCGATCGCGGCCGGCGTCCGGGGCGGCGCAAAGACGCCCCACCAGGACTCGACTTCGTAGCCGGGCAGGAACTCCGCCACCGGCTTGAGGCCGGGGAAGAACGGCGAGACCTGGGGGCTGGTCACGCCCAGCGCCTTGAGGTGGCCGGAACGCATCTGGCCGGACACGGACGCGGGGGTCGTGATCGTCATATCGACGTTGTTGCCGATGACGTCCACGGCGACGTTGGCGATACCCCTGTACGGAACGTGCACGACCTCGGTCTTCAGGGCGTAGTTGAGCATCTCCCCAGCCAGGTGCGCGTTGGTGCCGATGCCGGCAGAGCCGTAGTTGCGGACCTCGCCCTTCTTCATGGCGTCGAACAGACTGGGCAGGTCCGTGTACTTGCTGTCGCCCTTGACGAAGATCAGCGAGGGGCCGCGGTTCAGGATGGCCAGGTGCGTGAACGAGTTCACCAGGTCGAAGGGGGGTTTGGCCTGCACCACGTTGCCGGTGACGATGCTGTTGGACGTGAGCAGCAGGGTGGACCCGTCGGCGGGTGCCTTGACGACCTGCCCCGAACCCATGACGCCGCCGGCGCCCGGTCGGTTCTCCACGATGAAGGTGGTCTTGAGTTCGGGGCCCAGCACCTCGGCCAAGGCCCGCGCGAACACGTCGTTGCTGCCGCCGGGGGCGAACGGCACGACGATCTTGATCAGGCTGGGCAGGGTGGCCTGCGCCTTTACCAGGCCCGGGGCCATCAGGCCCGCGGCCAGGCCCGAGGACAGTCTCCCGAAACCTCTTCTGTTCATCTTGATGCTCATGGTGTGCTCCTCGTGTAGTGAGACTTGTGTGAAATACCGTCGTCCGAGCGGGCCGTCAGGCCGCCTCGCTGATCAGGCCGGCTTGCCTGGCGAGCTTGACGATGGCCTGCGCCTTGGCGAACAACGGGGCGTCGACCATCTTTCCGTCCACCAGGAAGGCGCCGACCCCCTGGTACCTGGGATCCCTCAGCATGGCCACGACCTTGAGCGCGTGGCGGATCTCCTCGTCGCTCGGGCGGAAGATCGCGTTGGCCGCTTCGATCTGGCGCGGATGCACGCAGGACTTGCCGACGAAGCCCAGGCGCCGGGCCATGGCGGCTTCGGCCGCGAATCCATCCAGGTCCGCCACGTCGGTGAAGGCGCCGTCCACGGCTTGCACGTTGGCTTCTGCCGCCGCCATGCGCACCGCGAACATCACCGAGTGGATGGCCGCGGTGTCGCGCCGGTCGATGCCCAGCGGGGCATACAGGTCGCCGTAGCCGATCTGCAGGCCGACCACGCGCGGGCTGGCCGCGGCCAGGT
>CAZFVH010000155.1:0-10401 GCA_964522465.1 uncultured Rubrivivax sp. | reverse complement strand
CCCCAGCCACGCTCGACCATGTCCGGCACGACCTGCTTGGTCACGTTGAACATGCTGTTCAGGTTGGTGTCGATGACCGCATCCCAGTCGTCGCGGGACATCTTCATGAACATGCGATCGCGCGTGATGCCGGCATTGTTGACCAGCACGTCGATCGGGCCGTGCTCGGCCTTGGCCTTGGAGAAGGCGTCGACCGTGGACTGCCAGTCGGCCACATTGCCCACCGAGGCATAGAAGGCGAAGCCCAGGGCCTTCTGCTCGTCCAGCCACTTGGTGAAGTCACGCGTGGGGCCGCACCCCGCGATCACCTTGAAACCCTGGCGCGCCAGGCGCTGGCAGATCGCCGTGCCGATACCACCCATGCCGCCGGTGACGTAAGCCACTTTCTGTGTCATTGCTCTCTCTCCTTTGTTGATCTGTTGATTCGTCCGGCCGTCAAGCCCTGGCCTTCACGTAGCGCCCGGGTGCAGGCTCGATCACCTTGTGACTGCGCGAGCCGTAGCGTCGGGGCGCGCTGACGAGCGCGCCCCCCTGCGACTTCAGCCACTCGGCCCAATCGGGCCACCAACTGCCTGCATGTTCGGTCGCACCGTCAAACCATTCCGATGCGTCGGCAGGCAGTGTGTCATTCGTCCAGAAACTGCGCTTGCGTTGTGCCGGGGGGTTGATCACGCCCGCGATGTGGCCGGACGCGCCCAGAACGAAGCGCCGCCGCCCGTGGAGCAGGTGCACCGACCGATAGGCCGCCATCCACGGAACGATGTGATCCTCGCGCGAGCCGTAGATGTAGACCGGGGCGCGGATCTTCCCGAGGTCGACCGACTGGCCGCACACCGTCAGGGCCCCGGGCCTGGACAACTCGTTCTGCAGATACATGTGGCGCAGGTACCAGCAGTACATCGGCCCGGGCAGGTTGGTGGAATCTCCGTTCCAGTAAAGCAGGTCGAAGGGTGGCGGCGTCTCGCCCTTCAGATAGTTGCCGACGACGTAGTTCCATACCAGATCGTTGGGCCGCAGGAAGCTGAAGGTGGTGGCCAGTTCGCGACCCCGCAGGAGCCCGGGTCCGTTGGGCGCGTCAGGACCGATCGTCATCTCGCGCACCCGCACCATGGCCTCGTCGACGAAGATGTCCAGGATACCGGTGTCGCCGAAGTCCAGCAGCGTCGTCAGGAGCGTGACCGAGTGGGCGGGATGCTCGCCCCGCGCAGCCAGCACGGCCAATGCCGTGGACAGGATCGTGCCACCCACGCAGAAACCCAGTGTGTTCAGCGTGTCGACACCGGCGATCTGGCGTACAACCTCGATGGCACGGATCGGGCCCTGGGCGATGTAGTCGTCCCAGGTCAGCGCCTTCATCGAGTCGTCAGGATTGCGCCAGCTGACCACGAACACGCGATGGCCCTGCTCGACCGTGTAGCGGATGACCGAGTTCTCCGGCTGCAGATCGAGGATGTAGTACTTGTTGATGCACGGGGGCACGAACAGCATCGGCCGCTCGTGCACCTTGGCGGTCAGCGGCTTGTACTCGATGAGCTGGAACAGTTCGTTCTCGAAGACGATCGCGCCTTCGCTGGTGGCAACGTTACGGCCCACCTCGAAGACGCTTTCGTCAGTCTGAGACACATGCCCCTTGCGAAGGTCCTCGAGCAATTGCTGCAGACCTTTGGTCAGGCTCTCGCCGCCGCTCTGCAAGGCGCGCTGCACCGCTTCCGGGTTGGTGGCGAGGAAGTTGCTGGGGCTGGCCGCGTCGACCCATTGCTGGACTGCGAAGCGAATCCGGTTGCGTGTCTTCGGATCGCCCTGGACGGCATCGGCCATCTGCATCAGCGTGCGAGCGTTCAAGAGATACATGCGCGCCAAGTAGGCCGCCACCGGGTTGGAGGCCCACTCTGCGGCAGCGAACCGTCGGTCCTTGAGCTTCTGCGGTGGCGCACCGGAAGCCGTCGGCCCGAACTGCGCCAGGGCCTCGTTCCAGACCTGCGTCGCGCTTTGCAGGTACTCGCTCTGCATGCCTGCGAGGCTCTCAGGCCGCACCCCCAGGCCTTGCAGGGCCGACATGGACTGGGTCATCGCATCGGTCCAGGCCTGCAAGCCCTGGAGGGGATCGATCATCGATACGGGCGACTGCGGGGTCTTCACGGAAGTCTCCTGGGCCTGTGGCGCAGCCCTTGCTGATCACGCCCTCGCGGGGCGGGAAGCCTGCTGCGGCCACACCCCATGGGCGACAAGGTTCACATCGAAATGTACGATCCGCAACTTACCCGTCGATGACTGACAGGGGCCATCAGGACACCGCAGACCATGTACCTCGTTGCCATCGCCTGGATGTACGTCGTGTTGATGATGGCACTGGCAGAGGCGCTCTCTCCTCAGGGCACCTTGTTGGGTGCCTTCATGACCTTCATCCTGTACGGTTGCGCCCCTCTGGCGCTGGTGCTCTACCTGTTGGGGACGCCCGCGCGTCGTCGCGCTCGGCGGGTTGCGGAGGCCCGCGACCACGCGCCGGAATCCCCGGCCATCGCCATCAACACTTCAGCCACACCACCGCCGCCATCCGGCCCGTGACCCCGTCTCGCCGATAAGAGTAGTAACGACGCGGTTGGCTGACGGTGCATTCGGTGCCGCCAGACACACGCTCGATGCCCACGCGTTGCAGACGGTCGCGCGCAAGACGCGGCAAGTCGGCCAGCGAACGGTCGGGAAGATGCGACGCAGCCGTGGGGCGGAATGCCGCGCCGCCTCCCAGGGCCTGCACCACCTCGGGACCGACCTCGAATGCCTCGGGACCGATGCAGGGCCCCAGCCAGGCCACGAGCTTGTCGGTCGAGCAAGCCGCTGCCTCGGCCACACGTCTGGCAGCCGCCTCGATGACACCAGCACACAGTCCGCGCCAGCCCGCGTGCACGGCCCCCACGGCGCGCCCGTTGTCGGCGGCCAGCAGCACCGGCAGGCAATCGGCCACCAGCACGGCGCAGGCGACCCCCGGCGCATCGGACCAACTGGCGTCGGCCTCGCACACGCTGTGGACAGCCGACCGCGCAGACACCACGGCACACCCGTGGACCTGCCGCAGCCACGCCACCTCGCAGCCCACGGTCGCCGACAGCCACTGTCGATTGCGCGCCACGGCGCGCGCGTCGTCGCCGACGTGATCACCGAGGTTCAGCCCTTGCCAAGGGCCGTCGCTGTACCCACCCATGCGGTTGGTCATCAAGGCGCCCACGACCTCCGGAGCGTCCCAATCGACCTCCAGGGACGAGACCTCAGGCGGCATCCGGACAAGCTTCCGGTCGCGTCCTGTCGAAGGCCTCCAGGCGCATGCAGGCCTCGAACACACGCATCACCTGGGGTACGTGGTCCAGTCGGCAGTTGAAGCGGCGGGCGTTGAAGATCTGCGGCACCAGAACGCAATCGGCCAGTGTCGGTGTCTGCCCATGGCAGAACGGCGTGGGCGCTGCCGCCAGCCGCCGCTCGACCGCCTCGAGTCCGATCTCGACCCAGTGCCGGTACCAACGATCCTTGTCTTCCTCGGACACCTTCAGCGAATGGACGAGGTAACGCAGCACACGCAGGTTGTTCAGAGGATGGATCTCACAGGCGATGTCCTGCGCCAGTGACCGCACGCGGGCGCGTTCCAGCGGATCGGACGGCAACAGCGGCGGCTGCGGGTACACCTCCTCAAGGTATTCCATGATGGCCAGCGACTGGGAAATCAGCGCGTCGCCGTCACGCAGCAAGGGCACAAGCCGAGCGGCCGAGAGTTCTGCATAACCCGCGGCGGTGTGTTCGTTCTTCTGCAGGTGCACGGCCCGGTAGTCGTAGTCCAGGCCCTTGAGCGCCAACGCGATGCGTACGCGGTACGAAGCCGAAGAGCGGAAATAGTTGAAGAGTTCCATGCGAGGGATCCTGATGGGGTGGCCGGGCCACGCCGGAGGCGCCGCCGTGCATCCACGCACGGCCCGTGGCCGCTCGGCCGGCGATGATGCCATGTCCGGTCGGCGTGGCTACACTGCGGCCATGTTCCATCGTCCTCGCATCCGCCACTGTCGAGCATGCGGTCAGGCCGTGTCCTACCGCATCCCCGCCGACGACAACCGTGAGCGTGCGATCTGCGGTGACTGCGGCCACATCGATTACGAGAACCCGCTGAACGTGGTGGGCACGGTGCCGGTCTGGCAAGACCAGGTGCTGCTGTGTCGGCGCAACATCGAGCCTCGACACGGTTACTGGACGCTCCCGGCCGGCTTCATGGAACTCGGGGAAACCACCGAGGCGGGTGCCCTGCGCGAGACCGATGAGGAGGCTGGCGCGCGGGTCGACCTGCAGGGCCTGTTCTCGGTGCTGAACGTGGTTCGCGCCGGGCAGCTCCACCTCTACTACCGTGCGAGGCTGCTCGACACCGATTTCCAACCGGGTCCGGAAACGATCGAGGCTCGGCTGTTCCGGGAATCCGAGATCCCGTGGGACGATCTGGCCTTCCGCACGGTGCGGCTGACCCTGGAGCGCTATTTCATCGACGCCCGCAACGGCCACTTCGGCCTGCATTGCGCAGACATCTCCTGACCTCCTGACCTCCTGGCCGCCTGATCGCCCGTTCGCGGCAGGCGGACAGACGATATAACCCTTATAGTGTCAGGGTGTCTTCGGGTGGGGTCGTCCGATCGGTAGCGGCTCCTGAACCTGAGGACTTCCCGAGCCACCGCAAAGGAGCCCCCATGCCATCTCGTCGCAGCTTCATCCAGATCATCCCCATCGCCGGCGCCACGCTCCTGGCCAGTCAGAAGGCCTTGGCCGCACGACCGGCAGACGCCATGGACCCGAAGGCCGCCCAGGCCACAGCCTTGAAGTACGTGGAGAAGACGCCGGATGCCGGCAAGAAGTGCAGCAACTGCCAGCTCTATCAGGCCAAAGCCACTGATGAATGGGGTGGCTGCCCTCTGTTTGGCGGGAAGAAAGTCGCCGGTGCGGGCTGGTGCAGCGCCTGGGTCAAGAAGGCCTGAGCCTCGCGTAACCCTGTAGTCGCACGGGTTTTGCATCTGACAGAGCTACTGCAGTGGATACTCTGGGACTATGGGATGGTATTGCTTGCAAAGCAACACCCCAGGAAGCCGACGGATGCCGGGGAAGCTTGGTGTCCTTGTCGGACGGTTTTTGGTATTCGCACAAAGGAGTCCCGATGCAATCCCGTCGTACCTTCATCCAGATCGTCCCAGTGGCCGGTGCCGCGCTTCTGACCAGCCGCGAGGCCCTGGCCTCGCGTCCGGCCGACGCGATGGATCCGAAGGCCGCTCAGGCGGTGGCGTTGAAGTATGTCGAGAAGACCGCCATCCCCGCACAGCGTTGTGACAACTGCCAGCTCTACCAGGGCAAGCCAACCGACGCCTGGGCACCGTGCCCGCTGTTCGGCGCCAAGAAGGTCGCAGGTCCAGGCTGGTGCAGCGCTTGGGTCAAGAAGTCCTGAAGCTCCTGAGGCCTTCCGGCCAAGCGAACGAAAAAAAGGGCCTGAGGGCCCTTTTTTTCTGGTTGCAAGACGTGTGGGGAAAGGAACTCGACCACGCGTTCGGGCAGCCCTTGCGACCCGCGCTTGCCTGCCGATGAGAGTCCACTCGCCGGCGCGGTCTTGCGCGCACGCCGACGTCCGGCTCTATCGGCGTGCGGGCGGAAGATCGGTGCACGAGCCGTGCGCCACCTCGGCGGCAAGGCCGATGCTCTCCCCCAGCGTCGGGTGCGGGTGGATGGTCTTGCCGATGTCGACCTCGTCGGCGCCCATCTCGATGGCCAGCGCGACCTCGCCGATCATGTCGCCAGCGTGGGTGCCGACGATGCCGCCGCCGAGGATGCGGTGGGTCTGCGCGTCAAACAGCAGCTTCGTGAAACCCTCGTCGCGCCCGTTGGCGATGGCGCGGCCCGAGGCTGTCCACGGGAACAGGCCCTTCTTGACCGCGATGCCCTTGGCCTTGGCCTCGTCCTCGGTCAGGCCGACCCAGGCGACCTCGGGGTCGGTGTAGGCCACGCTCGGGATCACGCGCGCGTCGAAGCGCGCCTTCGCGTCGCCGGCCGCCACCTCGGCCGCTACGTGCGCCTCGTGCACGGCCTTGTGCGCCAGCATGGGCTGGCCCACGATGTCGCCGATGGCGTAGATGTGCGGCACGTTGGTGCGCATCTGCACGTCCACCGGGATGTAGCCGCGCTCGTTGACGGCCACCCCGGCCTTGTCGGCGCTGATCTTGCGCCCGTTGGGGCTGCGGCCCACGGCCTGCAGCACGAGGTCGTAGACGCCCTCGCTGCGCTGCCCGTCCAGGCCCTCGAACTGCACGCGGATGCCGTCGGCCGTGGCTTCGGCACCCACGGTCTTCGTCTTCAGCATGACGCGGTCGAAGCGCCGCGCGTTCATCTTCTGCCAGACCTTGACGAGGTCGCGGTCGGCGCCCTGCATCAGGCCGTCCATCATCTCCACCACGTCCAGGCGCGCGCCCAGCGTGGAGTAGACCGTGCCCATCTCCAGCCCGATGATGCCACCGCCGATGACGAGCATCTTCTTCGGCGCCTGGCGCAATTGCAGCGCGCCGGTGGAGTCGACGATGCGCTCGTCGTCGGGCAGGAAGGGCAGGCGCACCGCCTGCGAACCCGCGGCGATGATGCACTGGCCGAACTTCACGACCTGCGTCTTGCCGGTCTTGCCCTGGCTCTCTCCCGTGGTCTCCTCGACAGCGACGTGGTGCGGCCCGACGAAGGCGCCATAGCCGCGCACGACCGTGACCTTGCGCATCTTGGCCATGGCCGCCAGACCGCCCGTGAGCTTGCCCACGACCTTGTTCTTGTGCGCGAGCAGCTTGCCCAGGTCGACCTGCGGCGCGCCGTAGCTGATGCCGAGGTCGGCGAAGTGGCTGACCTCGTCCATCACCGCGGCCACGTGCAGCAGCGCCTTGCTCGGGATGCAGCCCACGTTCAGGCAGACCCCCCCGAGCGTGGCGTAGCGCTCGACGAGGACGACCTTCATGCCGAGGTCGGCCGCGCGAAAGGCGGCCGAATAACCCCCGGGGCCGGCGCCGAGGACCAGCAGGTCGCACTCGAGGTCGACGGCGCCGGTGTAGGAGGCGGCAGCGACAGACGCAGCGACGGAAGCAGAGCCCACAGATGCGCCCATCCCTTGGGTCGGAGCAGTGTCCGTTCGCCCTGAGCCTGTCGAAGGGCTGCCAGAGGGGGCTTCGACAGGCCCGTCCTGAGCGGAGTCGAAGGGCTCAGCCCGAACGGAAGATCCGGTCGGCGCGGCGGCAGAGGTCACTGGCGCGGCGGCCACCGGCGCGGACGGAGCCACCGGCGCTGAAGCGCCCGCAGTCGCGGCCTCGAGCACCAGCAGCAGCGAGCCCTTGTTGATCTTGTCACCGAGCGCGACCTTCAGCTCCCTGACGACGCCGGCGGCCGAGGACGGGATCTCCATCGAGGCCTTGTCGCTCTCCACCGTGACCAGGCTCTGGTCGACCCGGACGCTGTCGCCCGGCTTGACCAGCAGCTCGATCACCGCCACATCCTTGAAATCGCCGATGTCCGGCACCTTGACTTCGATGAGCGCCATCACGCGGCTCCTTGAGTGTCGGACCCCTGCTGCACCGAAGCGCGCCGCCGGGGCCCTGTGATCCGATCAGATCCGTGGGCGGAGACCAAAGCCCCTGCCCCCGGCAGTCACAGCATGATGCGGCGGAAGTCCGCCAGCAACTGCCCGAGGTAGACGTTGAAGCGCGCGGCCGCGGCGCCGTCGATGACGCGGTGGTCCCAGGTCAGCGACAGCGGCAGCATCAGGCGCGGGACGAAGGCCTTGCCGTCCCACTTCGGCTCCATCTGGCTCTTGCACACCCCCAGGATCGCGACCTCGGGTGCGTTGATGATGGGCGTGAAGTAGCGCCCGCCGATGCCGCCCAGGCTGGAGATGGTGAAGGTCGCGCCGCTCATGTCAGCCGGGCCGAGCTTGCCGTCGCGCGCCTTCTTGGCCAACTCGGCCGTCTCCTGGCTGATCTGCAGCACGCCCTTGCGGTCGGCGTCCTTGATCACCGGCACCATCAGGCCGTTGGGCGTGTCGGCGGCGAAGCCGATGTGCCAGTAGTGCTTGTGGACGAGCGCGTCGCCGTCGAGCGAGCTGTTGAACTCGGGGTACTTCTTCAGCGCCGCCACGCAGGCCTTGATCAGGAAGGCGAGCATCGTGACCTTGACGCCGGCCTTCTCGTTCTCCTTGTTGACCTGCAGGCGGAAGGCCTCGAGCTCGGTGATGTCGGCGTCGTCGTGGTTGGTGACGGCCGGGATCATCACCGCATTGCGCAGCAGGTTGGCGCCGCTGATCTTCTTGATGCGGCCGAGTTCCTTGCGCTCGATCGGGCCGAACTTCGCGAAGTCGACCTTGGGCCAGGGGATCAGGCCGAGCTCGCCGCCGCCCGCGCCGGTCGCGGGCGCGGCCTTGGCCACCGCCGCCGCCACCGCGCCGGCGATCGCCTGGGTCTGCGCGCTGCCGGCCATCACGGCCTTGGTGAAGGCCTGCACGTCCTGCTGCGTGATCCGGCCCTTGGGCCCGCTGCCGGAGACCTCCTCGAGCGGCACGCCGAGTTCGCGCGCGAAGCGGCGCACCGAGGGCGAGGCATAGGGCAGGCCGCGCGCGGGGGTCGCAGTGGGCTGGTGCGCGGGCATCGGCGCGGCGGTGACGGACGCGACCGCAACGGCTGCAGGTGCAGCGGCAGGCGCAGCGACCACGGGCGCAGCGATCGGCGTGGAAGCCGCGGGCACCGAAGCCGGCGCGGCGGCCGAAATCGTGGCAGCCGCGGCGCCTTCCAGCAACGCGAGCAGGTCGCCCTGGTTGATCTTGTCACCGAGCTTGACCTTCAACTCGCGCACCACGCCCGCGGCCGAGGACGGGATCTCCATCGAGGCCTTGTCGGACTCCACCGTGATCAACGACTGGTCCGAAGCCACCCGATCGCCGGGCTTGACAAGGATCTCGATCACGGCGACGTCCTTGAAGTCGCCGATGTCGGGCACGCGCACCTCGAACGGGCCGCCAGCCGTGGAGGGCGCGGGGTCTGCCCCGCGAGCCGGCGCAGGCGCAGCAGGCGCCGCCAACGCTGACGTGGCCGCTGCGGGTGCTGCCAGAGCTGCTGCAGAGCCCCCCGCAGCCTCCAGCAGCAGCAGCACCGCGCCTTCATTGATCTTGTCGCCGAGCGCGACCTTGAGCTCGCGCACCACGCCCGCCGCCGATGAAGGGATCTCCATCGACGCCTTGTCGCTCTCGACGGTGACGAGTGACTGGTCCACCGCCACCGTGTCGCCGGGCTTGACCAGCAGCTCGATGACCGCCACGTCCTTGAAGTCGCCGATGTCCGGGACCTTGACTTCCACCAGGGCCATTTGCATGTCTCCTTGCCGGGGCACGCCGCTCAGGCGTAAAGCGGGTTGATCTTGTCGGCGTCGATGCCGTACTTGGCGATGGCCTCGGCCACCTTGGCCGCCGGCAGCGCGCCCTCGTCGGCGAGCGCCTTCAGCGCGGCGACGACGATGTAGTGGCGGTTGACCTCGAAGTGCTCACGCAGCCGGCCGCGGAAGTCGCTGCGGCCGAAGCCGTCGGTGCCCAGCACCTTGTAGGCGCGATCACGCGGCACGAAGGCACGGATCTGCTCCGCATAGTTCTTCATGTAGTCGGTCGAGGCGATCACCGGGCCGGCGTGCGGCGCGAGCTGCTGCGTGACGAAGGGCACGCGCGGCGTCTCGGTGGGATGCAGCAGGTTCCAGCGCTCGCAGTCCTGGCCGTCGCGCGCGAGCTCGTTGAAGCTCGGGCAGCTGAAGACACTGGCCACCACGCCCCAGTCCGTCGCGAGCAGCTTGCGCGCCTCCATGCTCTCGCGCAGGATGGTGCCGCTGCCCAGCAGGTTGACGCGCGGCGCGCCCTTGGCGCCCTCGGCCTCCTCCAGCAGGTACATGCCCTTGATGATCTGCTCCTCGGTGCCGGCCTTCAGGCCGGGCATCGGGTAGTTCTCGTTCAGCAGCGTCAGGTAGTAGAAGACGTTGTCCTGCCTCTCCACCATGCGCTTCAGGCCGTGGTGGATGATCACGCCCACCTCGTGCGCGAAGGTCGGGTCGTAGCTGATGCAGTTGGGGATGGTGCCGGCCAGGATGTGGCTGTGCCCGTCCTCGTGCTGCAGACCCTCGCCGTTGAGCGTGGTGCGCCCCGAGGTGCCGCCCAGCAGGAAGCCGCGGGCCTGCATGTCGCCGGCGGCCCAGGCCAGGTCGCCGATGCGCTGGAAGCCGAACATCGAGTAGTAGATGTAGAACGGCACCATGATGCGGTTGTTCGTCGAGTACGACGTCGCCGCGGCGATCCAGCTGCTCATGCCGCCGGCCTCGTTGATGCCCTCCTGCAGG
>CAZFVH010000154.1:0-10405 GCA_964522465.1 uncultured Rubrivivax sp. | reverse complement strand
CCAGCGACTGGTGGGAGGCGTTTCCGCCGCCGGGCGTGCGCATCGTGTCCTGGACCGTGGCCATGGGCCTGGGCCAGATCGCCACGCTGGAGTTACCCCCGAAGCTGCTGCCCACCGTCAACCTCGAGCTCGAGCGCCGCGGGTGGGGCGTGTTCAGCACCGAGTGCTACCCGACATACGACTTCGTGCCGGTGCGCGAGCGCATCCGCGCGCGGGTACGGGCCGGGGGTCAGTAGGCGGGCCAGCCCCTCGCTTCCCCCATCGCCCGGCATCATCGATCCCACCGCCCGCATCTCATCGTTCATCCCACCTGCACACCCCCGAGACCGCCATGGACACCCCCACCGACCGCTACCTGAACCCGCATCAGGCGCGCGAGCGCGCGCCCACGGCCTACGAGAGCCTGCTCGGTGACGCGATCGAGCGCGCTTTCGGTGCGGGCATCCACGATCTGGACGGCCTGGTCGCGGCCCTCAACCGCAGCGGGCCGAACGCGCCCAACGGCCAGGCCTGGACGGCGCAGAGCTACCAGGCACTGATGGCCGAACTCGGCCGCTGACGGCCTTTCTGAAGAGCCGCAAGCGCCAGTCCTCGTCTATTCGTGAGCACCTGGCCCCGCGCGCGGGAGACCGGAGGCTCACAGGAGCCCCCCACGATGAACCCACCCACCCTGCCCGCTCACCCTGACGACCTGCTCGCCATCGGCCTGCGCAACCTCTGGTACCCGATCTGCCCCTCGCACTTCGTGCGCGAGCAGCCGGTGTCGCTGCGCCGCCTGGGACTGAAGCTTGCGCTGTGGCGCGAGGCCGACGGCACGCTGCACGCGCTGGAAGACCACTGCCCGCACCGCGGCGCGCCGCTGTCGCGCGGCGTGCCCATGGGTGACCGCATCGCCTGCCCGTACCACGGCGTGCAGGTCCACCACAGCGGTACCGTCACCAAGGTGCCGGGCAGCCCGGGCAGCCGCATGGAGGGACTGAACTGCGTGCGCAGCTTCCACGTGCAGGAGCGCCACGGCGCGATCTGGCTCTACAACTCGCACGGCAACGTCGAGCAGGCGCCGCCGCTGGTGCTGCCGCAGGAACTGGAGTCGTCCGAGTACGCGCACTTCCTCTGCTACACCGAGTGGAAGGGCGACTACCGCTACGTGCTCGACAACGTCATCGACCCGATGCACGGCACCTTCCTGCACAAGCAGTCGCACTCGATGGCCGAGGGCGACGCGACCGCGAAATTCCGCATTCGCGACACCGATCACGGCTTCGTGTTCGAGAAGGAAGGCCAGCGCGACGTCAACTTCGACTGGACCGAGTGGGGCGACACCGGCGTGCACTGGATGCGTCTGGAGATCCCCTACCCCAAGACCGGCGGGCCCGGCGGCAACTTCATCATCATCGGCAGCTACACGCCGATCAGCCCGCGGCTGGCGGCCGTCTTCCACTGGCGCTGCCGCAAGGTCAGCGGCTGGCAGCGCGACACCTGGCGCTTCCTCTACCGTAACCGCCTGGAGGCGCGGCACTGGGCCGTGCTCGAGCAGGACCGCGAGATGATGGAGGACATGGAGCCCGACGCGAACCAGCGCGAGATGCTCTATCAGCACGACATGGGCATCGTGCGCCTGCGCCGCCACCTGCGGCAGCTCGCGCAGCGGCAGATCGACACGATCGGGGGCGGACGCGAGACTGCTGTGGCCGCCTCCACGGGCCGGTCATGAGCGCCGACGGCATCGCCACCCACCTGTCCTGTCCGGCCGTGCCCGAGCCGCCGGGCGCGACCTGGTCAAACGCCCTGCGCTGCGGCAACGAGCTGATCATCAGCGGCATGACCGCCCACCCGGCGTGCCGCGACCAGGCGATGGACACCTACGCGCAGGCGCTGGAGTGCCTGCGCAAGATCGACGCCCTGTGCGCCACCGCCGGCCTGACGCTGGACCACGTGATGAAGCTGACGGTCTACCTCACCGAGATCAGCGACAAGGACGCCGTCGCCCGCGCCCGACGCGAGCGGCTGCGCCCGCCCTACCCCGCCTCCACGCTGGTGGGCGTGAGCGCGCTGGCCTTTCCCGAGGTCAAGGTGGAGATCGATGCGGTGGTGCGGATGGACATGAAGCGGGCTTAGCGCCTGCGATGGCGATTGACACCGAGCCCAGAACGCTTTCGAACGCGGCCAGGATCAAGAGCTGAAGGCCACTTCTGCAGTGCCGTGAGCGCAGCGTCCGTGCACGATCGGCCCCCGTATGATCACGCACCGTGATACAGACCGCCCCTGCCGCACGCTACCTTCGACGCGTGGCCTTCGGGCTCGAACCGGGTACCACTGCGCCCGCCGATCCTGTGGCGTGGGCGAAAGCCCAGCTGAGCAGCGTGCCACCGATCGCGATCCTCGACCCGGAGGGCCGACCGCGTACCGATCTGCCCGAAGGCACGCGTCTGCTGGGCTCCGGGCCGGAGCTGATGCAGGCCTACCAGACAGCGTTCGACGTCGAGGACGACGTCTTCGCACGCGGCAAGACGCTGTCGCCGGCGGCCTACAACCGGCTGCGCGAGGAACGGCTGGCCATCCCCTACTGGCGCATGGAGCACTGGAAGGAGGTGCAGGCCCGTGCCAGCACGGCCGTCCACGGCAGCGCGCCGGTGTTCGAGCGGCTGTGGCACTTCTGGGCCAATCACTTCATGGTGGCGCCGGGCAACCAGCGCAACGACGTCCTTGTCGGGCCCTACCAGCGCATGTTGCGCGAGCACATGACGGGCAGCTACCGGGACTTGCTCTGGCATGCCGTGACGCACCCGGGCATGCTGGTCTACCTGGACAACAACCGCAACACAGGCCCGAACTCGCGCGCCGCCCGGTCTCGATGGACGCGCGACAGCATCAACGAGAACCTGGGGCGCGAGTTGCTGGAGCTGTTCACGCTCAGCCCGAAGGCGGGTTACACCCAACAGGACGTCGAGGCGACCACGCTGATCCTGACCGGATGGACGGTACGGCGTCCGGACCGCTGGTACCAGCCCGGCGGGCCACTGGGCACCCACTTCGATTACGACCGCCACGAACCCGGCGGACAGACAGTGCTGGGCAAGACCTACCGCGCCTTGTTCCGCCCGTCCTCCAAGCTCGAGGACCTGGTCACCGACCTGGCCCTGCACCCACACACCGCGCAGCATCTGGCGCGCAAGTTGTGCGTGGCCTTCATCGACGACGATCCGCCGCTGCAGGCCGTGCAAGCGGTGCAGCAAGCCTTTGTCGACAGCGAGGGACACCTGCCCACCGTGCACGCTGCGCTGCTGCAGGCCTGTCACGACCATCTGGACGGTACGCGCAAGCTCAGCTCACCCGAGGCCTGGTTCCTGCAACTCCATCGCGTCACCGGGGCGGTATTGCCCCAGTCACCGCCCTTGCCCTCCGCGCCTGCGGGGCACAAGACCTTCTATGTGCTGGCCGATCTGGGTCAGGCGCTGCCGCGCTGCCCCCAGCCCAACGGATGGCCCATCCTGTCGCGGGACTGGCTGTCGCGCGAGATGCTGGACCGTCGTGCGCGCTGGGCGCAGTTGATGTCGCCCCCGACGCTGCGACGCCTGCGCGAGTCCGGCCTATCGCTCAAGGACCTGATCGACCGACAGTTGGCCCCGGACGGCGCCGATCACCGCGTTGTCTCCGCCGCGCTCGACAGTCAGGACCCTGCCCGTGCGCTGGCCCTGATGTGGCTGGCGCCGGAATTCCTCTGGAGCTGAGCGATGCCCATGGTCTATCCCGGTCGACGCCACTTCCTGCAGCAGGCACTGGGCGGCGCCGCCGCGCTGCACCTGATGCCCGCCACCGCGCAGGACCGCGCAGCCTCCGACGGTGCGCAAGCGCCGCGGCTGCTGGTCGTGCTGCTGCGCGGCGGCATGGACGGACTCCATGCCGTGCCGCCGGTGGGCGACGCCGACTATGCCCGTCTGCGGCCCTCGATCCGCATCGAGCGGCCCCTGCGCCTGGATGGCCGCTTCGGCCTGCACCCGGCGCTTGCGGGGCTGCACGCATTGTGGGAGGCGGGACAGTTGCAGATCGTGCACACCACCGGCTTCCCTTATGCCGGCCGGTCGCACTTCGAGGGCCAGGACATCATGCAGACCGGCCTGGCCACGCCTTACAGCAGCCCCAGCGGCTGGGTGGGCCGGGCGATGGAAGCAGCGGGTCTGGTGGAAGGCGTGGCCCTGTCCATCCCGATGCCGATCATCGTCCGCGGCAGCCCGGCGGCCGGTACGGAATATCCGAACTGGATGCGTCCCGTCAGCACGGTGCTCGCGCGCGACCTGCATGCGATGTGGCAGGCAGACCCGGCGCTCTCACCCTATTCGGAGCGACTGCTGGCGGAATCCATGCAACGCATGGGACCCCAACGCAACCTGCGCGGTGACGAGTTCCGCGAGCAACGGTCGCCCGCTGCGCTGGCGCGGCTGGCCGCCCAGCGCATGAGCGAGCCCGACGGCCCACGCGTCGGCCTGATCGACGTCGATTCCGGTTTCGACACCCACGCCAACCAGGGCGCAGACACCGGCACCCACGCCACGCGCCTGGCCGACCTGGACGGGATCGTGCAAGCCTGGCGCGAGGGCATGGGGGCGCATTGGGCCCGCAGCGTGCTCGTCACCGTGACCGAGTTCGGCCGCACGGCCGCCGAGAACGGCACCGGCGGCACCGACCACGGCGTGGGCAGCTGCTGCTTCGTCGCCGGCGGGATGGTGACGTCGGCCCGGGTCTTCTCGGCCTGGCAGGGCCTGGACAAGGCGCAACTGTTCGAGGGCAGAGACCTGCCCGCGGCGATCGACGTGCGCGCGGTCTATGCGCGCGTGGTCGAACGGGTCTTCGCGCTGTCGTCGGCCGAGATCCAGTCCCGCGTCCTCATCCACAAGGGTCACCCGGCGCTCGCCGACCTGCTGTGACTCCGGTGACTCAGGCGCGCCCACCGGTGCGCGCGAGACACCGCGCGGATGGCTGAATCGGCCGTACTTGACCTCATCGCCTGCGGCACGGACCGCATGAGCGGGCCCTTCTCGGCGACGTCGAGACCCTGGCATGCGACATCGACCAGTGGGGCTTGCGGATAATCGACAAGGTGCTTGCGCCACCCGCGGCGTTCGGGTGAGCGCTGCCCCAACAGAGTACGGCGCAAGCCCGCCCCTCTCAGCCCCCACGAGGCGCCAGGCGCCTCAACGCCAGGAGAAGCCACCATGCTCAATCGCCGCCAGATCGCCTCCGCCACCGCCGCCTGCGCCGCAACGCTGGCCGCGCCCCGTGTGTTCGCCCAGACGGCGCCGATTCGCCTGATCGTCCCGTACGCGCCCGGCGGACCGCTGGACATCCTCGGGCGCACGCTGGCCGAGGCGGCCCGGGGCAGCCTGGGCAACGTGCTGGTAGAGAACAAACCGGGCGCCGGCGGCAACCTGGGCGCCGACATGGTGGCCAAGTCGGCACCGGATGGCCGCACCATCGTCATGGGCGCGGTGGCCACGCATGCCATCAACCCGTGGCTGTACCGCAACATGCCCTACGACCCCATCCGCGACTTCACCCCCATCACGCTGGTGGCCCAGGTGCCCAATGTGCTGGTGATGAACGCCGAGACCGCCACGCGGCTGGGGATCGCTTCCCTGCCCGACCTCGTGGCCTACGCGAAGGCCCACCCGGGCCGCATGAACTATGGCTCAGGGGGCAATGGCAGCGCCGGGCACCTGGCCGGTGAGATGTTCAAGTCGCGTGCCGGGCTGTCCATCGTACACGTCCCCTACGCCGGCGGCGCCCCTGCCCAACTGGCGCTGCTGTCGGGTCAGGTGGACTTCAACATCGACAACGTGGCGACCGCCTCGGCCAACATCCGCGCGGGCAAGCTCAAGGCCCTGGCGGTGACCACGTCGCGCCGCTCGTCGGCCATGCCAGACCTGCCGACCATGGCCGAGGCGGGCGCCAGGGTCGGGCTGGAGGGCTTCGACATCAGCACCTGGTTCGGGCTGTTCGGCCCGGCCGGGTTGGCGCCCGAGGTCACCCAGCGTCTGAACCAGGCCTTCGCCGACGCCCTGAAGTCCGCGCCGGTGCAGGCGCGGATGGCGGGGATGATGGCCGAAGCCTCCCCGACCACGCCCGAACAGTTCGCCGCCTTCGTGAAGGCCGAGCTCGCCAAGTACGAACCCGTGGTGAAAGCCAGCGGGGCGACAGTCGACTGACGCCTGACGCGACCGCAAGCGTCAGAGGCGGATGTTGGCCGCCTTGACCACGGCCGCCCAGCGCTGCACCTCGCTGGCAACGAAGGCCGAGTACTCGGCCGCGCTCATGCGCCGGGGGGTCGAGCCGGTCTCCACCAGGCGCGGCACGACATCGGGGTGCGCCAGCGCCGCCAGCACTTCGGCGTTGAGCTTCTCGACGATGGCCGAGGGCATGCCCGCGGGGCCGGACAGGCCGAACCAGGTCGACGCGACCAGGTCCGGGTGGCCGAGTTCACGGAAGGTCGGCAGGTCCTGCCAGCCCGGCACGCGGTCGCCCGCGGTGACGGCCAGCAGACGAAACCGCGGGTTGCGGCCGGCCTCGACCAGCGTGGTGATGATGGCGTCGACCTGTCCACCCGCCAGATCGGTCATCATCGGACCGCTGCCGCGGTAGGGCACGTGGATGGTGTCGATCCCGGCCGAACGCTTCAGAAGTTCCTGCTTGGTGTGGCTGGACGTCCCGTTGCCGGGCGATCCGACGGTCATCTGCCCCGGACGCGACTTGGCGGCGGCGATGAAGTCGGCCAGCGAGCGGATGGGGCTGTCCACTCGCACGACCAGCACCGAAGGGATCTCTGCCATCAGCGCGATGTGCGAGAAGTCGCGCACGCTGTCATAGGGCATGGACTTGTAGATGCTGGGCCCGACACCGTGCGCTGCGACGTTGGAGACCACCAGCGAGTAGCCATCCGCAGGACTCTTGGCCACCTGGTCCGAACCGACCGTGCCACCCGCGCCGGCGCGATTCTCGATCACGAAGTTCTGCCCGAGGACGGCGCCCAGGCGGGTGGACACCAGCCGGGCGATGAAATCGGTGGTGCCCCCCGGCGGGAAGGGCACGACCACCCGCACCGGCCGGGACGGCCAGGCCTGCGCGCGCAGGGAGAAGGCGGGAAGGCCGAGGGCCACGGCGGCCGGCAGGCCGAGGAAAAGGCGTCTTTGTGCCATGGTGATCATGTCTCCGTCAGGGTGCCGTCAAGGCGGACGCGGATCTTACTCAGGGATGGCGCGAGACGTCACCGGGAACACCCGGGTTCGCTGCACCTGCGACGAGTCAGGGCGGCGCGCCCGTCAGGTGGCGCAGGTCGAGCCCCCCAAGCGGCAGCGATCGACAGGGCGCCGATCAACGGGACAGTGTCCGCAACCCCGGCAGAGCTTGCCAGACCCAACCCCGTCAGGCCGGCTCCGCGCGAGCGCGGACGAATGCATCCCAGACCGTGAGGAACTCCAAGGGCCGCTCGAAATACGGCAGCGCGCCGGTGTCGTGCATCACGTGCACCTTCCACGGATGCTTCACGCCCGGCAGGGGCAGGCCGCGGTAGTCGGTGAAGTCGCCCCGCGTGCCGTGAACGACCAGCACGGGCGCCCGGACCGCCTCGTAGACATCGTGGATGTCGGCGCTGAACAGCCCCGCCGACAGGAAGCTCAGCGGCGCGTGCTCGGCCCCGGGCTGACGCGCGGCGAGGCAGCCGGAGGCCCACAAGGCCTCGTCGATCTGGCGCGAGCCCCAGGTGCGACGCAGGAAGTAGCGAATCACCGCCGGCCGCGTGAGCTGCCGGAACAGGAACGCGCCCCAGCCGGGGCCGCGGATCACAAGGTCGGCCCAGGCCACATGGCGCGTGCTGCCGGGCCGCCCGCGCAGGCGCTGGCCGCCACGCACACCGGTCGGGCTGACCAGCGTCAGGTCGCGGAACAGCGCGGGGTGCTCGGCCGCAGCGCGGGCGAGGAACTCGCAGCCCAGCGACACGCCCACGGCGCTGACGGGCACGCCCCCTTCGCGCTCGCCGAGCCAACGCGCGGCCTGGGTGACCGCATCCGTCATCTGCCGCACCGTGTAGCGGGGCCCGTCGCCGGCAAGGGCCGCCTCATGCGCCCGCGAATGGCCGAAACCCGGGAGGTCGAGCGCACAGACCCGGCCGCCACCACGCAGCGCCTCGAACAGCGGCCGGACCTCCGCGGCCGAGGCCACGGCGTTGACGCTGTGCACGAGCAGCACCGGGCCGCGGCGCTGCACCGCGCCGCCGGCCGGGCCGGCAAGGTAGAGCGCGAGCGGCCCGGCGGCGCCCTCGAGGACGTGGACGTCCGCGCCGTCGAGGGCGGGAGGCAGGGGCGGCGGCTGGATGTGCATGGTGGACCCGACAGGCAACGCCGATTCTGCGCCTGCACGGGTCCCCGGGGTCGATGCAAGGGTGCTGCGAGCGGGCTCGACGCCGGAGCGGCCACCCCGCGCAGAGCCTGTCGAAGCGCCTGCGCAGGGCTTCAACAGGCTCAGCCCGAACGGTTTCTTCGCGAACGCCAGGGCGCAGATACGGGGCCTGGGATGCTCACAAGAATCAAGCCATCCCAAGCGCACATAACCGTTCGCACTGAGCCTGTCTAAGTGCTCGCGCTGGGCTTCGACAGGCTCAGCCCGAACGGTTTCTTCGCGAACGCCGGGCGCAGATACGGGGGCTGGGATGCTCACAAGCTCACCGCCTCACTGCTGACAGCCCGCAAGCGGGTGCGCAGCGCCGAGGCCCATCATGTCGGTGGTGTCGACGCCGCCCTCGTCCACCCTGCCACCGCACGTCCACGGTCAGCCGCTGCAAGCCGGCTGCCGCACGGTGCTGCGGAGCCGCTACGCCGCGCCGGGCGAACACGGCCGCGGCGCGGTGATCGCGCGCGTGGCGCGTGCACTGGCGCAGGCCGAAGTGCCCTCGCAGCAGCAGGCCTGGCGGCAGCGCTTCGCCGCCGCCATGCGCGCCGGCTTCGTCCCTGCCGGACGCATCCTGGCCGGCGCCGGCCGCCAGACAACGTCGACCTGGGTCAACTGCTTCGTGCAGCCACTGGGCGGACCGCAGGGCCTTGATCTCGACACAGCGCTTGCGCAGACCGTGGCCACGCTGCGCGCCGGCGGCGGGGTGGGGTGCGACTTCTCGGCCTGCAAAGACGTGGTGGCTGCGCTGCACGCCTTCGAGGCGGCCTGCGCAGGGGCGACGTCCGAAGGCACCCGCCCGGGGGCATTGATGGGCGTGCTCGAGATCGGCCATCCCGACATCGCGGCCTTCATCGGCGCCAAGGACCGTGGCGGTCTCGCCCACTTCAACCTCTCGGTGGCTGTGGACGACGCCTTCATGCGCCGCCTGCACGCGGCCGATGCCCAGGCGCGGGCGCTGTGGGCGCGCCTGGCGGACAGCGCTCGCGACCATGGCGAGCCCGGCGTGCTGTTCATCGACACCATCCGGCGCGACGACAGCCTGGGCTGGCGCGAGCGCATCCACGCCACCAACCCCTGCGGCGAGCAGCCGCTGCCGGCGCACGGCAGTTGCTGCCTGGGCTCGATCGACCTCACGCGCTTCGTACGCCGGCCCCTGGAAGCCGGCGCCGCCTTCGATCATGCGGCACTGGCCGGGATGGTCCCCGACGCCGTGCGCATGCTGGACAACGTGATCGACCTGACACCCTGGCCGCTGCCCGAACAGCGGGCCGAGGCGCTGACCACGCGCCGCATCGGCCTGGGCGTGACCGGTCTGGCCAACACTCTGATCCTGCTGGGCCTGCACTACGGCAGCCCCGCCGCGCGGCATGCGGCCACCGCGATCGTGAAGACGGTGCGCGACGCCGCTTTCGACGCCAGCATCGGCCTGGCGCGGGAACGCGGCCCCTGCCCCGCCTTTGACTCGCAGCACCACCTGCGCCCCCCAGGCTACGCGTCACGCCTGCCCGCATCGCTGCGCGAGCGGATCGCCCGAGACGGCCTGCGCCACTCACACCTGCTGTCGATCGCGCCAGCCGGCAGCATCAGCCTGGCGATGTGCAATGGGGTCAGCACCGGCATCGAGCCCGTGACCGACTGGCGGCAGCGGCGCCCGCTGCGCGAACCCGACGGCCGCAGCCGGGTGCGGACCTTCGAGGACCCGGCCTGGCGCCTGCTGCGCCGGAAGCACGGAGCCCGGGATGCCCTCCCCCCCGCCTTCGTGACCGGCAGGCAACTGCGTCCGCTCGAGCACCTGGCGATGCTGGCCGTGCTGGCGCCGCTGATCGACGGCTCGATCTCGAAGACGATCCCGCTGGCACCGGCCACGACCGCCGCCGAGGTGGCCCGCCTGCTGGCGCGCGCCTGGCGGCTGGGCGTCAAGGGCGTCGCGGTCTACCGAGACAACCCGGTGATCCCGTCACCGATG
>CAZFVH010000153.1:2512-10459 GCA_964522465.1 uncultured Rubrivivax sp. | reverse complement strand
TGAAGCGGCCCTGCGGGTCGATCCGCGCCTTGTATTCGGCGAAGGGGCGGATCTCCTCGTCGGTGAGGAACTCGA
The DNA here is from genome assembly GCA_964522465.1 of uncultured Rubrivivax sp. Taxonomy (GTDB): domain Bacteria; phylum Pseudomonadota; class Gammaproteobacteria; order Burkholderiales; family Burkholderiaceae_C; genus Rubrivivax. The sequence goes on along the minus strand of CAZFVH010000153.1, from coordinate 10,384 downwards.
GCTTGGTGATGCCGATGCCATGCTCGCCGCTGATCACGCCGCCCAGGCGCCGCGCCAGCGCCATGATGCGGGCCACGGCCTCGTGCGCCGTCTGCAGCATCGCGTAGTTGTCGCTGTTGACGGGGATGTTGGTGTGGACGTTGCCGTCGCCGGCGTGCATGTGCAGCGCCACCCACACCCGCCCGCGCAGCACGTCACGGTGGATGCGCCGGCACTCGGCCAGCAACGGCGCGAAGGCCGCGCCCGAGAACACCGCCTGCAGCGGCTGCAACACCTGCGTCTTCCAGCTCGCGCGCCAGCGGCCGTCCTGCAGCATCGCAAAACAGGTCTGCCCGGCGCCGGGCTGGCCTTCGGGCTGTGGCACGTCGAGTTGCTCGAGCCAGTGCCGCCACAGGCCACGCACCTCGCGCAGCAGCACCAGCGCCTGCTGCACGCGCTCTTCCAGCAGCTCCGCGCCGGGAATCTCGCCCGCGTCACCGCCCTGCCCCAGCGGCAGGCGCCCGCGCGTGAACAGCGTCTCCAGCCCGTCCAGCAGCTCCAGCTTGTTGCGCAGCGAGAACTCCACGTTCAGGCGCTCGATGCCCTCGGTGTACTCGCCCATGCGCTCCAGCGGGATGACGACGTCCTCGTTGATCTTGAAGGCGTTGGTGTGACGAGCGATGGCGGCGGTGCGCTTGCGGTCGAGCCAGAACTTCTTGCGCGCATCGGGGCTGACAGCGACGAAACCCTCGCCGCCGCGCGAGTTGGCGATGCGCACGACCTCGCTGGTGGCGCGCGCCACGGCGTCGGCATCGTCGCCGACGATGTCGCCCAGCAGCACCATCTTCGGCAGCCCGCTGCCGGCCAGCGGGCGCTTGCTCTTGGTGGCGTAGCCCACGGCCTTGAGGTAGCGGTCGTCCAGGTGCTCCAGCCCGGCGAGTTGCACCGGCGCAAGTGCGCGGCCGTCGGGGCCGGTGCCCGCGGGCAGACGCGCCTGCGCGAACAGGTAGTCCTTGATCTCGACGATGCTGGGCACCGCGTCCTTGGCGTTGCCGAAGAACTCCAGGCACACGGTGCGCACATGCTCGGGCATGCGGTGCACGACCCAGCGCGCGCTGGTGATCAGGCCGTCGCAGCCCTCCTTCTGGATGCCCGGCAGCCCGGCCAGGAACTTGTCGGTGACGTCCTTGCCCAGCCCCGCCTTGCGGAAGACCGCGCCGGGGATGTCCAGGCGCTCGGTGCGTTGCAGCTGCTTGCCGCTGGCGTCGAAGTGCCGCAGCTCGAAGCTGGCGATCTCGACGTCGTGGATCTTGCCGAGGTTGTGGTTCAGCCGCACCACCTCGAGCCAGGTCGCCTGCGGCGTGACCATGCGCCAGGACGCCAGGTTGTCCAGCGCCGTGCCCCACAGCACGGCCTTCTTGCCGCCGGCGTTCATCGCGATGTTGCCGCCGATGCAGCTCGCCTCGGCCGAGGTCGGGTCGACGGCGAAGACCATGCCGGCACGCTCGGCGGCATCGGCCACGCGCTGCGTGACCACGCCGGCCTCGCTGAAGACCGTGGCCACCGGACGGTCGACACCGGGCAGACGGACCCATTCGACGTCCGACAGCGCCTCGAGCTTCTCGGTGTTGATGACCGCGCTCTTCCAGGTCAGCGGCACCGCGCCGCCGGTGTAGCCGGTGCCGCCGCCGCGCGGGATGATGGTCAGGCCGAGCTCGATACAGCCCTGCACCAGGCCGGCCATCTCGGCCTCGCTGTCGGGGGTCAGCACGACGAAGGGCAACTCGACGCGCCAGTCGGTGGCGTCGGTGACGTGCGACACGCGGCTCAGGCCGTCGAACTTCAGGTTGTCCCGGGCGGTGTGGCGGCCCAGCACGCGGCGCGCGGCCCGACGCAGATCGTGCACGGTGCGGAAATGCGCGGCGAAGCGCTCGACGGCGGTGCGCGCGGCGTCCAGCAACTCGCCCACCAGCGCGTCGCGGGCGGCGTCCACCGCCGGCGTGCGGCGCTTGCCGACCTCGGCCAGACGGTGGTGCAGCGCCTCGATCAGCAACTGGCGCCGCTTGGGGTTGTCGAGCAGGTCGTCCTCGAGATAGGGATTGCGCTGCACCACCCAGATGTCACCCAGCACCTCATAGAGCATGCGAGCACTGCGCCCGGTCCCACGCTCGGTGCGCAGCAACTGCAGCAACTCCCAGGCCCGCGCGCCGAGCAGGCGGATCACGATCTCGCGATCGGAGAAGGAGGTGTAGTTGTAGGGGATTTCGCGCAGCCGGGGGGCGTCGGCAGCAGAATCCAGAACGAGTTCGCGGGTGAGCTGCAGCGGAGCGTTCATGAAATGCGGGAGGCTGGCAGTCGTTGGACACCGCAGCGAGCTTGAGGACTTCTGCCATGCTAACTGACCGCGCCCAGCCTGGATGTCAGGCGGGCCTTGTCGACGCGCCGGAGCGAGCCGTCAGGCGTGGGGGCTTTCCCGAATTGCGAGCTTGCAAGCCGGATGTCGATAATGAATTTGTCATAAGTCAAGTCCACAATCCCGTTTCCGTTGATGCACTCTGGAGTCACGATGCGACTGAATAGCTTGATCAAAAGTAGTCTCCTGGCAGCAGCCACGGCCCTTACGACACTAGGCGCCGCTGCACAGAACAGACCCATTGAGATCAACATGTGGATGGGCCTCACCGGTCAGGGGGGCGAGCTGCTCACCCGCTTCGGCGAGGACTTCAACAAGACCCAGAACGAGTACCGCGTCGTCGTCTCGTTCAAGGGACAGTACCCCGAGCAGCGTGCCGCCGCGATCGCGGCCTACCGCGCCGGCAACCCACCGCACATCATGCAGATGTTCGATGCCGGCAGCGGGGACATGATGTCGGCTCGCAGCGCCATCGTCCCTGTCAGTGAGGTCTTCCGCCGGGCCGGCCTGCAGTTCAACCCGGCCGACTTCATCGCTCCGGCTCGCGGCTACTATGGCCTGCCCAACGGCGATCTGCTGTCGATGCCCTTCAACGTCAGCACCACGGTGCTGTTCTACAACAAGGACGCCTTCCGCAAGGCCGGGCTGGACCCCGAGAAGCCGCCGCGCACCTGGCCCGAGCTGATCGAGACCGCCAAGAAGATCCGCAGCACCAACGCTGCCGCGTGCGGCTTCACCACCACCTGGCTCGCCTGGGTGATGCTGGAGCAGATCGCCAGCCGGCACAACGTCCAGCTCGGCACTCAGGGCAACGGCCGCGGCGGTCTCGACACGACGCTGACGCTGGCGAACAACCCGGTCCTCACGCGCCAGTTGCAGACGCTGATCGACATGCAGAAGGACAAGAGCTTCGACTACGGTGGGCGCAGCAACGACGCCGCAGCGAAGTTCATCAGCGGCGAGTGCGCGATGCTCACGCAGAGCTCGGGCGGGCTGGGGGCCATCGTCCAGGGCGCGAAGTTTGCCTTCGGGACGGCGCAGTTGCCCTATTGGCCCGACGTGAACGGTGCACCGTACGCCACCACGATCGGCGGCGCCTCGCTGTGGGTGTTCAACGCGCCCAACCGCAGTGCGGCCGAGTTCCGCGGTGTGGCTCGTTTCCTGGATTTCCTTCGCAGCGACGCCGTCATGACCGAGTGGGCCAAGGCCACAGGCTTCCTGCCCGCGACGAACAGCGCCTTCAAGGCGATGCAGACCGAGGGGTTCTTCACCAAGAACCCGGGCCGCGACGTTCCCATCCTGTCTCTCATCGAGGGCGCAAAGGGCGACCACACGAACGGCTACCGCTTCGGTCGGTGGGTTGAAATCCGCGATGTCTTCCACGAGGAGATGGAGAAAGCGCTGCAAGGCGGCCAGAGCGCGGCCGATGTGCTGCGCAACACCGAGCGCCGCGGTAATACGCTGTTGCGCGCCTTCGAACGCAGCGCCTCTTGACGCCTCCGTACCTCTGAACCCAGGCCGCCGCGGCCCTTCGGTCGCGGCGGTTTGTTTTTTGGCACTTTTGTCTCATGCAGCGTCGCGTCGTCTTCCCGCACAAGACCCTGCCCTGGCTGCTGCTCGCGCCGCAGTTGGCGGTGACGCTGGTCTTCTTCTTCTGGCCCGGTGCGCAAGCCATCTACATGAGCCTGCTGCAGCAGGACCCCTTCGGCGCGAGCGTCAAGTTCTCGGGCCTCGCCAACTTCACGTATGTGTTCGGTGACGAGGGCTACCTCCAGGCCTTCTGGCGCACGCTGTACTTCAGCGCAGGCGTCACGGTGCTGGCGATGGTGCCTGCGCTGGGGCTGGCGGTGATGGCCGACCGGGTGATCAAGGCCAGCACCTTCTACACGACGGCAATGCTCGTGCCCTACGCCATCGCCCCGGCTGTCGCCGGCGTACTGTGGCTGTTCATGTTCAACCCGAGCATCGGTGTGCTGTCCTGGTGGCTCAAGGCTCTCGGTGTGGACTGGAACCCCACGCTGGACGGCAGCGACGCGATGTGGCTCGTGATCCTGGCCTCGGCCTGGAAGCAGGTGGCGTACAACTTCCTGTTCTTCCTGGCCGGCCTGCAGAGCATCCCGAAGAGCCTGCTCGAAGCCGCGGCCATTGACGGCGCGCGGCCGATGCGCCGGTTCTGGACCATCATCTTCCCCTTGCTTTCGCCGACCACCTTCTTCCTCCTCGTCGTCGGCCTGGTCTACGCCTTCTTCGACACCTTCGGCATCATCAGCGCCATCACCCAGGGCGGCCCCGCCACGGCCACGGAGACCCTGGTCTACAAGGTCTACAAGGACGGCGTGCACAACCTCGACCTGGGCAGCAGCGCGGCGCAGAGCGTGGTGCTGATGGTCATCGTCGTCGCACTCACCGTCTTGCAATTCCGTTTCGTCGAAAGGCGGGTGCACTATGCCTGAGACCGCCTCAGCGCGCGGCCTGGCAGCGGCCCGTGACGACCGCCCCCCCGGTGCGAACCGCGGGCTCGCCAGCTGGATCCCCCACGTCGTGCTGTGGATCGGCATCGCCATCACCGCCTTCCCGCTGTACATCGCATTCGTCGCGAGCACGCTCACACCGCAGGACGTGGCGCAGGCCCCCATGCCGGTATTGCCCGGCGCACACGCATTCGAGAACTACCACGCCATCCTGGTCCAGGGCTTGAAGGGCACCTACCTGAGCCCACCCGTGTGGCAGATGATGTGGAACAGCCTCGTGATGGCGCTGGTCATCACGGCGGGCAAGATCGTGCTGTCGCTGATGTCCGCCTACGCGGTGGTGTTCTTCCAGTTCCGCGGCCGCATGATCGCCTTCTGGATGATCTTCCTGACGCTGATGCTGCCGGTGGAGGTTCGCATCGTGCCGACCTACGAGGTCGTCAGCCACCTCGGGCTGATCAACTCGATGACCGGCCTGACGCTGCCGCTGATCGCCAGCGCCACTGGCACGCTGCTGTTCAGGCAGTTTTTCATGACCCTGCCCGACGAACTGGTCGAGGCCGCGCGCATTGACGGCGCCGGGCCGCTGCGCTTCTTCAAGGACGTGGTGCTCCCGCTGTCGGCCACCAACATCGCGGCGTTGTCGGTCATCCTCTTCATCTACGGCTGGAACCAGTATCTCTGGCCACTGCTCATCACCACCGACAACCGGCTCGACACCATCGTCGTGGGCATCACCAAGATGATCGGCACGGGCGACGCCACGACAAACTGGCCGCAGGTCATGGGTACCACGCTGCTGGCGGTGCTGCCGCCGGCGCTGGTGGTGGTCGTGATGCGGCGTTGGTTCGTCAAGGGCCTGGTCGACAGCGAGAAATAGCACAGGGCATCCGATGGCGGCGATCCATTTCCGCAACGTCTTCAAGCGCTATGGCAGCGGGGCTTCGGCCGTCCCGGTGATCCACGGGGTCAATGCCGAGATACACGACGGCGAGTTCGTCGTGATCGTCGGACCCAGCGGCTGCGGCAAGAGCACGCTGCTGCGCATGGTCGCAGGTCTCGAAGCCATCACCGGCGGCGAGATCGCGATTGGGACGCGCGTCGTCAACGACGTGGACCCGGCCGACCGCGACATCGCGATGGTGTTCCAAAACTACGCGCTGTACCCTCATTTCAAGGTCTACGACAACATGGCCTACGGCCTGCGCATCCGCAAGGTGCCCGAGGCCGAGGTGCGCGAGCGGGTGGAGCGCGCAGCGCGCATGCTCGAGCTGTCGCACCTGCTGGACCGCAAGCCGCGCCAGCTCTCGGGCGGCCAGCGCCAGCGCGTGGCCATGGGCCGGGCCATCGTGCGCCAGCCGCAGGTCTTCCTCTTCGACGAGCCGCTGTCCAACCTCGACGCCAAGCTGCGCGCACAGACCCGTATCGAGATCCAGAAGCTGCACAGCGACCTGGGCATCACCTCGCTGTTCGTCACCCACGACCAGGTCGAGGCGATGACGTTGGCGCAGCGCATGATCGTGATGAACGCCGGGCGCATCGAGCAGATCGGCACGCCCGAGCAGGTCTACGGTATGCCAGCAACCACCTTCGTGGCGGGCTTCATCGGCTCGCCGCCGATGAACCTGCTGTCCGGGACGGCGCGCGCCAACCGCTTCGAGATCGAGGGTGCCTCCTTGACCTTGCCGGGTGCGGCGCCGCGCGAAGGCGCGCTGACCCTGGGCCTGCGGCCCGAGCATGCGCAGTGGCAGGACGGCGCAGGCAGCGAGGGCACCTGGCCGCTGCAGGTCGAGCTGGTGGAGATGCTGGGCGCCGAGCGCCTGGTGCACGGCCGGCTGGGCCGCGCACCCTTCACGCTGCGCATCGACGGCACGCTCCCCCCGCCACGGCCCGGACAGACGCTGGCGCTGCGCGTCGATGGGCAGCGGCTGCACTGGTTCGACAGCGGCACCGGGCAGCGCGTGGTCTGACAGACCGCAAATCCATGCCCCCGGATCGCAGCCGTCGTCAGGCGCCCGGGATGGGCCCACGATCCATCCCGCACACGCCTGCCGGGTCGGGTTGCACCCGGCGCCGCGCTCTCGCCAGCGGGCGCAACCCTTTTGGACGGTCCAGCGTACCCAGGTGAGCGCTCAGACGAGCGCCGCGAACCTGAAGACAAGAAGACACGAAGACGAGAAGAAGACGACGACATGAGTGCTCTCCACACACCCTGGCCCTTCCCGCTGTGGATCGCCCACCGCGGCGCGGGCAAGCTTGCGCCCGAGAACACGCTGGCGGCCTTCCGCCTGGGCGCGATGCACGGCTACCGCGCCTTCGAGTGCGACGTCAAGCTCAGCGCCGACGGCGTGCCCTTCCTGCTGCACGACGCCACGCTGGAGCGCACCACCTGCGGCCAGGGCGTGGCCGGCGAGCGGCCCTGGGCCGAGCTGTCGCGCCTGGACGCGGGAGGCTGGCACAGCCGCGCCTACGCCGGCGAACCGATGGCCACGCTGGACGCGCTGGCCGCCTGGCTGCACGCCAACGGCCACGCGCTGGACCTCGAGATCAAGCCCACGCCCGGGCAGGAGCGCGTCACCGGCGAGGCCGTGGGCCGGGCTGCCCGCACCCTGTGGCCGGGGCCGAAGTCCCCGCCGCTGATGTTCAGCTCCTTCCGGCCCGAGGCGCTGGCCGGCGCGCGTCACACCGCGCCCGAGGTGCCGCGCGCGCTGCTGCTCGACACGCTGTGGCCGGGCTGGGAGGGCGTGGCCGACGACTTGGCGGTCGTCGCCGTCATCACCAACCACCAGGTCATGACACAGGATCTGATCGACCGCCTGCACGGCCTCGGCCGCCGCGCGCTGGTCTACACGGTCAATGACGCGGACACAGCGCAGCGGCTGATCGACATGGGCATCGACGGCATCGTCACCGACGCAGTCGACCGCTTCGCGCCTTGAGCGCATCCCTGGCCGAGGTCCAGGTCCAGGTCCAGGTCCAGGTCCAGGCACCGGCACCAGCAACAGCAAC
>CAZFVH010000153.1:0-2412 GCA_964522465.1 uncultured Rubrivivax sp. | reverse complement strand
AGGTCCAGGTCCAGGTCCAGGTCCAGGTCCAGGCACCGGCACCAGCAACAGCAACAGACCCTTACCCGCGTTCGCAAAGAATCCGTTCGGGCTGAGCCTGTCGAAACCCCGCTCGCAAGGCAAGTGGGTCGAGGAAGACCAGGACTTGCGTTTCGGTTTCCCAGGTCAGCGCCAGTGGAAACCCATCAACCCCTCAACTGCGGTAATCGGCGTTGATGCTGACGTAGTCGTGCGAGAGGTCGCAGGTCCACACCGATGACGACGCATCGCCGCGGTGCAGGTCCACGCGCACCGTGATCTCGGCCTGCTTCATCACGCGCTGCCCGTCTGCCTCGCGGTAGTCAGGGTGCCGGCCGCCGGCGCGAGCCACGTGCACGTCGTCGAGGAACAGGTCGATCAGCCCCTGGTCGAGATCGTCGATGCCGGCATAGCCGACGGCCGCCAGGATGCGTCCGAGGTTGGGGTCGCTGGCGAAGAAGGCGGTCTTGACCAGCGGCGAGTGCGCGATGGCGTAGGCGGCCAGCCGGCACTCCTCCACGCTGCGCCCGCCGTCGATCCGCACGGTGATGAACTTGGTCGCACCCTCGCCGTCGCGCACGATGGCCTGCGCCAGGCGCTCGCAGACGTCGAACACCGCTTCGCGCAGAGCCTGGCCGTCGGGCGTGTCGAGGGCCGTGATCGGCGCATGACCGGCGGCCTGCGTGGCCATCAGCACGAAGCTGTCGTTGGTGGACGTGTCGCCGTCGATCGTGATGCGGTTGAAGCTCTCGTCGGCCGCCTCGCGCACCAGTTGCTGGAGCACGGGCGCGGCGATCACGGCGTCGGTGGCGACAAAGCCCAGCATGGTCGCCATGTTGGGTCGGATCATCCCGGCGCCCTTGGAGATGCCGGTGACGGTGACGGTGCGCCCGCCGATCGTCACCTGCGTGGACGCGGCCTTGGGCACCGTGTCGGTGGTCATGATGCCCTGCGCCGCCTCGGCCCAACGCGCGCCATCGGCCGGTGCAGGCGCAGAGGCATCGGCCAGCGCTGCGGGCAAGCCGGCCTCGATCCGCTCGACCGGCAGCGTCTCCATGATCACACCGGTCGAGAACGGCAACACCTGCGCAGGCTCCAGGCCCAGGCGGCCGGCCAGCGCCTGACAGGTCCGTGTGGCACGCGCCAGCCCGTCTGCCCCAGTGCCGGCGTTGGCGTTGCCGGTGTTGACCACCAGCGCACGCACCCGCGAAGCGCCCTCGCCGGCCAGGTGTGCCTGGCACAACTGCACCGGCGCGGCGCAGAAGCGGTTCTTCGTGAACACGCCCGCCACCGACGCACCCTCTTCCAGCAGGAAGACGACAAGGTCACGCCGGTTGGCCTTGCGGATGCCGGCCATCGCGGTGCCGATGCGCAGGCCGGGAACGGGGTGCAGATCTGCCGCGGCGGCAGGGGTGAAGTTGACAGGCATCGAAATCTCCAGCTAAGCAGCCCATCAGGCCAGCTTACCGTGGCACTGCTTGTACTTCTTGCCACTGCCGCAGGGGCAAGGATCGTTCCGGCCGACCTTCGGCACCTCGGCCACCTGGGTGGCCGGGTCGGTCTCCTGCGAAACGCTGCCGTCCTCGTTCGGGTGGGTGTAGCTGACGTTGGCCACATGGGAGGCGGATGCCTCGATGGCTTGCGCGGCCTGCGCCACCTGCTCCTGCGTCTGGATGCGCACGGTCAGCAGCAGGCGCGACACCTCCATCTTCACCACGTCCAGCAGCTTGGCGAAGAGCTCGAAGGCCTCGCGCTTGTACTCCTGCTTCGGGTTCTTCTGCGCGTAGCCGCGAAGGTGAATGCCCTGGCGCAGGTAGTCGAGTGCGGCCAGGTGCTCGCGCCAGTGCGAATCGATCGATTGCAGCAGCACCATGCGGACGAAGGGTGTGAACTGCTCGCTGCCCACCACCGCCAGCTTGGCGGCGAACAACGCGTCGGCGGCGGCCAAGACCTTCTCGAGGATGTCCTCGTCGGTCATCGACTCAGCGCCCTCGACCTCGGACTGCAGCGCCACGTCGAGCTGCCACTCCTCGCGCAGGACCTTCTCCAGGCCCGGCAGGTCCCACTGCTCCTCGATGCTCTCGGCGGGCACGTGGGCGCGTACGACCTCGGTCAGCGCGCCGCGACGCAGCTTGGCGATGCGGTCGTCGAGCGTGGTCGCCTCGAGGATCTCGTTGCGCTCTTGATAGATGACCTTGCGCTGGTCGTTGGCGACGTCGTCGTACTCGAGCAACTGCTTGCGGATGTCGAAGTTGCGTGCCTCGACCTTGCGCTGCGCGCCCTCGATGCTGCGCGTGACGATGCCGGCCTCGATCGCCTCGCCCTCGGGCATCTTCAGGCGGTCCATGATGGAGCGCACGCGGTCACCCGCAAAAATGCGCATCAAGGGATCGT
>CAZFVH010000152.1:0-10687 GCA_964522465.1 uncultured Rubrivivax sp. | reverse complement strand
CGGGTCGGGTCGGGTCGGGTCGGGTCGGGTCGGGTCGGGTCGGGTCGGGTCGGGTTGGGTCGGGTCGGTCAGAGACCAGGATGATGCAAGATCCGGCCCTGACAACCCCGACCGGCTCGAAGGAGAGGCGCCCGATGGCCCACCGCGTCCTGATCGCGCAGTTCATGCACGAGACCAACACCTTCAGCGTGCTGCCGACGACGCTGGACGATTACCGCCGGCGCTGGCTGGTCATGGGCGAAGAGCTCGCCACGCGCTTTGTCGGCACGCGCACCGAGATCGGCGGGCTGCTGGATGCGGCGACGCAGCACGGCTGGGATCTGGTGCCGGCGCTGGCCGCCAACGCCACGCCCTCCGGCCGTCTGACGGCGCAGACCTGGACCTGGATCCGGGACGCGATCGTGGATGCCGCCCGCGCCGCCGGGCGCATCGACGGGATCTGCCTGGCCTGCCACGGCGCGGCGGTGGCCGAGGCCTGCGACGACCCGGAAGGCGAACTGCTGCAGGCGCTGCGCGAGGTGGTCGGCCCCGACGTGCCGATCGCGATGACGCTGGACCTGCACGCCAACATCACCGAGCGCATGGCCCGCCTGTCGAACGCGCTGATCAGCTATCGCACCTATCCGCACGTCGACCAGTACGAGCGCGCGCAGCAGGCCGCCACGCTGGTGCAGGCGGCGATGCAAGGGCGCATCCGCCCGCAGGGCCTGATGCGCCAGCCGGCCACGCTGTCGGGCACGGGGGAAGGCCGCACCACCGAGCCCGGCCCGATGACCGAGCTGCTCGCCCTGGCCGAGGCCTTCGAGCGCGAGCCGGGGATCCACGTCGTCAGCGTGCAGGCAGGCTTCATGCCGTCGGACATCCCGAACGTCGGCCCGTCGGTGGCCGTCAGTCACGAGCCTTGGGCGCTGGCGCGCGCCGAGGCGATCGCGCGGGCGATGGCGCAGGCGATCTGGGACCGCCGCCACCGGCACAACACGCCGATGTGGACGGTCGAGCAGGCCGTGGCGAAGGCGCTCGCGCACGACGCCGCCACCGGCCCGCTGGTCATCGCCGACGGCACCGACAACCCTGGCGGTGGCGCCTATGGCGACGCCACCCGGCTGCTGCAGGCCCTGCTCGCGCACGGTGTCGACGGGGTGGCCGTGGGCACGATGTTCGACCCGGGGGCGGTGGCCGCGGCCAGAGCGGCCGGCGTGGGCGCGGTCGTGGACCTGCGCCTGGGCGGCCACCACGACCCGGCCTTCGGTGCGCCACTGGCGGTGCGCGCGCAGGTGGTGTCGCTGTCGGACGGCGACTTCGTCAACGACGGGCCGATGCAGCGCGGCGTGCGCATGTCGATGGGCCCGACCGCGGTGCTGCGTGTGGGCGGCGTCGAGGTCGTCACCGTGTCGAGCCGGCTGCAGACCACCGATCTGCAGGTCTTCCTCAGCCAGGGCATCGACCCGCGCCGCTGCCGCGTGCTGGTGGTCAAGAGCGTGCAGCACTTCCGCGCAGCCTATGCGCCGATCGCCGGCGACATCATCGTCGTCGACTCCGGCGCGCTGTGCTCGCCCGATGTGCGCCGCTTCGCCTACACGAAACTGCGCCGGCCGGTGTTCCCGCTGGACGACGTCGAGGCCCCATTCCCGCAGTGACAGGCGCGGGACGCCGATCGACCAGGGGGCGGGCGCCGCCCGCCGGCTGTCGGCAGCGGCGGACCTGGTGCAGAGAGTCCTTCCTCCATGCCCGCCTTGCACGCCTTGCACGCCTTTCGGGCACGGCGGAAGAACCCTCAGTCTTTCAAGCCGGCGGACGGGCGACCATCGCCCGGGCGCGAAATCGCACGCGCACGCAGGGGCAAGCCGATGGCCCGATGATCTTCGCCATCCATCGAAAACCTGCTGCCGGAGCGAGCCCATGCCCTGCCCCTACACGAGACGCGCGCTGATGGCCTTGTGCCTGGCCGGCGCGGCCCTGCCCGCGCTGGGCGCCAGCCCCTCGAGCGCCTGCCCGGCGCTGCTGAACCACACCGTCCCGCGTCTGCAGGACGAGAAGCCGCAGTCGCTGTGCCAGTACGCCGGGCGCGTGCTGCTGGTGGTCAACACCGCCAGCTTCTGCGGCTTCACCCCGCAGTTCGAGGGCCTGGAGGCCTTGAACGCCACCTACGGCCCGCGCGGCCTGGTGGTGATGGGTTTCCCCTCCAACGACTTCCGCCAGGAGTCGGCCGACGCGCGCAAGACCGCCGACGTGTGCTTCAACACCTATGGCGTGAAGTTCCCGATGTTCACCGCCATCTCCGTGCGCGGCCCGCAGGCGCACCCGCTGTTCGCCGAGCTGGCGCGCGCCACCGGCCACGCACCGAGCTGGAACTTCAACAAGTACTTGGTGGGCAAGGACGGCCGGCCGATCGCGCATTTCGGCAGCATGACGGGCCCGGGCAGTGCGTCGATGAAGGCGGCGATCGAAAAGGCGCTGGCCGCACGATGACCGCCGGGCGTCGATCGGGCGCGGGGCGCCACCGCTGGTGGCGGCTGCTGCGCTGGCCGGCGGCGCTGCTGGCGCCGGTGGCGCTGCTGATGCTGCTGGGCCCACTGGCGGTGATGGCCTCGGGCGAGGTCGACCTGGACCGCCCCTGGTACGCCAGCCGTCGCGACAGCACCGGCCAGGCACCGGACCCTGCCCGGGTCCGGGAGGCCGTGGTGCAGGTCTACGGTGCGCGCGCCGTGCGCTGGCGCGGCGCCTTCGGCATCCACCCCTGGATCGCGATCAAGCGTGCCGGCGAGGACGCCTACACCACCCACCAGATCCTCGGCTGGCGCGCGATGCGCGGCGGCAACGCCCTGGTGTCGAGCACCGGGGTCGAGCCCGACCGCCACTGGTACGGCGCGCGGCCGCAACTGCTGCTGGACCGCCGTGGCCCGCAGGCGCAGGCACTGATCGAGCGCATCGAGTCGGCCATCGAGCGCTACCCCTGGGGCGACACCTACCGCGTCTGGCCCGGCCCGAACAGCAACACCTTCGTCGCCTGGGTGGCGCGCGAGGTACCCGAACTCGGCCTGGACCTGCCGCCAACGGCGATCGGCAAGGACTACCTCGGGCCCTCGACCTTCGTCGCGCCCGCGCCCAGCGGCAGCGGCTGGCAGCTCTCGCTATGGGGGCTGGCGGGGCTGACCCTCGCGCGCGACGAAGGTATCGAGCTGAACCTGCTCGGTCTGGGCTTCGGCGTCGACGTCGACGACCTTGCGCTGCGCCTGCCCGGCTGGGGCCGGTGGCCGCAGGGGGATTGAGGGGGGCGCCCTCGGTCGCACGGCCCATCGGCCGATGCCCACCCGCGCACCCCTTCAAGGACGCCAGCGCACCCGGAACGACGCGCCAGCCCCCGGGGCCTCGGCACAGCACACCGCCCAGCCATGGGCCGCCGCAATGTCGTGCACCAGCGCCAGGCCCAGGCCCGAGCCGGGCCGCGCCTGACCCGGCGCGCGCCAGAAGCGTTCGAACACCTGCGCGCGCTGTTCGGCGGGAACGCCAGGCCCGTGGTCGTCCACGCGCAGGCCCTGGTCGTCGAGCCGCACGGTGACCTCCGCGCCCGGCGGCGAAAACTCGATGGCGTTCTCGACCAGGTTTTTCAGCAGGACGAACAGCGCGCCCGCGTCGGCTTCGATCGTCACCGCCGAGTCCGCCTCCCGCAGATGCAGGGCGACGTCCGCGCGGTCCGCCTTGAAGGACAGATGATCCAGCACCTCACGCGCCACGTCCGCGGGCTGCACGGCATGCCGCCGCATCGCCTGGGGATCGGCCACCTGCGCGAGCTGCAACAACTGCTGGACCTGACGGCTCATCCCATCCAGGTCGCGCAACAGCAGGGCACGGTCCGACGCGCCGTCCAGTCCGCCCTCGACGCGAGCCCGCGCCAGCGCCAGCGGCGTCTTCAGCTCATGCGCGGCGTTGGCGATGAAGCGCTCCTGCTCCTGGAAGGAACGCTCCAAGCGCTGCAGCACGCCATTGAAGGCCCGCACCAAGGGCCTGATCTCCGCCGGGAGGCGGTCTTCGGGCAGGCGCGCCGTCAGGTTGCGCCCGCCGACGCGACGCGCGGCCGACTCGACCGCCCGGATCGGCCGCAGCACCGAGCGGATGGCCAGCGCACCCGCCAGAGCGAAGATCACGGCCGACAGGCTGCCCAGCAGCAGCACCGTGTCGACGATGGCGGGCGTCAGCGCTTCGCGGGCCAGCAGCTCGAAGCGATCGCTGCGTGCGAGCTGCAACACATAGGGTCGGCCATGGACGGTGCGCTGCCAGGCACCGACGAAGAAGTCGCGCCCATCGTAGGACACGATACCGAAGAAGTCGGCCTGCGCCGCCAGATCGTGCCCGGGCAGCATCGAACGGCGATCCGGCTCGCTGCTCACCACGACCTGACCCTGCGCGTCGAGGACACGGTACTTGAGGTTGGCGAAGAAGTCGTCGAAGCCCACCGCGTCGTCCAGTTCCAACCGCACGCCCACGACCCGCTTCTCGGCGTCCAGCACGAAGCCGTCGAAGATGTCCTCGGCCTGCCCCTGCAGGCTCATGCGCGTGACCAGGTGGCCGAAGCGCTCAGCCAGCAGCGCCTGCACACCCACCACCAGCAGTGCCATGGACGCGAAGGCCACGGCAAAGCCCAGCGCCAGGCGCAGCGCCAGGCTCGGGGTGCGGACCAGACCACCCGCGACCCCGGTCCGGGATCCGTCAGGCCCCATCGCCGCCCCCTGCGCCGGGGTCGTCGGACCCGGGCTCGAGGGCATAGCCCACACCCTTGGTGTTGGCCAGGCGCACACGGCATCCCAACAGCTCGAGCTTGCGGCGCAGCCGGTGCAGCGCCACATCCAACGCGTTGGGGGTGACGGCCTCGGTCAGGCCCCAGGCGGCAGCCTCCAGCGCGCTTCGGCGCACCACCCGGCCTTCGGCGCGCACCAGCGCGAGCATGAGCTGCAGCTCGCTGGGCGGCAGGTTCACGCTCGATCGTCCGCAGCTCAGGCGCGCGCCCAACGGGTCCACCGTGAGACCGCCCCACTGCGGCGCGCTGCTCACCCACGATCGCTGACGGCGCAGCAGCGCACGCACGCGGGCCACCAGCTCATCGCGCTCGAAGGGCTTGGCCAGGTAGTCGTCCGCACCCGCCTCCAGACCGTCCACGCGGTCGTGCAGCGCATCGCGCGCGGTCAGCAGCAGGCAGGGCACGAGCACCTGACGCGCGCGCAGGCGCTGCAGCCACGGCAGCGCATCGCCGTCCGGCAGGCCCCGGTCCAGTACGAGCGCACCGTAGCGCACCTGCGCCAGGCTGGCCTCGGCTCGGCTGACCCGGTCGACGGCATCGGCGGCGATGCCCGCACGCGCCAACTCGCACACGACGAGTTCGCGCATGGTGGGGTGGTCTTCCACCAGGAGGATGCGATCCATGGGCGCCACCGTAACGCAATTCTGCGGTCTTCGGACCTCAGAACCGGTAGCCCAGTCGGGCCACCACGGTGGTGGCGCGGTAGCGGGCGTCGGAGGCATCGCCGCCGCCCGTGGCGGTCAGGCGGATCCGCCCCGATCGGGTCTGCCAGACGCCGACGTCGGCCACCCAGGGGCTGCCATAGTCCCAGCGCAGCCCAGCCATGAACTGCGTCGCGCTCGCTGAGCCCGAGTACTCTCGCGGCGCGCCGCCGGCGGTGAGATCGGTGTCGACCTCCTGCGCCCGACCGAGGCCCAGGCCCAGGTAAGGCCGCACGCGGGCCGATCCCAGCTTGAAGCCGTCGAAATCGTAGAGCGCGTGGACCGTCAGGAACACCGAGGCCCAATCGGCGTCGCCCGGGCGGGCATCGAAGCCCGGGCTGCTGACCTGTCTGACCGGGTTGTTGCGGTACATCACCGCGGCCTCGACACGCCAGTTCGTCCCGAGCTGCCGGCCGATGGCCCCGCCGTAGCCCAGGCCCGTGCGCGTGTCGAGGCGCCCCCCGGCGAAGGCCGGGTTGCCCGTATCGGAGAGCCCCCCATCCAACGTGAGGTACCACCGGCGCTCATCGGCGAGCGCGGTGTTCAGGCCGCAGGCCAGGGCCACGGCAGACAGCAGACGAAGGGCAGGGACGCAGGTCATGAAGGGTTCCTTGGTTGGACGCCTCGCCCGTGCAGATGGACGACGCGGGTGGTGGACATGACGGGGATCGACCCGGCCGGGCAGAGATCGGCCCGAGGACACTGGATCGACTGGGGAAGGTGTCATGCGGCGCATCGTCGCCGCACCGGACTTACCGGAGGCTTTCCGGCGCGCGGCACGAACGCGCACACGGGCGGCCGCCTTGCAGACCACGCCGCGCGCGGTCGACCGCCGGGCATGGGGATGTCACCCGGGAGACACCGCAACCGGCGCACGCTCGGCCAGCATCTCGCGCAGCAGCGGGTGCGGAAAGCGCCGCTGAACCGTGATGGCGTGGAAGGACTCGACCAACTGGGGAATCGAACAGCGTTCGACCAGCAGGCCGTTGCGCAACTCGTCCGCCACGACGACGGGCGGCACCAGCGCCAGCGCACCGGTTTCACGGGCCAGCAGGCGCAGCATCGCCATGTCGTCGACTTCGGCCAGCACGTGCGGCACGACGCCGGCGGCCTGCAGCAGGCGGTCGAAGGCGGCGCGCACGGCCCCCTGGGCGCCGGGCAGCAGCACGGGGGTGCCCTGCAGGTCATTCGGAAAGGCGAAGCGCCGCGTCGGGCCTGACGCGGCGGCCGACACCAGGCTCAGCGGCTGCTGTGCCACCAGGGTGTTGTGCCAGCCGGCCGCACGGTCGCGCGGCACCGCATCGTTGGCGAGTACGACGTCGAGCTGGTGCGCGCCGAGCTGGGCCAGCAACTCGCGCAGCGTGCCCGAGTGCAGCACCACCTGCACGTCCCCGCGCGCCAGCAGCGGCCGCAGCCAGTGCAGCTGGAAGTTGCGCGACAGCGTCGCCACCGAGCCCACGCGCAGCGGCGGCAGGCGCGGGTCCGCCGGGCGGGGGCGGCCCTGCAGCGTGCTGACGAGCTCGGCCCCCGCGGCAAAGATCGCGTCGGCGTGCTGCAGCGCGATGCGCCCGGCTTCGGTGAGCTCGAGCGCGCGGCCCCGCCGCTCGAACAGCGGGTGACCCAGCCGGTCCTCGAGCTGGCGCAGCTGGATCGACAACGCCGACGGCGAGACGTGCAATCGCTCGGCCGCACGGGTCAGGTTGCGTTCGTGCGCGATGGTCCAGAAGTAGCGCAGGTGGTGGTAGTTCAGCTCGGCCATCAGTATTTGATTCAAGTGAACGACAACCCACAAAGTATGAACTGGAAAGAATGAACCGACACCAGAAGAATGCGGCCCAGCGCGGGCTTCATGGCCATTCGCCGCCCCGCTGTCGGGCCCTCCGCGGGCCCTCACACCCCGGCGCGCTGCGCCGTCCGACGGACCCGATCACCATGCCCGGATTCGACCTGCTGCTCGGCAATCTGCTGCAACCCATCGTGCTGGCCTTCGTGCTGGGGGCCATCGCCGGATTTGTCCGCAGCGAGCTCGAGCTGCCCGACGCCGTCATCAAGCTGCTGTCCATCTACCTGCTGTTCTCGCTGGGCCTGACCGGCGGGCGCGAACTGGCCAAGGCCGACGCCGGCGCGGTGCTGCCGCTGATCGGCATCACCGTGGTGATGACCTTCGCGATCCCGAGCGTGGTCTACCTCGTGACGCGGCGGCTGGGGGGCTTCGACATCAGCAACGCCGCGGCACTGGCCGCGCATTACGGCTCGGTGTCGACCGCCACCTTCTTCGCGTCCATGGCCTTTGCCACGGCCATGGGCACGCCGGCCGAAGGCTACATGGCGGCGATGGTGGCGTTGATGGAGTTCGGCGTCATCTACTCGCTGACCCTCGCGCGCATCGCGATGGGACGCGCCAGCGGCGGGGTGCGCACGGGCGAGCTGTTCATGAACGTGATCCGGGGCCGCGGCATCCTGCTGCTGCTGGGCGGCATGGCCATCGGCATGCTGGCCACCGAAGGCCAGTGGCAGCAGATCCAGCCCTTCTACCAGGGCCTGTTCCGCGGCATGCTGATGCTCTTCCTGCTGGAGATGGGCATCACCGCCGCCCGGCAGATCAAGGCCTTCCGCGAGGTGGGTCCCTTCATGCTCGGCTTCGGCGTGGCGATGCCGGTGGTCAACGGGCTGGTGGGCGTCACGCTCGCTCACGCGGTGGGGCTGGGCGTGGGCGGCGCTTTCGTCTTCGGCGCCATCTGCGCCAGCGCGTCCTTCATCGACGCCCCCGCGGCCTGCCGCGCGTCCCTGCCCGAGGCCAACCCCGGCATCTACCTGACCGCGTCGCTGGGCATCACGCTGCCCTTCAACCTGCTGCTGGGCCTGCCGCTGTACTACCAGTACGCCCGTTGGCTGTCGGCTTGAGTCGGCGTCGGCGCCTCACGGCCCGGCCACAGAGCGGCCGGGATCCGAGACCAACGACGCGACGGTGAGCGCGAGGAAGTCGAGCATCCCCGGCAGGTCCGACAACACCGGCATCAAGCGCAGATCGACCCCCGGATGGGTTTCGCGGGCCTGGGCCAACAGCGCCGGCAGGTCACGCTGCACGTGACCGTTGGCGGCCCAGAAGACCGGGCAAACATCGAGCCGGTCGACCCGCGGGGCCAACTCTGCCAGCACCTCGGCCCAGCCGGGCGCTTGGCGCTCCAGGAAGGCGCAGCGCACCTGCAGCGCCGGCTCGCGCACGGCGATGCGCTCCGCGAGCGCGTACAGCGTCCGGCCCCACGCCGGGTCGCTGGAGCCATGGGCGAACAGAATCAGGCCGCGTCGAGTGTCCATGCCGGCTCACATGCCCGGTGCACCACGGCGGCCCCGTCGACGGGCGCGAGACCCGACTGCGCCTGCGCCCAAGCCGCGACCACCTCGCCGATGACAAGCAAGCCCGGGGCGCCGGCCCTGCCGGCCGCCTCGCACGCGCCCGGGGGGGTCGGCTCGGTCAAGCCGGCGAGCGTGGTCAACTCGCGTGACTCGTCGGGCCGGGTGGCGCCACGAACGCGGAGCACCGGGGTTTGGGGCTCCAGGCCGCCGCCCATCAGCGCCGCCGCCACGCCGGCAGCCCGCTGCAGGCCCATGTAGACCACCAGCGTCAACCCACTGCGCGCCAGCGCTCCCCAGTCGGGCTCGCGACCGCCCGGCTGGGCGTGGCCGGTGACGAAGACCACGCCCTGGGCCACGCGCCGGTCGGTCAGCGACAGGCGGGCGGCGGCCGCGGCGCCGAGCGCAGCGCTGACGCCGGGCACCACCTGCACCTCCAAGCCGGCCAGGCGCAGGGCGTCGATCTCTTCCGCGGCGCGTCCGAAGACCATCGGATCACCCCCCTTGAGCCTGACCACACGGCGCCCGGCCCGGGCCTCTCGCACCATCAAGGCCTCGATGAAACGCTGAGGTGTGGACGGGCACCCACCACGTTTGCCCACCTCGACGATGCGCGCGCCCGGTCGGGCATGGAGGAGCACGCCGCGATCCACCAACTCGTCGACGAGCAGCACGTCGGCCTGCGCCAGCGCGCGAACGGCCTTCAGCGTCAGCAGTTCGGGATCGCCCGGGCCGGCGCCGACGAGCAGCACCGGGGGCAGCGTGGGGTCGGCAGACACGTGCGGCTTCCCAAGTGTCACGCCGACACGGGCTCGCGCCGGAACAGCGGCCGCGGGTCGACGACATCACCCTGGTAGTGACTGGCGAAGAAGCGCAGCGCGCGCTCGGCCGAGTCCAGGCGCTGGTCGGGGCGCAGTTGCACCGCATCGAAGCCGGTGCGCTGCAGCAGCGGCAGCATGTCCACCAGCACCTGGCCCGCGGCACGCAACTCGCCGCGCCAGCCCAGGCGGGCGCGCAGCGTACGCGCTTGGCTGTAGGCGCGGCCGTCCGTCCACTTCGGGAAGTCGAGCACCAGCAGCGCCAGGCGCGGCAGGTCGGCGCGCAGGGCCCCGACGTCGGCGTCGTTGGGCACGCGCAGGCCCAGGCGCGCGCCGGCGGGCAGATGCTCGGAACCGCGGGCGCGCAGCGCCTCCCACTGCGTCAGGCTCAGCAGCGTCAGGTCGCCGGGCTCGGCGCCTTCGGCGGCCGCGTCACCCTCGGGCAGGTCGCGCCAGGGGTCCAGGGCGGGGTCGACGAACTTCATCGGGGGCTCCAGGAGGGGGATCGGCGGAGGTGCCGGCTCATGAGATGCAAATCGGTGCGGCCACGCAAGCCCCCGTTCGCATTGAGCCCTTCGACGGTGCTCAGGACAGGCCTGTCGAAGTGCGCGCAGGGGGCTTCGACGGGCTCAGCCCGAGCGGTTTCAGCTCGAACAACGCACACCGACAGGGGCATGGGAAGCTCTCAATGCGCGGCCGTCTCGCGCCGCACCGCGTCGGCGGCGGCGCGGAAAGGGGCGACGCCGAGGCGGCGCACGGTGTCGACGAAGCGTTCGGCCGCGGCGCGCTCGCGCCGGTAGGTGTCGATCACGGCCTCCACCGCGTCGGCCACCTCGTCGGCCGAGAACGAGGGCCCGATCACCTTGCCCGGCGCGGCCGCGCCCGACAGCGTCGAGCCGTCGGAGCCGCCGAGCGTGAGCTGGTACCACTCGCTGCCGTCCTTGTCGACGCCGAGGATGCCGAGGTGGCCGCTGTGGTGGTGGCCGCAGCTGTTGATGCAGCCGCTGATGTGCAGGTCG
>CAZFVH010000151.1:0-10771 GCA_964522465.1 uncultured Rubrivivax sp. | reverse complement strand
GGCTCGAGCTGTGGGTCAGGCGTCAATTGGGCTCGACACGCGAAAGCTTCTCCGCCATGCGCGTTTGCCACCCTGGTCCAGTCGCGCGCCACTTGAGAATGACATCCTCAGGCAGCCGGATGGAGATCAACTTCTTCGGGTTCAGGGAAACGGGTCTCCCGACCTTGTTGACCTTTCCTCGCGCGAGCATGTCTTCGGTCAACTCGGGAAGTTCCTCGTACTCCTCCGGCTGAATGACGTGCGTTGCCACCTTAGCAAGGTCAGATCCCAAGGAGCGGGGTGATGAGCGCCTGCTCGCGGTCATTGGCTTTCCTCATGCTGAACACATAGCGAGCCGCGCCACGCGGTGTGTACCCAATCACCACCATCCGATCCCGGAGCATGCCGAAACAGAGGATCCGCCGTTCTCCGTAGTCCTTGCGCGTATCGTCCGTCTCGAAGTTGGTTGACTCGAAGACGAACCTTGCGTCCTCAAATCGAGCTGCCCTTCTATGTGTGTGCCCGTACCGAAAGGCAAACCGCCTATTCGCCGAACGCTTGGCGCAAGGCGCGGACGTTGACCCTCATTTCAGGAAGGTCTGACGACACAGTCGTCCAGACGACGTCCAGATCGACCACGAAGTATCCATGCGCCAGCACGTTGCGCATCTCATACGCGAAGCGCCATGGAACCTCAGGGTGCGACTGGGCGAAAACGGGATCGCGCCGCAAAACGTTGCTGCACGCCTCACCGACGATCTCGAGGTTCCGAATGACAGCATCCTGGGTCTTGCGGTCTGCCCCGAACGCCTCGCGATCCATGCCGGAAACATAGGTAAACACGGATTCGATGGCCAGGATCATGTGATCCAGGTAATCGGCCGTACGCAATGACCCGCCAGCCTTCACAACCGGACAGCCTCCCGCAAGACCTGTTCACGAATCCGAGCAGGCAGGGCATTGGGGGTGAGCACATCGACCTCGATCCCGAGCAGCGAAGCGAGTTCGTACCGGATCGCCCCGATGTCCATCAGCGTCGTCGCTGCCGTCGGCTCCACGAGCAGGTCGAGGTCACTACCCTCGACGTCATCACCGCGGGCAGCCGAACCGAAGATGCGCACGTCCGCCACGCGGTGACCGAGAGCGATCTCCCTGATCTTGGCGCGGTGGCGTTGGACTGCTTCCGAGGGGCGCATGGCCGTAGTCTAGAACCACAGGACAAGGCGTTCGTGCCGGCCCGCAGGGTCGACCGCCCGACCAGGCCCCGCGGCCGGGCCTGCGCGGCGGCGGAGCGTATGTCAAGCCATCCTGAGCAGCCTCCCCCCGAGCGGCGGCCACAGCAGCACCCCCTGCCTACAATCCCCCGCATGTCCCTGCCTGCCTACCTGGAGCCCCTGGGCGACGGCGTCCATGTCGTCGACACCGGCTTCCACCGCGAGCGCTTCGACGCCGCCTACCTGCTGGTGCAGGACGGCCGGGCGGCCTTCGTCGACACCGGCACCAACTTCTCGGTGCCGCGGTTGCTGGGCGCGCTGGAGGCGCTGGGCCTGGCGCGCGAGGCCGTGGACTGGGTCATCCCGACGCACGTCCACCTCGACCACGCCGGCGGCGTGGGCCTGCTGATGCAGCACCTGCCGGCGGCGCGCGTGCTCGTGCACCCGCGCGGCGCGCGCCACATGATCGACCCCTCGGCCCTGTACCAGGGCGCGCTCGCCGTCTACGGCCAGGCCGAGATGGACCGCTCCTACGGCCGGCTCGTCGGCGTGGACGCGCAGCGCGTGGTGGCCAGCAGCGACGGCATGTCGGTCGAGCTCGCCGGGCGGCCGCTGACGTTGATCGACACCCCCGGGCACGCCAAGCACCACCACTGCATCTGGGACGAGCACACCCGCGGCTGGTTCACCGGCGACACCTTCGGCCTGAGCTACCGCGAGTTCGACAACGAGCACGGCGCCTGGATCCTGCCCACGTCCACGCCCGTGCAGTTCGAGCCCGAGGCGCTGCGCGCCTCGGTCGGCCGGCTGCTCGAGCGCGCGCCGCGCTGCGTCTACCTCACGCACTACGGGCGCGTGGGCGGCGTCGCCGTGCTGGCCGGGCGCATGCTGGCGCTGCTGGACCGCATGGTGGCCATCGGCCACGCCCTGAAGACGGCCCCCGACCGCCACGCCGCGCTGTGCCGCGAGCTGACCGCCCTGTACGTGGGCAGCCTGCGCGAGCACGGCTGCGCGATGTCCGAGGCCGAGATCGCGCAGGCGCTCGCGATCGACATCGAGCTCAACGCCCAGGGCATGGCGGTCTGGCTGGACCGCGACGGATGAAGGGGAAGCCACATGGGCCCTACCTGCTGGTTCGGCCACGGACGACCACTTTCGAGCCTCCCGTCATCAAATCTGGCGGTTGCCGGCAACCTTCGGCCGTCAGCCATCGGTGATCGTCACAATCGGCGCGTGTCAGACCTTCTTCCACCGGGCGACCGGAGACCCTCTCGATGCGACTCCTTCACACCATGCTGCGCGTCGGCGACCTGCAACGGTCGATCGATTTCTACACCCAGGTGCTGGGCATGAACCTGCTGCGCACGACGCAGCGGCCCGAGCAGAAGTACGACCTGGCCTTCGTCGGCTACGGCAGCAACCCCGATCACGCCGAGATCGAGCTGACCTACAACTACGGCGTGGACCGCTACGACCTCGGCACCGCCTACGGCCACATCGCCATCGGCGTGCCGGATGTGGCCGCCACCTGCGCGGCCCTGCGCGAGAAGGCCAGCGCACTGGGCGGGGCCATCACGCGCGAGCCCGGCCCCGTCAAGGGCGGCAACACCGTGATCGCCTTTGTCACCGACCCGGACGGCTACAAGATCGAGTTGATCGAGCGGCCGGCGATGGCCGGCTGACCGGCGAGCCGCCCCGGCGGCCCCAACGGAGGGCGACCCTTTCCAGCCCGCCCGTCATCCGTCGTCCAGTGCGCATCGTCCGGGGCTGCGTCAGCCGCCTCGCAGCGCACTCGCCTCGACGGCCAGCCGGGTGATGCGTGCCCAGTCGCCCGTCTCGATGGCATCGGCCGGCGTCAACCAGGAGCCGCCGCACACGGGCACGTTGGTCAGGGCGAGGAACTCCGGCGCGGTGCGCGCCGTGATCCCGCCGGTGGGGCAGAACCGCACGTCCGGGAAGGGCCCGCCCAGCGCCTTGAGCATCGGCACGCCGCCGGCGGCCGTGGCAGGGAAGAACTTCAAAAAATCGTGGCCTTCGGACTGCGCCTGCATCACCTCGCTGGGCGTGGCCACGCCGGGCAGCAGGGGCAGGCCCGAATTGCGGCAGGCGGCGGCGACCTCGGTGGTGTAGCCCGGGCTGACGGCAAAGCAGGCGCCCGCGGCCCGCGCCCGGCGCGCGTCGGCCGGCGAGCGCACCGTGCCGGCACCGACCAGGGCCTCGGGCACCTGAGCCGCGATCGCCTCGATGCATTCGAGCGCCACGGGGGTGCGCAGCGTCACCTCGAGCACCCGCACGCCGCCCTCGACGAGCGCACGCGCCAGCGGCACCGCGTCCCGCAGGCGCTCGAGCACGATGACCGGGATCACCGGGCCATGCGAGGCAAGTTCGATCGGCTGCATCGGCTTCATCGTGGACATCTCCATTCAGGCGGGGCGGCGATGATGCCCCAGGTCGTTCGAATCGGCACGCGCGGCCGGACGACAGACGGACCGGCGCACGCGGCCCCAGGGCCGCATCGGAACAAGCCACCGCAGAGCGGCCACCTCGGAACTCGCGCTCGCACGGCCGATGCATCGGCCCGCTTTGCCGCGCCACCGCGCAGCCGACGCCCCCGAGTGCGCGTCACAGCCAGGTCACCGCGCCCTCCTCGGCGCTGCGCACATGGCGTCGCATGCCGGCGAACAGATCGCGGCCAAGGCCGTGTGCCGATGCGTCGGCCTGCCCGGGTGTGCGAGAGACCGGCACACGGCTCGCCCATTCGCGGTCGTCGACCAGCACCTCCAGGCGACCAGCCCGCGCATCGAGCCGGATGATGTCGCCGTCACGCACCCGCGCCAGCGGACCGCCGTCCAGCGCTTCGGGACAGACATGGATCGCCGCCGGCACCGTGCCCGAGGCGCCGCTCATGCGTCCGTCGGTGACGAGCGCGACCCGGTGCCCGCGCCGCTGGAGCACCGTCAGCGGCGGCGTCAGCTTGTGGAGTTCGGGCATTCCGTTGGCCCGCGGGCCCTGGAAACGCACGACGACGACGACATCGTGGTCAAGCTCGCCGGCGGCGAACGCCGCGTGCAGCGCCTCCTGCGAGTCGAACACCCGCGCCGGCGCCTGCACGAGGTGTCTGTCATCCGGCACGGCCGACACCTTGATCACGGCACGGCCGAGAGGGCCCTGCAGCACGCGCAGACCGCCGGTGGGGGAGAACGCAGCGCGCACCGTCCGCAGCACATCGTCATCGGCGCTGTCGGCAGGCAGATCCTCCCAGGCCAGACAAGACTCGATCGGATCGGTCTGCCCGGTCGGATCGGCAGGTGCGCTGGACCCGTTGGACCCGTTGGGCCCCGCCGGCGCGTGCGCCGGTCGCGCCGCCACGGCTCGTGCACGCACGGCCCCTGCGCCGCCCCTGCACACCGGGCGCCTCGCATGAGCAGCCATCCCGTGGGTCGACAGCGCGCCCGCGTCGGCGTGCATCAGGCCGGCACGCATCAACTCGCGCAGCACGAAGCCCGGCCCGCCTGCGGCCTGGAAGGCGTTGACGTCGGCCGTCCCGTTCGGATACACGCGCGCCAGCAGCGGCACCACCGCCGACAGCGCGTCGAAGTCGTCCCAGTCCACCGTCAGCCCTGCGGCACGCGCCACCGCGACCCAATGGATCAGATGGTTCGTGGAGCCGCCCGTGGCCAGCAGCGCCACCATCGCATTGACGATGCTGCGTTCGTCCACCAGACGGCCGATGGGCAGGAACTCCGGGCCGGGCCGGGCGCGTGCCAGCACCATGCGCACGGCCTCGCGGGTCAAGGCCTCGCGCA
The DNA here is from genome assembly GCA_964522465.1 of uncultured Rubrivivax sp. GTDB lineage: Bacteria > Pseudomonadota > Gammaproteobacteria > Burkholderiales > Burkholderiaceae_C > Rubrivivax. The sequence continues at coordinate 5,772 of CAZFVH010000151.1, read as the reverse complement.
GGCCGTCGTGCGGGTGGACGAAGGCGGCGCCCGGCACATGCAGACCCATGGCCTCGAGCAGCATCTGGTTGCTGTTGGCCGTGCCGTAGAAGGTGCAGGTGCCCGGGCCATGGTAGGCCGCGCTCTCGGCGGCAAACAGTTCCTCACGGCTGGCCAGTCCCTGCGCAGCACGCTCTCGCACGCGCGACTTCTCCGTGTTGGACAGCCCGGAGGCCATCGGCCCGGCTGGCACGAAGATGCAAGGCAGATGCCCGAAGTGCAGCGCGCCGATCAGCAGGCCCGGCACGATCTTGTCGCACACCCCGAGCAGGAGTGCCGCGTCGAAGACATCGTGCGACAGCGCCACCGCGGTGCCCATCGCGATGGTGTCGCGCGAGAACAGGCTGAGTTCCATGCCCGGCTGGCCCTGCGTCACGCCGTCGCACATCGCCGGCACGCCGCCGGCCACCTGGGCCGTGGCGCCCCGGCGTCGCGCCTCGTCGCGGATCAGCGCCGGGTAGCCCTCGTAGGGCTGGTGCGCCGACAACATGTCGTTGTACGCGCTGACGATGGCCAGGTTCGGCGCGCGATGCGCGACCACGCGCAGCTTGTCGGACGCCGGCAGCGCGGCGAAGGCGTGCGCCACGTTGGCGCAGCCCATGCGGTCTGCCCCACGGGGCCGGGCCACCAGGCGATCGACCTGCTGGACATAGGCTGCACGCTCCACCGCACTGCGCGCTCGGATGCGTGCGGTGACGCTGGACAGAACGGGGTGGAGAGCTGCAAGGGCGGACATCGGCGGAACGGTGGCGGAGGGTCCGGGATTGGACGCGCCCCAATGTAACCTGGTTACAAGAAAACATGTCAACAAGTTTCTAAACCCGACCCCGCGACCCCCGGAATCGACGGCCCTGACGGCGGCACGCGACAGGCTCTCGACGCCCGACAATGTCATATCCACCGGAGAAACTGCGCACCCCCTGCCGTGCTGACACCGCCCCCCGCCGTGACCGAAGCACTGGAACGTCTGGTCGCCCACTGGCGTGGACGGGACGACTTCTGGGTCTTCGGCTATGCCTCGCTGATCTGGCGGCCCGAGTTCGGGGCCCTGGAGCAGCGACCGGCCCTGGTTCGAGGATGGCACCGCGCGCTGCGCATGCGTTCGCGTGTCAACCGGGGCACGCCGGAGCGGCACGGTCTGGTGTTCGCCCTGCTGTCGGGTGGCGCCTGCCGAGGCCTGGCCTATCGACTGGCCCCCGAGTCGCTCGAAAGCGATCTGCGCCGGCTGTGGGCGCGCGAGATGCCTACCGGCGTCTACGAGCCGCGCATGCTGCCCCTGTTCACGACGGCCGGCGTGGTGCATGCCCTGGCCTTCACGCTGCCGCGCCGCAGCCCGGCCTGTCTGCCCAAGTTGCCCGATGACCAGGTACTCGACATCCTGCGGCACGCCCGGGGACGATACGGCACGACGCTGGACTATCTGATGGAAACCGCCGCCGCGCTCGCGGCGCACGGCATCACGGACCAGGAGGTCGAGCGGCTGGTGGCGCTGGCGCGACGCGACGGCTTGTCGCCCTGAAACATCCGGGCCGGCTGGGACGGGCCTGGAAGAAGGCGCCTCGGCGCGGTCACGCCGTCAGGCAGTGCGCAGTGCCGGCACCATGGCGCGCGCCGCCGCGAGATCGCTCTCGGTGTCGATGTCGAACAGGACACCGGGATCGTCGGTCTCGACCCCGACCGAGGGATAGCGCGCGAGCAAGCGGCGCGCACCCTCGTCGCCGGTCAAGGAGACGAGTTCGGAATACATACCGGTGGCAAAGCCCACCGGGTGGCCACGCCGACCATGGTGCTGTGCATAGACCACGGCGTTCGAGGCCACCGCGCCCGCCACCGCCCGCAGCGCCTGAGGCCCCACCAGCGGCATGTCACCAGGCAACACCAGCCAGCCGGCGGCGTGCGGGCGCGCCTGGACGCCGGCCGCGATGGTGTGGCCCATGCCTCGGGCAGCATCGACTTCCGAGATCACGAGCAGATCCCGCCGCGCCACAGCCTGGGTGGCCGCGACCGCCAAGCCCGGCGTGATCACGACCAGCATCGGCATCCCGGCTTCGATCACATGGGCCAGCGTCTGCCCCAGCACGGTGGAGTCCCCCAGCGGCTGCAACAGTTTGTGCCCCGGCCCTGCGAAGCGCGATCCGCGCCCCGCCGCCACCACGATCACCGTCGGATCCTGCCTCATCCCATTCCCTGACAAAATCTTCGAAGCGCGGCATCGCGCAACGTCCAAACTCCTTGACACGCAGCATGCCCGCATTCGACGGCTTCGCCAATGGGATGTCTACCTAGGGCCTTCCCCGTAGATGGCGTGCGGGTCGCACACACGGCCGTCTGCCGGACACGACGAACGCCAGGCGCCAGGCCCACGCCCTCAATCACCGCCGTCATCTCCTGTCACCGGACGCACCCATGACCGACATCGCCCAACTGCGCAAGAGCTACGAGCGCGCCGCACTCGACGAAGACGCCTCGCATGCAGACCCGCTGCTGCAGTTCGGTCAATGGCTGGAAGAGGCCATCGCCGCCCGCCTGCCGGAACCCAACGCCATGACCCTCGCCACTGTGGGCGCCGACGGCCGGCCCTCCTCGCGCATCGTGCTGATCAAGGGTTGGGACGCGCACGGCATCGTCTGGTACACCAACTACCTCAGCCGCAAGGGCCGAGAACTTGCAGCCAACCCGCATGCCGCACTGCAGTTCCACTGGGTCGAGCTCGAGCGCGTGGTGCGCATCGAGGGGCGTGTTGAAAAGGTGTCCGAGGAAGAGTCGGATCGCTACTACGCCTCACGCCCGCTGGATTCGCGCATCGGCGCCTGGGCCTCACCGCAGAGCGAGGTGATCGCCTCGCGCGCCGTGCTCGTGGCCAATGCGGCGCGCTATGGCGCCCAGCACCTGATGAACCCGCCGCGGCCGCCGCACTGGGGAGGTTACCGCCTCACCCCCGACCGCTTCGAGTTCTGGCAGGGGCGCCCGTCGCGTCTGCACGACCGCCTGCGCTACCGGCTGGACAATGACCGATGGGTACGCGAGCGTCTCGCGCCTTGAACGCCGGGCTCTCGGCACAACGCTGACCGGCCGAGGGACCACGACCCGTCCCTGCAGCCTGTACGACGCGCTCCTGGCGCGTCATCGTCCCCGACCTTGCGACCCGTCAAGCCCGACGCACCCTCGCCCGGAAGGCACGCTCGAACTTCTCCACCTTGGGTCGCACGACCCACGCGCAATAGCCTTGCCAGGGATTGCGTCCGTAGTAGTGCTGGTGGTAGGTTTCGGCACGCGAATAGTTGCGCAGCATCTCGACCTCGGTGACCACCTGCCCACCGTGCGCGGTGTCGGCCTCGGCCCGCACCGCCAACGCAGTGGCGCGCTGCGTCTCGTCATGCAGGTAGATCCCCGAGCGGTACTGCGGGCCGACATCATTGCCCTGGCGGTCAAGCGTGGTGGGGTCGTGCACGGCGAAGAAGATCTCGAGGATCTCGCGCAGGCCGATGCGCGCCGGGTCGAACTCCACGCGCACCACCTCCACGTGCCCGGTGTTGCCACCGCAGACCTGCTCGTAGGTCGGCGCCAAGACGTGTCCGTTGCAATATCCGGATTCGACCGCGACAACACCCTCGACGCGCTCGAACACCGCCTCGGTGCACCAGAAACATCCCCCGCCCAGGGTGATGGCCTGTGTCGTCGCCTTGGGCTCCATCGCTCATCTCCTCGCGCAACCGCGGCCACCATCGGCCCGGACGTGTCCATTATCCGGAGCCGGCCCTGCCTCCACCGCCTCTCACCGTCCCTTACCGCCTGCCACCGGATCCCGCCGGCGCCTCGCGTGGAGCCCCACAGGACATCCCAGAACCTCTGGGGTCTTCAGGGCTTTTGCTTGGCGCGCGCGGTGGAAAGCCTCACACTTCGCGGTGATCCTGGATTCCAGGGTATTCCACGACGACGATTCCTTATTGAAGAGGGACTGAAGATGAAGAACTGGTTGGTCAGTGCGCTGGCCGGTGTGATGATCGCCGGCACGGTCGGTTGGGCTGAGGCCAAACGTGTCGGTGGCGGCAAGTCCGTCGGCATGCAGCGCAGCGCCCCCACGCAGGCAGCACCGCAGAACACGCCCTCCTCCCCGGCCAATCCGTCGGCGGCGCCCGGGCAGTCCGCCGTTCCTGCATCGGCGGCAGCACCGGCCATGGGTGGGGCAGCCGCTGCGGCCGCCGCGCCGGCCAAGCGTTCCTGGATGGGTCCCATCGCCGGTCTGGCCGCTGGCCTCGGTCTGGCGGCACTGATGAGCCACCTGGGCATGGGTGAAGCGTTTGCCAACTTCCTGATGATGGCGCTGTTGGCGGTGGCCTTGTTCTTCGTGATCCGCTTCATCATGCGTCGCTTCGCCGGCGGACAGCAGCGCGAGGCGCTGGCCACAGCGGGCGCGGGGGCGGGCGCAGGCAGCTCAGCCGGCGGTACGACGGCCTCCTGGCCCGCTGCTCAGCGCAACGCCGAACCTGCCGCACCCGCGGCGACGCAGGCGCCGGTCATGGAGCGCTCCGGCTTCGAGCCTGCATCGGGTGACCTGTCGGTCACGGGTCAGCCACTGCGCCGCCTTGGTGATGCCGGCACGGATACGCCACTGGCCAGCGCGGCCGGGGTGGCGTCTGCGCCGGCCACGGCGCCTGAGCTGCCCGAGGGCTTCGACGTGCCCGCCTTCGAGCGCATCGCCAAGATGATCTTCATCCGCCTGCAGGCGGCCAACGACGCGGGTGACCTGGACGACCTGCGCCGCTTCACGACCCCGGAGATGTTTGCCGAATTGCGCATCGACCTGCAGGACCGCGCCGGCACCGGTCAGCACACCGACGTCGAGCGGGTCGAGGCGAAGATCGTCGACTTCGCCGCCGAGGACGGTCGTCAGATCGTCAGCGTGCGCTTCCAGGGCCGTATCCGCGAGGACGGCGAGTCGGTCGACTTCGACGAGGTCTGGCACCTGTCCAAGCCCGAGGGCGATGGGTCGCAGTGGGCCATCGCAGGGATTCAGCAGGCGAACTGATTCCAGTCCCACCTGATCTCGAAAGGGGCGCCATCGGCGCCCCTTTTCGTTGATCCGACAACTTCCGATCGCCCTTCGCGCGGTTGACAATCGGTGGATCGCCGCTTTCTCGGCTCGTTCAAGGCCCGATCGCAAGATGACCCTCCTCGTCACCGGTGGTGCCGGCTTCATCGGCAGCAACTTCGTCCTCGACTGGCTGGCGACGTCCGACACCTCGGGCGAGCCCATCGTCAACCTCGACGCGCTGACCTACGCCGGCAATCGCGAGAACCTCGCCAGCCTGGACGGCGACCCGCGGCACGTTTTTGTCCAGGGTGACATCTGCGACCGCGCCCTCGTCGACCGCCTGTTGGCGCAGCACCGGCCGCGCGCCCTCGTGCACTTCGCCGCCGAGAGCCATGTCGACCGCAGCATCCACGGCCCGGGCGCCTTCGTGCGGACCAACGTCGAGGGCACCTTCACGCTATTGGAGGCCGCGCGCGCCCACTGGGGCGCCCTGCCCGAGCCCGAGCGCGCGGCCTTCCGCTTCCACCACGTCTCCACCGACGAGGTCTATGGCAGCCTGGGCCCCGGTGACGCGGCCTTCACCGAGACCCACCCTTACCAGCCCAACAGCCCCTACTCGGCCAGCAAGGCCGCCAGCGACCATCTGGTGCGCGCCTGGCACCACACCTACGGCCTGCCGGTGCTCACGACGAACTGCT
>CAZFVH010000150.1:0-10809 GCA_964522465.1 uncultured Rubrivivax sp. | reverse complement strand
GTGTCGAACAGCGGCTCCTTGTCTTCCTGGTTGTCCTTGTTGTAGGCCAGCGGCTGGCCCTTCATCAGCGTGATCAGCCCCATCAGGTGGCCCACGACGCGCCCGCTCTTGCCGCGCGCGAGTTCGGCCACGTCGGGGTTGCGCTTCTGCGGCATGATGGACGAGCCGGTGCAGTAGCGGTCGGCCAGGTCGATGAAGCCGAAGCTCTGGCTCATCCACAGCACCAGCTCCTCGGCCAGGCGCGAGACGTGCACCATGCAGATCGACGCGCAGGCGGCGAACTCGAGCGCGAAGTCGCGGTCGCTGACGGCGTCCAGGCTGTTCTCGCACACGCCGTCGAAGCCCAGCGCGCGCGCCACGGCCTCGCGGTCCAGCGGGTAGCTGGTGCCGGCCAGCGCGGCCGCGCCCAGCGGCAGGCGGTTGACGCGCTTGCGCGAGTCGGCCAGGCGCTCGGCGTCGCGCGCGAACATCTCCACGTAGGCCAGCAGGTGGTGCGCGAAGCTCACCGGCTGCGCCACCTGCAGGTGCGTGAAGCCGGGCATCACGGTCTCGGTGTGGCGCGCGGCCAGCTCGACCAGGGCGCGCTGCATCGCCACCAGCAGCGCGGCCAGGCCGTCGATCTCGGCGCGCAGCCACAGGCGCACGTCGGTGGCCACCTGGTCGTTGCGCGAGCGCCCGGTGTGCAGGCGCTTGCCTGCCAGGCCGACGAGCTCGGTCAGCCGGGCCTCGATGTTGAGGTGCACGTCCTCGAGTTCGAGCTTCCAGGTGAACTCGCCGCGCTCGATCTCGCCGGCGATCTGGGCCATGCCGCGTTCGATGTCGGCGAGATCCTGCGCGCCGATGATGCCCTGCGCCGCCAGCATGCGCGCGTGCGCCAGGCTGCCGTCGATGTCGGCCCGCCACAGGCGCTTGTCGAAGCCGACGCTCGCGGTGTAGCGCTGCACGAGCTCGCTCATCGGCTCGGTGAACAGGGCCGACCAGGCCTGGGACTTGTTGGCGAGGGGGTTGGAGCTGGTCATGGGGCGGGGCAACCGTGTGGGCGAGGGCCTGGATTATCCCGGGGGCGTCGACGTCGCCTTCGCACGCCCGGGTGCGTTTGGCCCAGGCGCACTTGATGCGAGCCTGGGCGTCCTGTCCACTGCTTCATTTGCCCGCCTGTTCTCACCCCGTGTTCCTCAACCCCGCCGCCAGCCCGTTGATCGACAGGTGGATGCCGCGCTGCACGCGCGGGGTGTCGGGGTCGCCGTCTCGGCGCTGGCGGTAGCGGCGCAGCAGTTCGACCTGCAGGTGGTTCAGCGGGTCCATGTAGGGGATGCGGTGCTCGAGCGATCGGGCGAGCGCGGGGTTGGACTGCAGGCGCGTGGTCTCGCCGGTGATCAGGGCCAGGGCCTGCGCGGTCCTGTCCCACTCCGCTTGCAGCAGCGTGAAGATGCGGCGCCCGGCGCGCCGGTCTTCGACCAGGTCGACGTAGCGGCGCGCCAGGGCCAGGTCGGTCTTGGCCAGCACCATGTCCAGGTTGGACAGCAAGGTGCGGAAGAAAGGCCACTGCTTGTGCATGCGCCGCAGCAGGCGCAGCCGGTCGGGGTCGGCCGGTCTGGTGGCCGCGGTCGGCGTGTCCTGTGGACTTTCCGCGGGGTCCGCTTCCGCGGACCCCAGGCCTGGGGCCGCGGCCGTCGAGCCCTCGGCTGGCGCTGCGGGTCTGCCATGACCGGCTGCAATGTCCATTGGGTCGAGGCCGCCAGCGGATGCCGCGTGCTCGCGGTCTGTCGGCGTGCCCAGCCCTCCCAGGAAGGCCTCGACTGCCGAGCCGAAGCCGCACCAGCCCGGCAGGCCGATGCGGCACTGGCCCCAGGAGAAGCTCCAGGGGATGGCGCGCAGGTCCTCGATGGCGCGGGTGGCCTTGCGCGAGGAGGGGCGCGAGCCGATGTTCAGCTCGGCGATCTCGCGGATCGGCGTGGCGCTGAAGAACCAGTCGGCGAAGCCGGGGGTCTCGTAGACGATACGCCGGTAGGCCTGGAAGCCGGCCTCGCTCAAGGCGGCGGCGGCGTCCAGGAAGGGGCGCGGCGCGCTGCGGGTCGGGTGCAGCAGCGTTGCCTCCAGGGTGGCGGCCACCAGCGTCTCCAGGTTGCGACGGCCGATCTCCGGGTGTGCGTACTTCGAGCCGATGACCTCGCCCTGCTCGGTCAGCCGGATCTGCCCGTTGACGGTGCCCGGCGGCTGGGCCAGGATGGCCTGGTAGCTGGGCCCGCCGCCGCGGCCCACCGTGCCGCCGCGGCCGTGGAACAGCCGCAGCGTGATCGGTGCGCCCGCGGCGCGCAGCTCGTCGAACAGCGCCACCAGCGCCGTCTCGGCGCGGTAGAGCTCCCAGTTGCTGGTGAAGATGCCGCCGTCCTTGTTGCTGTCGCTGTAGCCCAGCATGACGTCCTGCTCGGCGCCGCTGCGCGCCACCATCGCCGCCACCCCGGGCAGCGCGTAGAAGGCGCGCATGATGGGCTCGGCGCGGCGCAGATCGCCGATGGTCTCGAACAGCGGCACGACGATGAGCTCGGCCCGCGCCGCGCCCGGCAAGTCCTGCGCGGTCGCTGCGGGTTCGGCGTCGGCCGTCAGCGCCCCGTGCAGCAGCCCGCATTCCTTGTGCAGCAGCAGCACCTCCAGCAGGTCGCTCACCTCTTCCGTGTGCGAGATGATGCAGTGGCGCAGCGCCTGCGCGCCGTAGCGGCGGCGCAGGTCGCGCGCGGTTTCGAAGACCTCGAGCTCGCGGCGCGTCCCCTCTGAATAGGGGGCCTCGGGCACACGCAGCGGGCGCACCTCGCCCAGCAGGCGCAGCAGCAGCGCGCAGCGCTGCGCCTCGTCCAGCGCCGCGTAGTCCGCCTCCACCCGCGCCACGCGCAGCAGTTCGGCCACGACGATCTCGTGCTGGTCGGAGCTCTGCCGGATGTCGAGCGTGGCCAGATGGAAGCCGAAGACCTGCACCGCGCGCCGCAGCGGTTGCAGGCGCGGGGCGATCAGCGCCTGCGCGCGGTGGTGGCGCAGGCTGTCGGCGATGACGTCGAGGTCGGCCAGGAAAGCCTGCGCGTGGGGGTAGGGGTTCTGCGGTGGCACGGCGTGGCGCAGGGCCTCGGTGCCCGTGAGCTCGTGCAGCGTCGCGGCGAGGCGGGCGTACAGGCCGGTGAGGGCGCGTCGGTAGGGCTCGTCCTCGCGGTGCGGGCTGCGGTCGGGCGAGGCCTCGGCCAGCGCCTGCATCTCAGGCGTGATCGGCGCCCAGGCTTGCGACATCGACAACTCGCTGCCCAGCGCGTGCACTTCGCTGAGGTAGAAGCGCAGCGCCACCTCGGCTTGGCGCGACAGCGCACGGCGCATCGTCGCGGCCCCGACATTGGGATTGCCGTCGCGGTCTCCCCCGATCCAGTGCCCCATGCGCAGGAACGGTGCGATCTCGTGGCCGGGCAGCGCGTGCTCGATCTCCGCGTACAGCCGCGGGATCTGGCGCAGGAAGGTCATCGGGTAGTAGCTCAGCGCGTTCTCGATCTCGTCCTCGACGCTCAGGCGCGAGGTCCGCACCATGCGCGTCTGCCACAGTTGCGTGACGCGGGCGCGGATCAGCGCCTCGTTCTCGTCGAGCTCGCGCGGCGTGGCCAGGGTGTCGCGGGCGGCCACCAGTTCGGCGATCGCTCGCTCGGCGTCCAGGATGCTCTGGCGCTGAACCTCGGTAGGGTGCGCGGTGAGCACGGGCGAGATCAAAGCACGACTCAACACCTGCGCGATGTCGACCGCGCGCACCTCGGCGGCGTGCAGGCGCTCAAGTGCCATGGCCAGCGAGCCTTCCTGCACATGGCCGAGTCGCTCGTGGTGCAGGCGGCGTCGCACATGGTGCCGGTCCTCGGCGATGTTGGCCAGGTGAGAAAAATAGCTGAAGGCGCGGATCACGCCCACCGTCTGCTGTGTCGACAGGTTCTTCAGCAGGCGGTCCAGCGCCCGTCCGGCGCTGGCGTCGCGCTTGATCCGGAAGGCCACCGACAGCTGGCGCACCCGTTCGACCAGGTCGTAGGTCTCGCGCCCCTCGAGCTCGCGGATGGTGTCGCCCAGGATGCGGCCGAGCAGGCGGACGTCCTCGCGCAGGGCGTCGTCCTTGGTGGGGTCGGCGGCCGAGTCGGGGCGTGAGGCGGCGCGCGTTGGCGCGGTGCCGGCGGGTCGGTCGGGCGGGCTGGACGAGCGGCTGGGCATGGCAGTGTGTCTGACAGACATGACGGCGGGATTGTGGGGGGCGAGCAAGGTCCGTACCTGGGGCGGGCTCCCGTTGGATCGCCGGGACGATCCTCATGAAACGCTTGGGATGTCGGTTTGAGTTGACGATAATTGCTGTCAACCGGATCGATGGCGCTTGACCCCCGCCAGGCCCACCGCACCCGCGGGCCCGCACCGGCCCACACCAAGAGGAGGGATTGCGCATGTCTTCACCGACGATCATTGCCACGCGGGAGAGCCGCCTGGCGCTGTGGCAGGCCGAGCACGTGCGTGACCTGCTGCGCGCGCGCTTCGGTATGACGGTCGACCTGCTCGGCATGACCACCCGCGGCGACCAGATCCTCGACCGCGCGCTGTCCAAGGTGGGCGGCAAGGGCCTGTTCGTCAAGGAACTGGAGACGGCGCTGGAAGACGGTCGCGCCCATTTGGCGGTCCACTCGCTGAAGGACGTGCCGATGGATCTGCCCGAGGGCTTCGTGCTCGCGGCCATCCTCGAACGCGAGGACCCGCGAGATGCCTTCGTCTCGAGCCGCCATGCGGACCTTCGCTCCTTGCCTGAAGGCGCCTGCGTGGGCACCTCGAGCCTGCGTCGCGTGGTGCAGCTGCTGGCCCTGCGTCCCGACCTGCGCATCGAGCCGCTGCGGGGCAACCTCGACACCCGGCTGCGCAAGCTGGACGAGGGGCAGTACGACGCCATCGTGCTCGCCGCCGCAGGCTTGAAGCGGCTGGGTCTGTCTGAGCGGATCCGTGCGGTCTTCGAGGTCGACGAGATGTTGCCGGCGGCCGGCCAGGGCGCGCTGGGCATCGAGGTGCGCGAGGATGCCGTGGCCTTGCGCGACGCCTTGTCGGCCCTGGTGCATGCGCCCACCTCCCTCGCCGCCCACGCCGAGCGCGCCGTCTCGCGCGCGCTCGGCGGCAGTTGCAGCATGCCCCTGGCGGCGCATGCCGTGTGGGAGGGCTCGCAACTGCATCTGCGCGCGGCGCTGGGCAACGGCGCGCAGCCGCACCGTCCCCTGCTGACGGCCGAGGTGCGAGGGGCGCCAGCCGACGACCAGCAGGCACGCGCCTTGGGCGAGGCGGTCGTGGCCCGGCTTCGCGCGGCCGGGGCCGATGCCTACCTGCACGCGTCGTGACGCCAGTCCGGCCGCGCCTGCTGGTGACGCGGCCGCGCAGCCAGGCGCAGCCCTGGGTGGATCGCCTGCGTCTGGCGGGCGTCGATGCGCATCTGCTGCCCCTGGTCGAGATCGCAGCGCTGGAAGACGACAGTTCCCTGCAAGCCGCGTGGCGAGCCCTGGGCGAGTCGGCCTTCGTGATGTTCGTCAGCGCGAATGCCGTGTCCCGGTTCTTCGCGGCGCGTCCTGCCGGCGCGGTCTGGCCCTGGGGGCTGGATGCGGGGTGCCCGGGGGCGGGAACGTCGGCCGCGCTCGTGGCGGCGTTGCAGGCCTGCGGCGGGGCGGCCCCAGGACAGGGGATGACGCTCGTCGCGCCCGGGGCGGGCCAGGAGGAGGAATCGGAATCCCTGTGGGCCGTGCTGCGCGGGCGTGACTGGGTTGGACGACGTGTGCACATCGTGCGCGGCCAGGCAGGGCGTGATTGGCTGGCAGAGCGTTGGCGGGAAGCCGGCGCGCACGTCGACCTCCTGACGGCCTACACACGGCGTGTGCCCGTGCTCGACGACGCCGAGCGTCAACGGCTCGCCCAGGCCGTACAGCAGCCCCAGGCGCATGTCTTCAGTCTGGCCAGCGCGCAGGCCGTGGCGCATCTCCAGGAGCTCACGCCGGGCGCCGACTGGTCGCGAGCGGTGGCGCTGGTATCGCATCCGCGCATCGCGGCTGCCGCCCGCCACGCCGGTTTCCTGAGCGTACAGGGGGTCGATCCGGGTTGGCAGGGGCTGCTGAAGGCTTGGGTCAACCTAGAATCACGGCCCTTGTGAACGCTGTCCCGAACGCCGAGACCCCCCCCGTGACCGGGGCTGACGCCGCGACGGCCCCGCCGTCTGCTTCCGGGGTCCTGCCGGTCTCCTCGGGCTCGACCGGGGTCGGCACCGCCGGATCGTCCGCTTCCTTGCCCCGATGGGCCGCGTGGGCGATGGCTGCGCTGGCTGGGGCCTGTGTGGCGTCGATGTGGCTCGTCTGGTCCTCGCGCGAGCGGCTCGAAGTGGTCGAGACCGCTCTGGTCAAGCGCCAGGATGCGGCCACCGGTCAGGTCGCCGAGGCGCGAGCCCTGGCCGCGCAGGCGGATGCGCTCTCGCGCGACTCCGTCACGAAGCTGGCCCTGCTCGAGGCGCGCGTGGCTGAAACCATGCTCCAGCGCTCCCAGATCGAGGATCTGATGCAGGCACTGGCTCGTTCCCGTGACGAGAACCTGCTGGCCGATGTCGAGGCCGCCATACGGGTGGCGGTGCAGCAGTCCGAGATCACAGGAAGCGGCCAACCGCTGGCGTCGGCCTTGCGTCAGGCCGATGAGCGGCTGGCACGCTATGCACTGCCGCGCGTCGAGCCCGTGCGTCGCGCGGTGCTGCAGGATCTGGAACGACTGCGCGGCGAATCGGTGGCTGATCTGCCCACGCTGGCGATCCGCATCGACGAGGTGATCCGACAGGTTGACGACCTGCCGATGCTGGCTGCCATCGATGCGCGCCGCGCGCCGCCACGTGCGTCGGCGCCGGTGCCTGGCGCGGATTCGCCCCCCACGGACGGGGCCGCTGCGGGGACGCTACCCTCCAGGAGCGAGCCCGAGCCCGCGGCGAGCCTGCCCGGCATGCCCCGTTGGCTGGACGAGGGTCTGCGCGCGATGACTGCCGAAGTCTGGGCCGAGGTGCGCGACCTCATCCGGGTGACGCGTGTGGACGACCCCCCCGCCTTGCTGCTGGCACCCGACCAGGCTTATTTCCTGCGGGGCAACCTGAAGTTGCGACTGCTCAACGCACGTCTGGCTCTGATGAGTCGCCAGCCAGACCTCGCGCGTGCCGATCTGCGTGAAGCGCAAGACATCCTGACGCGGTACTTCGACCGTTCGTCACGTCGCGTCGCGTTGGCTGGCGAACTGCTGCGGCAAACGGCTGCGCAGACTTCGCAACTGATTGTGCCGCGGCCGGACGCGACGCTCGCGGCCTTGGCTGCCGTGCAGGCCGGACGCTGAACCGACAGGGTGACTGCCGATGCGCGGCGTCTTCTGGTTCATCATGCTCTTTGCGGTGGCGGTGCTCGCCGCCACCACACTGGGCGCCAACGACGGGATCGTCACGCTGGCGTGGCGGGGTTGGCGCGCCGACCTGTCGTTGAACCTCATGGTCGTGCTCCTGGTGCTTTCCTACCTGGCATTCGCTGCCGTGTTGCGGGGCCTCGAGGCCCTGCTGAAACTGCCGCAGCGCGCAAGTGAGTGGCGGCGACTGCAACGTGAGCGCGCGGCGCACCGCGGCCTGCGCGAAGCGCTGGTCGAGATGACTGCGGCACGTTACGGGCGGGCTCGAAAAGCGGCCGAGCACACCTTGACCCTGATCGGCGAATCGACGGGCGACGTGCCGGAGGCGGCCGAGCTGGCGGTGGCCGTGCGTCTGGTGGCCGCCGAGAGCCTCCACCGGCTGCAGGACCGCGAGCGTCGCGACCAGTTGCTCGAGCAGACGTTGGCCCAGGCCGACGCGTCGGGCCTGCGGGTCGCATCGGACGGTGCGCGGCTGAAGGCGGCCGAGTGGGCCTTGGACGACCGCGACGCCGATCGGGCGCTGAAGTGGTTGGCGGCTCTCCCTCCGGGTGTGGCACGTCGGACACAGTCCTTGCGCCTGCGACTGCGCGCCGCCCGTCTGGCGCGTCAGCCGCTGGAGGCTTTGCAGACAGCGCGGTTGCTGTCCAAGCACCAGGCCTTCACGGCCGATGCCTCGCGGGGCCTGTTGCGATCGCTTGCCGCACAGGTGCTGGACGCGGCCCACGACATCGAGCAGTTGCGCCAACAGTGGCAGGCCCTGGAAAGCGCAGACCGACGAGATCCGCACGTCGCGGCACACGCCGCGCGCTGTGCCGCACGCATGGGGGCGGCCGCCGACGCCCGCCAGTGGCTGCGGCCCTTCTGGGACCGGATCACGGAACTGCCACCGGAAGACCGCTTGCCGATCGCCCTGACCCTCGGCGATGTGCTCGAAGGCGTCGGGCCGGAGTGGTTGCCGACCACGGAGCGTGCGCTGGATGCCCTGCCGCAGGATTCGGCCGTCGCGGCGGCCGGTGGCATCCTGCTGGCGATGCGCGAGCTGTGGGGCAAGGCCGCTCGCCCCCTGGAGCAGGCCGCTACCGCGGCCGACCTGGATCCGCATCTGCGCCGCCGTGCCTGGCAACTGTTGGGCGAAGCCGCGCGCGGTGCGGGGGACGCCGAGCGCGCGCAAGCTTGCGAGTCGCAGGCGCGCGCCCTGTACTGACCGCGCCGCCGGCCTGCCGGTCGCTGATGGACGTTTTGATCCCCGCCTCTTCTTCGTCGGCAAAACGTGATGTATAGTAGCGAGCTTCGCGGCTGTAGCTCAGTTGGATAGAGTACTTGGCTACGAACCAAGGGGTCGTGGGTTCGAATCCTGCCAGCCGCGCCATTAAAATCAACGGGCCAATCCTCACAAGGGATTGGCCTGTTGTGTTTTGCGAACCGTGGCGTTCGTCGAACGAACGTGGCCGTCTGCGCTTGGCCGACTCGCGACCGAACGCAGACAACAGGTTCAGTAGGGTCAGCGGCGCTGCTTCAGTTCCACTCGGCGGTTCCTGGCCCAGGATGCTTCGTCCGAACCCTGCACGGCAGGCCGCTCTTCACCGAAGCTGACCGCCTCGAGCTGGGATTCGTTCGCCCCGAGCAGCACCAGCGCCTGCAACACCGCCTCGGCCCGCTTCTGGCCGAGGGAGAGGTTGTACTCCCGCCCGCCACGCTCGTCGGCGTGACCTTCCACGGTGAGCCTCAGAGCGGGGTTGGCCGCCAGCATCCGGGCATGTTCTTCGATGATCGGGCGGGCGTCATCGCGCAGCGCGCTGCTGTCGAAATCGAAGTAAACGCTGCGCTCGACGGGTGTCCCGGCTGTGCGTTCAGCGCTCGGTGCTGCCTCGGAGGATGTCACCGAACGGGGCGTGTCGACAACGCCCACCTGGGGCGGGGTCAAACCGATCGGCATCGCAGCCGGCGGCTCGGCCTCACGGGTCGAAGGCAAGGGAGCGCGTATCGGTGCGGCCGTCGCGCCATCGCTGCGCGCGGTGATCGCCGGGGCGGCGCTGGGGGAGCCCGCAGTGACGGCAGGGATGGTTCGGGTTCCGCGATCCTCCATGGTCGCGGTCGGTGACCCCACGACCCGGTCCCAGAGGCTCGTCAGGGTGCTGCACCCGCTCAGCAATCCGATGCACAGGACGACGGCCGTGACTCTGAAAGCTCTGCGCATGGATTTCCTTCTCGGGTTGGACGGCCGCGGTCGACAGACGGCAGCGAGGACAAGATGTTACCGGCTGTGGGTGGCGTTTCAGCGTCCGACGAGCTGTGGGGGGTTTGCGAAGCCGCTTGAGGTGCGACACGCAGTTGGCAGGCATCGCGGCAGGCTCGGACTTGGCCCCTGCCGTCGACATCCGTCGGTGCGTGGCGGCGGATGTCGACGGCGACGGCAAAGTCAGTCTTGCTGATGTTCTGGCGGTGCTCAGACAAGCGATCGGCGTTCAGACCGTCGTCGCTGACTGGGTCACGTTCGACCGCGCCGCCCCCGCGTTTGCCGCTTGCCCGCCGCTCCAGCCGGGGCGGGTCTCGGGGCTTGGCGCGCTGATGCCGCACCTGCTCCCGTCGGGTCTCGATCTCGTTACCGTGCTGCGAGGGGATGTCGACGGGATTGTGGTGCGGTCGGCCCGCAGGGTGTACGACGCCTGGTGTCCGATCCGGTCGGCTTACACCTGTCTGCCGCTGTGCAAGCCCTGGGTGCTCCGTCCAACGGTTGCCCCCGTACCGACGCCGTTCTGTATCTTCCATTGGTATGACAGAAGATGTAAGAACGTAGGCATGTAAAGTGCGTTAACCTCGGAACGTGGAATGTCGGTCTGAACAAATGCAGTTGACGCGCGCCCCGCGGGTAGCCCGCCAGGTGTGCCGGGTCGCCGCGCGCGTGACTTCTCGGTGCCGTGACGGATCGATGTGGCGCGCCTTCATCGCTTGGGTAGCCGCAGGGTCTTGCCTCGCGGCGTTCACGACTGCCCACGGGCAAGGGGGGGTGGCGCCTGCGCGCCCTGCGGCGTCGCCTGTGCCGGCGCCCGCAGCGCCCCCGTCCTCCAACCCCATCAGGCAGGCGGCCGAGCAGCGTGGGTTCGCGGCCTGCGGCGCGCGGGTGGAGCAGGTGACGAACTTCCTGGGCTTCGGCCCCGCGGCCGGGGCTTTCCTGATGGCGCCGGGTACGCCAGCAGGGGCCGCCGCGGGCAACAGGGGGCTGCTGCCGCTGGTGATGGAACTGCCGCTGGGGCCGACCAGCGCCTTCGTCACGGCGTCGTTCGCGCCCAGTCCGAGCAGCGCCACGTGCGACGCCACCTACGACGCCATCGTGTACTGGCCCCAGCCCTGCGAGGGGGT